>JAHEXV010000077.1 GCA_023251935.1 bacterium | reverse complement strand
GAGGGGCCGGGAGCCAAACGCAGCGACCGCGAGGCCGAGGAGGCGGCGAAGCGGGCCGCGCGGCGGGCCCGCACCGAGGCGCTCGACCTCGGGCTCGCCCTGATCGCGGCCTGGTTGCGCGACCTGGCCGCTGTGGCGGAGGGCGCCGACGGCCTGGTCTTGAACGCCGATCTCCTCGACGAGCTGGAGGCGATCGCCACCGACCTCGACGGACGGCGGGCCCGCCGCGGAGCCGAGCTCGCGATGGAGACTCGGCGGCGCCTCCAGGTCAACGTGGGCGAGGAGCTGGCGCTGGAGGCGCTGGCCTTTCGTCTGGAAGCCCTGTTAAGGGACGCTTAGACTCTTTCGCATCGTGAGCGGCACCACCGCGATCGGGCAGCCCGCCGCGGCGCCTCGGACCCGTCGGCCGTTCGGTGTGCGCCTCTACCTGACGATCGGATTCGCCGCCGTGGCGTTGATCACCGCGGGCTTCTCGTACGCGTTGATCAGCGGGTCGAGCAACAACGCGGCCAGCGAGCGAGCCGCCGACATCACCGTCGGGCGCACGGTCCGGCTCGCCGACCGGATCGGGACGCACCCCTGGACGCTCGCCCGCGCGGAGCTGGAATCGATCAGCGACCCCGGCTACTCGGCGTGGGCGTTCGACGATCGAGGGCATCTGCTGACCCCGCCCTTCTCGAGGGGGGTTCTTCTGGGCTCGGTTCCAGGGCGCCGGATGGCGGTCGCGGTCGCCCTCCGAGGCTCGCGGGCGGTCAACTCGCTCCCCGACTCGGTGACCCTGGCGTCGGCGCCGGTGTTCCGCGACGGCCACCTCTCGGGGACGATTCTGGCCCGGGCCGAGCGCCCGCAGGAGATCGCGCAGGCGGTCGAGGCGTTGCGCGGCGACCGTCTCACAGCCGGCGCGGTCGCGATCGCGGTGGCGATCGTGATCGGATTCCTGATCGCCACCGCGATCACCTCGCGGGTCAAACGGCTCGCCGACAGCGCCGCGCGGATCACCGAGGGCAAGCTCGACGAGCCGCTCGAGGGCGCCGGGGGGCGCGACGAGATCACCGAGCTGGGGACGGCGCTGGAGACGATGCGGGTCGCGCTCCGGGAGACGTTCGGCGCCCTGTCGTCGGAGCGCGATCGGCTGTCGGCGATCTTCGACGCTCTCGACGATGCGGTGATGGTCGTCGGGACGGAAGGGGAGGTGCGGTTCTCGAATCCGGCCGCCGAGCGGCTGATCGGCCCCGACGCCAAGGCCATCGACGCGCTGGTCCCCTGGCTGCGACGGGCGGCGCAGCGAGGGTCCGCGGAGCACGACGGCCTCAGGGTTGGCGACCGCGTCTACGCGATTGGAACGCGCAAGCTGGCGGCCGAGAACGCGGTGCTGGCCGTGGTCCGCGATCGGACCGCCGCGCTCCGCCGCGAGATCGCCGAGCGGGAGTTCGTCTCCAACGCCGCCCACGAGCTGCGCAACCCGATCGCCGGCATCTCGGGGGCGATCGAGGTGCTGCGAGCCGGCGCCAAGGACGACCCCAGTGCGCGCGAGCACTTCCTGGGGAGGCTCTCCGAGGACGCCGAGCGGGTCAGCCGTCTGACCGACTCGCTGCTCACCCTGGCGCGGATCGAGGCAGGTGGAGAGGGGAGCACCGAGGCGGTCGAGGTGAGGATCGTGATCGAGGAGGCGGCGCAGGCCGTCGCCCCGCCCGATGGGCTCGAGGTGAGGCTCGAGGCTCACCCCGATCTGGCGGTCGAAGGCGACGGCGTCCTTCTGCGCCAGGTGCTGATCGGCTTGCTCACCAACGCGTTCAAGAACACACCTGCGCCCGGCGTCGTTACGCTTCGCGCCCGTCGGCACGGAGACAGCGAGGTCCTGATAGAGGTCAGCGATACAGGCAGCGGAATCGCCCCGGAAGAAGTGGAGCGGGTGTTCGAGCGCTTCTACCGCGGCTCGGGCTCGCTCGAGCAGGAGGGGTTCGGCCTCGGCCTGTCGATCGCGCGGCGGATGGTCGACGTGATGGGCGGCGAGATCGGCGTCGAATCCAGCCTCGGGGTCGGCAGCACCTTCTGGGTGCGCCTGCCGCTGGCCAAGCCCGCCGCAACCCCGGTGGCATGACGAGATGACCGACGGCAGGATCCTGATCGCTGACGACGAGCCCTCGGTGCGGGACGCGGTCGGCTACGCGCTCGAGCAGGAGGGCTTCAACGTGACGCTCGCCGAGGATGGCGACGACGCCGATCGCAAGCTGGGCGAGGTGTCCCCGAGCTTCGACCTGCTGATCCTCGACATCATGATGCCCGGGCGCAGCGGCCTCGACATCTGCCGGGACGTGCGCGCCCGGAGCCCGGTGCCCATCATCCTGCTGACCGCCAAGGACGCCGAGGTCGACAAGGTCGTCGGCCTCGAGGTCGGCGCCGACGATTACGTGACCAAGCCGTTCTCGGTCCGCGAGCTCCTGGGCCGCGTCCGCGCCCAGCTGCGTCGCCGCGAGCTCGACCGCACGTCGTCGGCGCGCGAGGGCAAGAGGATCGAGACCGACTCGGTGAAGATCGACCTCGCCCGCCACCTGGTGACGATCAGGGGCGAGCCGGTCAACCTGACCCGATCGGAGTTCCAGGTCCTGCGGCTGCTCGCCGAGCGGCCGGGCCAGGTGTTCAGCCGCCGCGAGATCATGGAGGAGCTGTGGCAGTCCGAGTTCTCGGGGGACGTGCGCGCCTGCGACGTCCACATCTCCAACCTGCGCCAGAAGATCGAGCGTGACCCCCAGGACCCCGAGCTGGTGCTCACCGTTCGCGGCATCGGGTACCGGCTGGCCGAGGACGGCGCCGCCTAAACTTCGCGCGGCGCCGGCGTAGCTCAGCTGGTAGAGCACTTCACTCGTAATGAAGGGGTCCCCGGTTCGAATCCGGGCGCCGGCTTTCGACGACCCCCCGGTTGACCGTTGCGGCTCCCGCCCAATAGGGTCAAGGCACCGAACGCGGACAGGAAAGGAAGAACGAGCATGGCGCAGGACAATGTGGACGTGGTCCAGGGTGCGTGGGACGCATTCAGCCGCGGTGACATCGACGCGGTGCTCGAGGTAATCGCCCCGTCGGCCGAGACGCGGGTTCCCGAAACGCTTCCATGGGGCGGGACGTACACCGGCCCGGAGGGGTTCGGCGACTTCGTGGCCAGGCTGAACGAGAACTTCGACCAGTTCAGCGCCACCCCGGACAAGGTCCTCGGCGCCGACGACAACCACGTGATCGTGGTCGCGAAGGTGAAGGGACGCACGAAGGGGGGTGCGACGATCGAGAATCGCGCCGTCTGGGTCTACCAGCTGCGCGAGGGCAGAATCGCCGACGCGGAGACCTTCGGGGACACGGCCCAGGTTCTCCAGGCGCTCGGCTGAGCCTCTCGATCGTCATCGTCACGCACGACTGCCGCGAGGCGGTGCGCCGGGCGCTGCCCGTGGTGGGCGCCCAGCTGCGCGCCGACGATCAGCTGATCGTGGTCGACAACGACTCCTGCGACGGCACCGCGGAGGCGGTTCGCGAGCTCGCGCCCGGGGCGATCGTGATCGAGACGGGCTCGAATCTCGGCTTCGCCGCGGCGTCCAACCGGGGGGCCGCGGCAGCCACCGCGGACCTGCTCGTCTTCCTGAATCCAGACGCGACTCCCGCGGCAGGGTTTCGGGAGGCGATCGAGCGACCGCTGCTCGACGGCCGCGGGTGGGCGGCGTGGCAGGGCCTGGTGACCGCCGAGGGAGGTCGGGCGGTCAACAGCCATGGCGGCGTGATCCACTTCACCGGCCTCGCCTGGGCGGGGGGAGCGGGGGAGGGCCTCGTCGCCGAGCCGCCGACCGCCGAGCCGGGCTTCGTCTCCGGCGCCTGCCTGGCGATCCCCCGGGGGCGATTCGAGCGGGTCGGAGGGTTCGCCGCGGAGTTCTTCCTCTACCACGAGGATGTCGACCTGTCGCTTCGACTGCGGCTCGCGGGCGGAAGCCTGGGCGTTGAGCCCGCCGCCCGCGTCGACCACGACTACGAGTTCGAGAAGGGGCCGGGAAAGTGGCGCCGGCTGGAGCGCAACCGATGGGCGACCCTGATTCGAACCTATCCGGCGGCGCTGCTGGCGCTGCTTGCCCCAGCGCTCGCGGCCACCGAGTTGGCCCTGGTGCCGATCTCGATCGCCGGCGGCTGGTTCGGTCAGAAGGCGGCCGCCTGGGTCGACCTCGCGCGCTCGCTGCCGAGCCTGTGGCGGGAGCGGCGGCAGATCCAGGCCACCAGGGCGATCGGAGCGGGGGAGTTCGCTGGTCGGCTGACGCCCGACCTCGAATCGCCCTATCTGGGACCGACGGGTCGTTCGCGCGTGCTGCGGGCGGCGCTACGCGCCTACTGGTTTTTGACGCTGGCTCTGCTCGGCGGCCGCGGCCGAAGCTGACCCGGCGTCCTCGGCCGCGGCGTCCTCCGCCGCTGGCGCGGGCCCGCCGTCGCCGTTCGCCGAGCCCTCCCGGGCCGCCCTCGCCTCGGCGTCGAGCCGGGCGACCTCCTGGGCGAGGATCTTGGTCTCCTCGGAGAGCCGCGAGGTTGCGATCGAGAAGTGGAGCAGGAGGATGAAGACGACACCCAGCGCGACCAGGAACAGAGCATTGGGGGGCGAGTGGACGCCGACCGCGTCGGCGAGTGTCTTCAGACCATCGCGCCACACCGCCAGCACCAGCATCGCGACCGCCGCCAGCATCCACAACAGGGCGTAGCGCTCGACCAGGCGGCGACGTCGCACCAGCTCGAGCACGACGCCGAGGAAGATGCCCGCGACGATCACCGCGACGATCTGCGCCTTGGTGCCGACCTCGTGAGCGGCGGCGAGCGGCAGCGGGATCATCCGGCCGAGCCCCCGCTCCTGATCGCGTCCTGGGCCGGCGGCTCGACGACCTCGTCCTTCCCGGGCGGCTCGACCGGCGTCGGGCGGCGGCGGAACAATCCCACCAGCAGGGCGAGGAGCACCTTCGCCATGTAGTAGGCACTCTGCGGGTAGTCGATCGAGCTGCGCCCGAAGCCGCGGGCGTTCATCCGCACCGGCACCTCGTGGATGCGCAGGCGGTGGGCGTGCAGCATCAGGATCGCCTCGACCTCCGGGTAGTCGTGCGGGTAGTCGCGGGCGAACAGCTCGATCCCGCGGCGGTTCGTCATCCGGAACCCCGAGGTCGGGTCGCTGATCCGCTTGCGGCAGATCGCCGTCAGCACCACCGAGAAGATCAGGTTGCCGACCCGGCGGCCGAACGGGACCTTGTAGCCGGGATCGCCGCGAAACCTGCTCCCGCACACCATGTCGGCCTCGTCTCCGGAGGTCTGCAGCTTGCCGAGCAGGTCGGGCAGGTAGGCCGGTTTGTGCTGGCCGTCGCCGTCGACCTGGGCGGCGACGTCGTAGCCGTGGCGAAGCGCGTACTTGAAGCCGGACTGCATGGCACCCCCGATCCCGGTGTTGAACGGGTGGCGCAGGACCACCGCGCCGCTGGCCTCGGCCTCGGACGCGGTGTTGTCGGTCGAGCCGTCGTCGACCACGACCACGTCGAAGCCGGGCGCCTGCCGCTGGATCTCGCGGACCACCCGGCCGACCATCCCCTGCTCGTTGTAGGCGGGGACGATTGCGAGCTTGCGGAGGTCGGGACCGTTGCGCGCCATCTCGGTTGGAGGGCGGTTCGCGGCGTAGCGCCCTCGGGCTAGCCAGGTTACCGCGCCCCGAACCGGGCAACCCGCCGTCGGCGTCGATCGGCAGGGTTCTGGGGCCCCTGGCCGTATCTGAGGGGGTGGCCGAAGAGCGCAGAAGCCGCTTCGACGCGGTCGCCGGGGGGCAGGCGCGACACCGCGACGAGGCGGGGGTCGAGTTCAACCGGATCGTCGCCTTCAGCGACGGGGTGTTCGCGATTGCGATCACCCTGCTGGTGCTCGGACTGCTGATCCCCGAGGGACAGAAGGACCTGACCGAGACGTTGCTCAACCAGGACGCCGACCTGTTGGCCTACGCGATCAGCTTCGCGGTGATCGGGAGGCTGTGGATCGCCCATCACCGGTTCTTCGCGACGCTGGAGCGCTTCGACGGGGTCCTGATGGGGCTCAACCTCCTGTACCTCGCCTTCCTGGTGCTGGTGGCATTCAGCTCGCAGGTGCTCGGGGACTACAGCCGGCAGACGGTGGCGGTGGTCCTCTACGCGATCAACCTCGCCTGTGTCAGCCTCACCTTCCAGGCCCAGATCATCTACGCGTACCGACGCAACCTGGTCTGGCCCGAGGCGCGGGAGTCCGAGCGCCTCGCCGGGCCTGCCAACTTCCTGGTCGCGATCGTGTTCCTGGTTTCGATCCCGGTCGCGTTCGTGAGCACCAGCGTCGCTACGGTGATGTGGATCGGCATGTTCGCGGTCGGCAGGCGCCTCGAGAACCGGCTCGCGGCGGTGCGCTGGCCACGCCGCTCGGCCTAGCCTGGGCCGATGGCCGAATCCCTGCCCGCCCTGGCGAAGGAGATCGTTGCCTGCCGCCGCTGCCCCCGGCTGGTCGAATGGCGTCAACGTGCGGGGGCCGACCCGCCGCGGCGCTTTCGCGATCAGCTCTACTGGGCCCGACCCCTGCCGGGCTTCGGCGATCCGCGGGCCACGGTGGTGGTCGTCGGGCTCGCTCCAGCGGCCCACGGCGGCAACCGGACCGGGCGCGTGTTCACCGGCGATCGATCCGGCGACTGGCTGTACGGGGCTCTTCACCGGGCGGGGTTCGCGAACCAGGCTCGCTCGGAGGATCGCAATGACGGGTTGCGACTGCGGGGCGCATACGTGACCGCCGTCAACCGCTGTCCCCCGCCCGGCAACCGCCCGACGCCAGCCGAGCGCGACAACTGCATCCCGTACCTGGTCGAGGAGCTCCGGCTGCTCGACCGCCGAAGGGTGGTGGTCGCTCTGGGGTCCTTCGCCTGGCACGGAGCCCTGCGCGCCCTGCGCGAGCTCGGGACCGAGCTTCCACGGCCCAAGCCCCGGTTCGGCCACGGCGCCGAGGTCGAGGTCGGGCGGCTCGCCCTGCTCGGCTGCTACCACCCGTCGCAGCAGAACACCTTCACCGGAAGGCTCACCGAGGCGATGCTCGACGAGGTGCTGCACCGGGCTCGAGCGCTGAGCCGTGGCCGAGGGATGGCGGCAACCTAGGTCCCGGGATTTCGCCCGCCAGGCGCGATACTGAGGTCGCGATGTTCCCGCTCAACGTGCCCAACGTGCTGACCCTGCTGCGCATCGTCGCGGTGCCGGTGATCGTCGTCGCCCTGCTGGGCGAGACGCCGAACGGCGACGCGCTGGCGGCCGGGGTGTTCGCGCTCGCGGCCTTCACCGACGGGCTCGACGGGTACATCGCCCGCCGCCGCCAGGCCGTGACCACCTTCGGCAAGCTCGTCGACCCGCTGGCCGACAAGCTGCTGATCATCGCCGCGCTTGTCTCGCTGGTCTCGCTCGGCCGGCTCGCCGCCTGGGTAGCGATGGTGATCATCGCCCGCGAGCTCGCGGTCACCGGGCTGCGCGCGGTCGCGGTCGAGCAGGGAGTCGTGATCTCGGCGAGCTGGCTCGGCAAGCTGAAGACGGTGCTCCAGGTCGGCGCGGTGTTCGCGCTGATCATCTGGAACCCCTCGCCCACCTGGGTGGACGTGCTCGTCTACCTGGCGGTCGCGGTAACCGTGATCTCCGGCGCCGACTACTTCTTCGGGCTGCGCAAACGGCTGGCGGTCGAGCGCATGCGGCGAAGCGCCGCGAAAACGGAGGCTGGGTAGGGCAAGTCGGCTGGGTAGGGGGAGAGCGACCCCCCGGAGCCAACAATTGAAGACTTTGGTACCCATGGGGTACCGAACCCTTCATCGGATGGGCAGGGCGCGCTCGGAGACCCCTTGCCCTACTTGCCTACGGATCCACGGGCGCGCCGCTGCCGCCGCGTCAGGCGGAGCACGGAGCCTCCAGCCACTCGCGCTCGGTCATGTGGTGGCGCGAATGCTCACCGCTGGACAGCTCGGCGACGATCTCCGCCAGCAGCCCGGAGCGCTCGGCGAGCACCGAGTGGCGGTGGATGGTCTCGAGGTTCTCCTGGCGAGCGAGCACGAAGCCGCCCTCGCCGAGCTGTGGATAGGACTCGGCCACCCGGCGCACCATCTCGCGCACGCAATCCTCGACGAACCGTGGATTGAGGTGGGCCTTCTCGACCACGGCGACCTCGTCCGAGCGCTTCATCAACTCGTAGATCTCGGAGCTCATCGACGCCTCGACGATGTGGAGGAGATCGCGGGCGTCGACGTCGAGCTCGACCCCCTCCGGGCGGCCGATGTGAAGCGATCCGATGCCCCGCTGGTTGTGGGTTGCGACCGGGACGGCGGCGAGCACGCGCTCGACCTCGTCGTCGGTGAAGCCCTCGGTGACGAGGCGCTCGCGAGCGCGCCCCGCCACCAGCTCCTGCGCACACGGGCAGGCGGTCATCCCCTGGGCCTCGACGCCGGTCAGAGTCCGGGTGCCGCGCTCCGACACCACCGCCGCCCCGCGAAGCGTGTAGATCT
>JAHEXV010000107.1 GCA_023251935.1 bacterium | reverse complement strand
CGGGCCCGCCGATCATCAGGCAGTAGCCGCGCTCCAGCCCCCAGACGCCGCCGCTCGTCCCGGTGTCGACGTAGTCGACGCCCTGCTCGGTAAGCCGCGCAGCTCGGCGGATGTCGTCGCGGTAGTAGGAGTTCCCGCCGTCGATCACCGCGTCGCCCTTCTCGATCGAGCCAACGAGGTCGTCGAGCGTCCCGTCGACGACGGCGGCCGGCACCATCAGCCACACGGACCGCGGCGGCGCCAGCTTGCCGACCAGGTCCTCGATCGATTCCGCGCCGATCGCGCCCTCGCCGGCGAGTTGGCTGACGGCGTCGGAATCGAGGTCGAAGACCACGCACTCGTGGTCGGCGCGCAACAGGCGCCTGACCATGTTGGCGCCCATCCGCCCCAATCCGATCATTCCGAGTTGCATTGCAAGGGCTCCTTTCTGAGGGTGGGACGGCGGGCTTGGGAGCGGATCTCGCTCGAGCTCATCCCGCCGCGGCGAGCTTGCGGCTCTTCTCGCGTATCGACTGCAAGAGGTCGTTCCACGACGCGTCGAATGCCTCCGCGCCCTCGCGCTGCAGGCGGGCGGCCAGCTCCGAGACGTCGACCCCGGCGGACTCGAACTCGGCCAGCACGCCGTCTGTCTCACCCCCGTCGGGGGCCAGCGGCTCGCCCACCTCGCCATGCTCGGCGAAGGCCCGCAGCGTCTTGTCGGGCATCGTGTTGACCGTGAACGGGGCGGCGAGCGCCTCGACGTAGAGCACGTCGGAGGCGTCGGGGTCCTTGGTGCCCGTGCTGGCGAAGAGCAGCCGTTGGGGCCGCGCTCCCTGGTTGGCGAGACGCTGCCAGCGCTCCGAGTCGAGCAGCTTGCGATAGGCGCCGTAGGCGCGCTCGGCCACCGCTACCCCGAGCCGGTTGCGCAGCTCCGCGGTCACCTGGTCGGCCACCGCCACGTCCCAGCGGCTGACGAACAGCGAGGCCACCGAGGGGACCGCTGGGTCGAGCCCGGCCTCGATCCGTCGCTCCAGGCCGCGCATGTAGGCCTCTGCCGCGCCGAGGTAGTGCTCGGTCGAGAACAGCAGGGTGACGTTGACGGGGGTGCCGGCGAAGATCGACTCCTCGATCGCCTCCCGCCCGGCGAGGGTGCCGGGGATCTTGATGAACACGTTGCAGTCGGCGCGATGGTGGAGCTCGGCGACCTGGGCGATGGTCGCCTTCGCGTCGTCGGCGAGCAGCGGCGAGACCTCGAGCGACACCCAGCCGTCGACGCCGTCGGTGCGGTCGTTGGTCGGCTCGAACATTCGCGCCGCGTCGCGGAGGTCCGCGAGCGCCAGCTCGAAGAAGATCTGCTCGGGCTCCACGCCCCGGCCGTGGAGGTCGACGATCTGCTCGTCGTAGGCGTCGCCACCGCTGATCGCCTTGTCGAAGATGGTCGGATTCGAGGTCAATCCGGTGATCGAGAGCTCGTCGATGTAGCGCTTCAGCGTCCCGTCGCCGAGCATCTCGCGGGTGATGTTGTCGAGCCAGAGGCTCTGGCCGAGCTCGTGCAGTCGTTGGGTCGGGTTCACCACATCAACCCCCTGATGATCCCCCCAGCAGCTCGCGCGCCGCCTCGACGACGCGCTCCGGGGTGAACCCGAACTTCCGCTGGACCTCCTTCAGCGGGGCTGAGGCGCCGAACGTGTGCATGCCGACGATCCGCCCGCGGGGCCCCACGTAGCGGTCCCAGCCCAGCGTCGATGCCTGCTCGACGGCGACCCTCGCCTGGACCGCCTCCGGCAGGACGCTCTCCCGATAGTCGGGCGGCTGGAGGTCGAACAGGTACCAGGAGGGCAAGCTGACGACGCGCGCCTTGACCCCGTCCGCGCTCAGGTCCTCGTACGCGTCGACGGCCAGCGATACCTCGCTGCCGGTGCCGATCAGGATCACGTCCGGCTCGCCGTCGCAGTCGGCGAGCACGTAGCCGCCGCGCTGAAGTCCCTCGGCCGATCCGTACCTCGACCGGTCGAGCACCGGCACGTTCTGGCGGGTCAAGACCAGGGCGCTCGGCTGGTGCTTCTGCTGCATCATCACGCGCCACGCCTCGGCCACCTCGTTGGCGTCGCAAGGGCGGATCACGTTCAGGCCGGGCATCGCCCGCAGCGAGGCCAGCTGTTCGACGGGCTGATGGGTGGGGCCGTCCTCGCCGAGGCCGATCGAGTCGTGGCTGAACCAGTGGATGACCGGCAGCTCCATCAGCGCGGAGAGGCGGATCGCGGGGCGGGCATAGTCGGAGAAGATCAGATACGTCGACCAGACGGGGCGAAGCTTCGAGAGCGACAGCCCGTTGGCGATCGCGGCCGACTCGTGCTCGCGGATCCCGAGGTGGAACTGACGTCCATGGCGCGTGGGGGGCTCGAACGGCTCGGCTCCCTCGTAGCTCAGGCCGACCGAGGTCGAGCCGGTCAGGTCCGCTGACCCGACGAGCAGCCACGGCACCCGCGGCGCGATCCCGTTCAGGACCTCGTTGGACGCCTTGCGGGTGGCGATCCCGTCGGGATCGGCCTCGAAGCTCGGGATGTCGGCGTCCCACCCGTCGGGGAGCTCGCGGCGCTGCATCTGGTCGATCTGGGTCCCCAGCTCCGGGTCGGCGTCCGCCACCCGCTGGTCCCACTCCGCGTGCAGCCGGCGGCCGCGCTCGCCGACCCCGTTGGCGAACTGCTCGTAGACGCCGTCGGGGACCAGGAACTGCGCGTCCTCGGGCCACCCGTAGGCGCGCTTCGTCTCGCGCACCTCCTCCTCTCCGAGCGGCTCTCCGTGGGCTTCGGCGGTGTCCTGCTTGTGAGGCGACCCGTAGCCGATGTGGCTGTCGACGATGATCAACGTCGGCCGGTCCTTCTCCTCCTTGAACTCCTCGAAGGCCCGGGTGAGCAGCTCGAGGTCGTTCGCGTCGCCGACCCTGGTCACGTTCCACCGGTAGCCCATGAAGCGCGCCGCGACGTCGTCGGT
>JAHEXV010000106.1 GCA_023251935.1 bacterium | reverse complement strand
CGCGGCTGGCGAGCATGAACAGGGCGATATGGGCCCCGCGCACGGCGCCATAGGCGAGCGCGAACTCGAGCGCCAGGCTGTCGAATGCCTCGGGCACGCAGATCGCCACCACCAGCAGCGCTGCCATCGCGGCGAAGAGGACGATGCGAACCGCGCCCTCCTCGGGATCGACGACGCTGGTCAGCCACGCGTAGCCGACCCACGACCACCACAGGACGCCCAGCACCAGGATGCCCTGCGCCACTCCCTGCCAGGTGGGGTGAGCGGACATCAGGGAGGTGCACTGGGTCAGCGCGAGGACGAA
The DNA here is from genome assembly GCA_023251935.1 of bacterium. Classification (GTDB taxonomy): domain Bacteria; phylum Actinomycetota; class Thermoleophilia; order Solirubrobacterales; family 70-9; genus AC-56. The sequence continues at coordinate 2,720 of JAHEXV010000106.1, read as the reverse complement.
GACGAGGTCGAAGAACAGCTCCAGCGGCGTGACCCGCTCGCCCTCGCGGAGCGCGGCGCCGATCCGGGGGCGGCGGCTGGTCGTTGCCGTGGCCATCTCGGCCGTAATGCTTGCAGCGCGCGCCGGTAGGCTGAAGGCAGATGGCGATCTCGACCAACCAGTTCAAGAACGGCTCCCACATCGAGGTGGACGGGACGATCTACCGGATCCTCGAGTTCCAGCACGTCAAGCCCGGCAAGGGTGGGGCGTTCGTGCGCACCAGGCTGCGCAAGCTCGACGACGGCTCGGTTCAGGACAAGACGTTTCGGGCCGGGGAGAAGTTCCGGCCCGTCCGCACCGAGACGCGCCGGATGCAATACCTGTACGACTCCGGCGACGCGGCGGTGTTCATGGACAACGCGAGCTACGAGCAGCTCGAGCTCGCGCGCGAGGTCGCCGGCGAGGCGATGCAGTGGATGCTTCCCAACTCCGAGGTCGAGGTCCTGTTCGTCGACGAGCGGCCGGTCGGCGTGCAAGTACCGAGCGCGATCGAGATGGCGGTCGCCGAGACCCAGCCCGGGGTCAAGGGCGACACCGCCTCGGGCGGCGGCACGAAGCCCGCGACCCTCGAGTCGGGGGTCCGGGTCGAGGTGCCGTTGTTCGTCAACGAGGGCGACCGGGTGCGGGTCGACACGCGGACCGGCGAGTACGTCTCGCGCGCCTGACCGGGTCGCGATGCGCGCCACCAATGCGTCGCTCTGATCAGCGCCGTGCGGCGGTCTTCGCCCTCTACGAGCGCGAGGTGAGGCGCGAGGACGGGGGCCCGGCGCTCGACGACGCGAAGCCGTTCACCCGCGAGCTGGTCGCCGGGGTGGAGGAGCATCGCCCGGCGCTCGACGACGAGATCGCCCGGCTCTCCCGGGGATGGGACCTGGAGCGGATTGCCGCGCTCGAGAAGAGCATCCTGCGGGTCGCGCTCTACGAGCTTCACCACCGCGATGACGTCCCCGCCGAGGTGGCGATCGACGAGGCGGTGGGGATCGCCAAGCGCTATTGCGGCTCCGACGCGCCGGGCTTCGTGAACGGCATCCTCGGCGCCGCCGCCAGGGCCGAGCCGGGCTGAGTCGCGCTCGAAGCCTCGGATGACGGGTTCGCTCGATGTACCGTTTGGCGCCATGGGCACCACCGACCAGCTGATCGAGCGCCTGGGCGAGATCGCGGCGCGTCTCCGCGATCCCGAGCTCGACGCCGAGGAGGCCGAGGGCCTCGCCCGCGAGGCCGCCGACCTGGTCGCCAAGGCGAGCGCCGAGATCGACGGCGCGATTCGCGCCTCGAGGGAGGGCGAGGGGGCGTGAGCGACGCCCCCGTGGGCGGTCGGACAGCGCCCTCAGTCACGACGTACCCGGACGACCTGCAGAATCTCGTCGAGAGATGTCTCGGCGGGCTTCGCTTCGCCACCATCCCTGAGACCGAGGGGCTCGACGAGGCGATGCGCTACTCGCTGCTCGCCGGCGGGAAGCGGATCCGGCCGGTTCTGGCTCTGGCCACCGCGCGCTCGCTCGGCGCCGAGCCCGAGTCGGTGCTCCCGGCCGCGACGGCGATCGAGCTGATCCACACCTACTCGCTGATCCACGACGACCTGCCGGCGATGGACGACGACGAGCTTCGTCGTGGGCGCCCGACCTCGCACGTGATGTTCGGCGAGAACGTGGCGATCCTCGCCGGGGATGGGTTGTTCGCCGAGGCGTTGCACCTGTTCACCGAGCGCCAGCGGGGGGCTCCGGCCGCCGTCCTGGCTGCGCTCGGCGAGCTGCTCGGCGCGGTTGGCGTCGACGGGATGGTCGGCGGCCAGTACATGGACGTGACGACATCACTGCCCGCCGTCTCCTCGTCTCCAGCTCCGGCGACGGCGGGGTCGGAGGCGGCCGACCGGCTGCGGCGCCTTCACGCGCTGAAGACGGGCCGCCTGATCGCCGCCAGCGTCTGCGTGGTGCTCGCCCTCGAGGGCGTCGCGGAACCTGAGACAATTCCCTACCGGCGGTTCGCCGACGAGCTGGGGGTTCTGTTCCAGATCGTCGACGACATCCTCGACGTCACCGGCAGCGACGAGGAGCTCGGCAAGCCGCGGGGCAGCGACGAGCGACATGGCAAGGTCACATACGTGAGCGTGTTCGGGCTGGAGCGAGCGCGAGAGCTGGCTGGCGAGTCGCACCGCAAGGCCCAGGAGGCGCTCTCGGCGGTGAGCGGCGACCCGCGCGACCTGAGCCAGATCGCCGACTTCATCTACACCCGTCACGCATGAGCGAGAAGCGAGAAGCGAGAGGCGACGAGCGGCTGCTGGATCGGATCGATGGCCCGCGGGACCTGGAGGGCCTGAGCGACGATCAGCTCCAGGCCCTGGCCCAGGAGGTGCGCGAGCTGATCATCGACGTGATCGGCGAGATCGGCGGCCATTTCGGCGCCAACCTCGGGACCTGCGAGCTCGCCGTCGCCCTCCACAGCCTCTTGGACTCGCCGCGGGACAAGATCCTCTGGGACGTCGGCCACCAGGCCTATCCGCACAAGGTGCTCACCGGGCGGCGCGACCGCCTCGAGACGATCCGCCAGTACGGCGGGCTGGCGCCCTTCTGCTCGGTGTTCGAGTCCGAACACGACATCATGGGCGCCGGCCACGCGTCGACCTCGATCGGCTACGCGGTCGGGCTCAAGGAGGCGATGCGCAAGGGGATCGGCCAGGACGG
>JAHEXV010000105.1 GCA_023251935.1 bacterium | reverse complement strand
CTCGCGGCCGGAGGTGCTGGCCACGGTGGACTTCCTCGGCGCGACGCTGTTCGGGCCCGCCTTCCGGCCGCTCGAGGCGGGGCGCGAATCCGCCGGCGACCCAACCGGTGGCGGGCCCGCCGCCGAGCTCCTGGTCACCGACGCCTCCGAGGAGGGGCGCGGTGACGAGACGGGCTGGCGGTCCAGCGAGATCGAGCTCGATCCACCCCCGGGGGAGGGCAACCCGGCCTGCGTGGCCGAGGCGCGCCTGGTGGCCAAGCGCCTGCGGGAGCTCGCCGACGAGGGCGTTCGGAGAGGGGACATGGTCGTCCTGCTGCGCGCGTTCACCCACGTGGACGCGTTCTCGGACGCCCTCGATCGCGCCGGCCTTGCGCCGTACGTGGTCGGCGGCCGCGGCTATTGGTCGCAGCAGCAGGTCGAGGACGCGCTCCGCCTCTGTGGCGTGATCGCCAACCCGCTCGACGACGAGGCCCTGTTCGGCGCTCTCGCCTCGCCGGCGTGCGGCGTGAGCGCCGACGCGCTGTGGCTGCTCCGTCGCGCGGCCCGCGACACGGAGGGGCGACCCCGTCACATCTGGCCGACGATCGCCGATTGGGGGTTGCCGGAGGCGATGCCGGCCGATGACGTTCATCGCCTGGCGCGGTTCCGCGACATCGTCCTGGCCCTCCGCGCCGAGGCGCCTCTGCGCCCACTCGATGCGCTGATCGACCGCGCCGTATCGGCCTTCGACTACGACCTCTCCATCCTCTCGCTGCCGAACGGCGAACGGCGGATGGCGAACCTGCGGAAGCTAATGCGCCTGGCCGCCGAGTACGAGCAGCACGAAGGACGCGACCTCCGGGGCTTCCTCGACTTCGCCGAGGACCGCACGCGCCGCGACGAGCGTGAGGGGATGGCCGCCATGCAAGTGGAGGGGCGCGACGGGGTCAGGGTGATGACCGTGCACGCCGCCAAGGGGCTCGAGTTCCCGGTCGTCGCGGTGGCGGACCTGGGACGGGCGCTGGCGGCCGGTTTCCGCCACCCCGACGTCGCGATCGGCCGGCTGACCGGCCGAATCGGCGATCCCGCCAGCGCGAGGTTCGGGATGCGACTCCCGATCGCGGCGGGCGAATCGCTGCGCCTCTGGGAGCTGGTCGAGCTCGGCGAGGAGGAGAGGCGGGCGGAGGTCGAGGAGTCCCTTCGCCTGCTCTACGTGGCCGCGAGCCGGGCGCGTGAGCGCCTGATCTTGAGTGGCATCGCCCGCTGCTCGAGCCTCGGGGGGGCCGTCGAGGCGTCGCCGTCAACGGCGGCAATCGACCTGATCCTCGGCGCCCTTTCCGCGCGCGGCTGGTCGATCGAGGAGTCGGAGACCGACCTGCCGCCCGCGCCGGCGGTCGGCGGAGGGCTCGCGGGCGGCATCAAGCCGAGGCTCGCGGTGGGGGTTCAGAGGCCAAGCGCGGACCGGGCGGCGGAGCTTCGGCGCCGGCGGCCGACGGCGGACGCGAGCCCGGAGGTCCCCTCACCGCCCCCGGCTCCCCTGCTCCCCGAGCCGGTGATCCCCCAGACCGCGGGCCACCTGTCCTACTCGGCCCTGGCCGACTACGCCGGCTGCGGCTATCGCTTCTATGTCGAGCGCGTCCTCGGCCTGGCGTCGCCGCTGGCGGCGGGCGACGGCGAGGCCAGCGACCCGGTGGCCGAAGGCGAGCGTGAGGTCGATGAGCTGGTCGATCCCGAGCTCGGGCCCCGGCGGCGCTCGCTCGCGATCGGCAACTGCGTCCACGGGGCCCTGGAGGCCTGCGCGCGCCGTTCGTGGGCCCGCCCGTCTCGCGGCGAGATGGATGCGATCCTGGCTCGGGAGGGCATCGCTGGGAACGCCGAGGCGAGTGGCCGCGTGGAGACGCTCGTGGACAACTGGCTCGGATCCAGCCTCTGTCGCGAGCTCGCCGAGGGCGGAGCGCGGATCCGGCCCGAGGTTCCGTTCGTGGTCGAGCTCGCGGGCGCCGTGGTGCGCGGCAAGATCGACTTGCTGTGCGAGACGGAGGACGGGATGGTCGTGGTCGACTACAAGACCGACGCGCTGCGGGGATCCGACGCGGCCGAGCTCGCGAAGCGCTACGAGACTCAGCGCGACCTGTATGCGCTGGCGGTCAGCGCCGCGCTCGCGAATCGCTCCGATGGCGCGCTTCGCGCCGCCTATTGCTTTCTCGAGGCCCCCGAGCGGACCGTGGTCGAGGCCTACGATCCGTCGGGGCTCGCTGCGGCTCGCGATCGTCTCGAGCGATTGATCGCCGGGATCCGCGGCGGCGAGTTCGGCCGCACCGAGAGGCCGCATCGCTCGCTCTGCTTCGGCTGCCCGGCGGCGGCGCGCCTGTGCGGAAGTCCGGCCTGGCGCCCGCGGCGGGCATCATTGACCGGATCGTGAGCCCTCGGCTCGCATTGTTCGCCTATGGATCGCTGGTCAGCGTGGCGAGCGCCGAGCGCACCCTGGGGCGAGGCATCGAGCACGCCGGCGCGGCGCGGCTCGGCGGCTGGCGGCGGCGTTGGTCGCTGGCACGCGACAACCTTCGCTCCGAGAAGACCTTCGCCCGGCCGGACGGCACGACCCCCCCGTACTGCCTTGGCTTGAACGTCGACCCGGGGGGCGGCGGCGTCGACCCGAACGGGGCGCTGTTCGAGGTCAGCGAGGAGGAGCTGGATCGCCTCGCCGTCCGCGAGATCCGTTACGAGCGGATCGAGGTGACGGGTGAGCTCGCCTCGACGGCCGGGGCGCAGTTCGATCGCGTGTTCGCGTTCACGGCGAAGCGCGAGCACTTCGCTCCCTCCCCGCCCGCCGGCGCCGTCATCCTCGCCACCTACGCGCTCGCCGTCGAGGCGGCCTTCGAGACCCTGGGGCCGAACCAGCTCGATGCCTTTCGCGCCAGCACCGGGCCCTATCCGGTGGAGGTAATCGAGGCGACGCTGGTCCGCGATCGGATTCCGCCGGGCAACCCCCGGGATTGGTAGGGCGGAGGGCTAGGCGCCGTTCCAGCGCTGCGCCCAGGCGCGTAGATCCTGGATCGCCGGGCGCAGGGCGTTGCCCTTCTCG
>JAHEXV010000032.1 GCA_023251935.1 bacterium | reverse complement strand
GCCTTGACGAAGAAGCGGGCGTACATCAGATGCAGGATCGCGTGCTCGATCCCGCCGATGTACTGGTCCACGGGCATCCAGCTGTCCAGCACCTGGCGGTCCCAAGGCGCCCGCTCGTTGCGGGGATCGCAGTAGCGCAGGAAGTACCACGAGGAGTCGACGAAGGTGTCCATGGTGTCGGTCTCCCGGCGGGCCGGCCCCCCGCACCGCGGGCACTCAGTGGCCACCCAGTCCTCGGCGGCGGCGAGCGGCGAGCGCCCCTGGGGCGCGTAGTCCTCGATCTCGGGAAGCAGCACCGGGAGCTGGTCCTCGGGGACGGGAACGACGCCGTCCCGCTCGCAGTAGACGACCGGGATCGGCGCGCCCCAGTAGCGCTGACGCGAGATCAGCCAGTCGCGCAGCCGGTAGTTGACGGCGGGCTTGCCCCTGCCGCGGGAGGCGAGCCACCCGGTGATCGCGTCGATCGCCTGATCGGCGGGCATCCCGGTGAACTCGCCCGAGTTGACCAGCGTCTCCCCCTCGGAGTGCTCGACGTACGCCTGGCCCTCCGGGGCCTCGCCGTCGGCCGGCTCGACCACCGGTCGGACCTCCAGCCCAAACGCGGTGGCGAACTCGTAGTCGCGCTGGTCATGCGCTGGCACGGCCATGATCGCGCCCGTCCCGTACTCCATGAGCACGTAGTCGGCGACGAAGACCGGAATCTCCTCCCCGTTGACGGGGTTGGTTACCGTGCGGCCGAGCGGCACGCCGGTCTTCTCGCGCTCCTCCGCGCCGCGCTCCTCGGCCGATTCGGTCAGCGCCCGGTTCACGTACTCGTGCACCCGGCGCTCGTCGGGAGTGCCCTCGGCGAGCCGGAACACATCGGGATGCTCCGGCGCGATCACGAAGAACGTGGCTCCGAAGAGCGTGTCCGGGCGGGTGGTGAACACCGGGTAGTCGATCCCCGGCTCCTCGCAGCGGAAGATCGCCTCGGCGCCCTCGGAGCGACCGATCCAGTTGCGCTGCATGGTCTTCACGTGCTCTGGCCAGTCGATCGAGTCGAGATCGGCGAGCAGCCGGTCGGCGTAGTCGGTGATCCGCAGGAACCACTGCTCGAGCTGGCGCACCTCGACCGGGGTCCCGCAACGCTCGCAGCGACCGTCGACGACCTGCTCGTTGGCGAGCACCGTGGCGTCCTTGGGGCACCACTTCACCGCCGCCTCCTTGCGATAGGCGAGCCCGCGCTCGAGCAGCTTGAGGAAGATCCACTGGGTCCAGCGGTAGTAGGAGGGCTCGTGGGTGCCGAGCTCGCGGCTCCAGTCGATCGAGATTCCCCAGCGCCGGAACTGGCGCTGGAACTCGGCGATTGCGGCGTCGGTGGAGACCCGCGGATGCTCGCCGGTCTTGATTGCGTGGTTCTCGGCTGGCAGGCCGAACGCGTCGTAGCCCATCGGGTGGATGACCCGGGAGCCGTTGCGGCGCTTGTAGTGGGCCACGGCGTCGCCCACGGAGTAGACCTTCAGGTGGCCGATGTGGGGCTCGCCGGAGGGGTACGGCAGCATCTCCAGCACGTAGCTCTTCGGCTTCGTTGCGTCGAAGCCCCGCTGCCCGGGGTTGGACACCTCCCAGGTGCGCTCACCCGCCCACACCTCCTGCCAGCGGCGCTCGATCTCCTGGGGGTCGTAGCGGTCCATCCGGGGTGAGTGTACGAGCCGGCAGCGAGCCGATCCGGAGGCCGCCCCAGTCACCGGCGCCACTCACGCCGGATGCCCTTGGCTGGGCGGAGCACGCGCCCCCGGCGACGAATTTCCCGGCGTCGCCAACGGCGGCAGAGTCGCTAGCCGAGTGCCGCCTGCGAAACGCCCCTCTTGCAGATCGTGCGCTTGTTGAGCTTCCGCTTCTTCGCGGTCGCGAGGATCTGGGTGAACGACGTCGGATCGTTCTTGTGGTAGGTGACGGACCAGCTGCCGTCGGCCGCCGAGCCGAGCCGTACCGGGCCGGCGACCTTTGGGGAAGCGTCGGGGCCTGGTACGCGGGCCGCTGGTGGACCGAACCGGCCAGGAGCTACATCCGAACCGTGAGGGACCGGTTCGGCGAGCGCACCTGGCGAGATCCCGGCTTCTGAGCGGGGGCGGTGGCCGATCGAACCGGGTCGCTACTGCGGCAGGGCCTCGACGAAGTCCACGAACTTCCTCGTGTCCCGCAGCGGGGCGCCGTGGCCGAAGAGGACGAGGTTCGGCTCCAGCGTCGCGAGCCTTCTCGCCGAGCGGCGGTTCTGCTCCGGATCCGGGGTCAGGTATGGCTTCGGCTCATGGAGGCCGGGGATCCCGGTGAGTTGGTCCATGTTCGCGAGCACGTCGCCGAGAATCAGGACCCGGTCGGAGTCGCGCCAGAAGGCGACCTGGCCGGCCGAGTGGCCCGGGACGTCGAGCACCTCGAAGCCCGCCACCTCGTCCCCCTCGCCGAGCATCCGATCGACGGGGTGCCCCGGTCCCATGAAGATCCGGATGTAGAACCGGGCCATCGCTGTGTGGGGCTGGCGCTCGCGGATCAGCTCGGGGTTCTCGGCCGCGTCGGCATCGCGCTCGCTCACCCAAAAGGGGATGCCGAGGTTCTCGCAGAGCTCGTGGCTAGCGCCCTGGTGGTCGGGGTGGGCGTGGGTGAGGGCGTGGGCGTTGACCGTGTGGCCCTGGAGCTGCTTGAGGATCCTCGGGCCCGACTGCCGAGTCCCGGCGTCGATCAGGACGTCGTCGACGAGGAAGGCATTGATCGTGTTCGGGAGGAAGAACGTGTTCAGATGCCAGACGCCGTCGGCGAGCTGCTTCATCGCCGCGGCAGCCTATCCGAGCCGGATCGACCGGCATGACACGATGACCGCCCTGTCCGGCTGCTCATGAAGGAGGTCCGATGAGGCGAGAAGCAAAGCGGGGCCGGGAGGTCGGCGGATGGCTCGCCCGACGACGAAGGAGCGTGATCGAGGTGGAGCGGGCATCGGCCGGCGCGGGATCGCTGGGCGCCGGCGCGATCGGCGCGCTGGCGGTCGGCGCCGGGGCTGTCGGCGCGCTGGCGATCGGGCGACTGGCGATCGGGCGACTGGCGATCGGGCGCGGCGGAGTGAAGCGATTGCGGATCGAGGAGCTCGAGGTGGGCCGGCTGCGGGTCGAGGAGCTCGAGGTGCTGCAACGGGCGGGGGCATGACGTCGGGCGGCCCCTCGCCGCCGGCGACCCCGGCCCCCCGACGGGCGACGCGCTAGCCGGTTCCCGCCCGAGTGAGCTCGATCCACACGTCGGCGCCCCCCTGCGAGGGGTTTTGCGCGCCGGCGTGCCCGCCATGCGCCCGGGCGATCGCGTCGACGATCGCGAGTCCGAGGCCGGCGCCGCCCTCGGCCCTCGCTGCGTCAGCCCGCCTGAACCGCTCGAAGGCGTGCGGGAGGAAATCGGGGGGAAAGCCGGGGCCGGCGTCGCTGACATGAAGCTCGGCCGTCCCCTCCGTGGCCCGCGCCCAGAGCCGCACCCGCCCCTTCCCGTGCCGCAGGGCGTTCTCGACCAGGTTCGTCAGCGCCTGCTCGACCCGGAGACGATCGGCCTCGATCATGAGGCCGTCCGGGTCGTCGACCGCCAGCGGACGGTCGGCCTGATGCGCGCGGTCGCTCAACCTCTGGGCGACCGTGGCGAAGAGCCCTGAGACCTCGAGTGGCTCTCGCTCGATCTGAAGCATGCCCTTGTCGGACCGAGCGATGACGAGCAGGTTCTCGGCCAGCTGGGAGAGGCGGTCCGCCTCCTCGATCGCCGACGCGATCGCGGTGCGAAGCTCCTCCCTGGTCGCCCCGTAGCGCAGCGCCAGCTCCAGCTCGCCCTTGTGCAGGGCGAGCGGCGTGCGCAACTCGTGACTGGCATCGTCGACGAATGCACGCTCGCGCTGAAGCGCGGCCTCGAGCCGGTCAAGCATCTGGTTCAGCGTCTCGCCGAGGCGGCGAAGCTCGTCCTCGGCCTCCGGCACGGGGAGACGCTGCTCGGACTCGGCCGCGGAGATCTCCGTAGCGCGACGCCGCATCGCCTCGACGGGGCGCAGCGCCGCCCCCACGGTCCAGTAAGCGGCCAGCGACGCGAGCAGCAACGCGACCGGTCCGCCGATCAAGAGCAGCGTGGTCAGGCTCCGCAAGGCGTCGTTGCGGGCCGCGAGCGACGTGCCCACAACAACGATCAACTGATGTCGCTCGAACCCTTCGGGCGTGGCCAGCAGCCGAACCGGCTCGCCCTGGAGCCCGGGAGCCCCGTGGCGCTCGACGAAGGTCGGCCCTCGTGCGGCGCGCCGAGCCTGGGTCAGGCCGAGGACGGCGCCAGCGTCCGGCTGGGCGTGGGGCTCGAAGAGCCTCCCCGCGGGCGTCAACACTTGAGCGAAGCTCGCGCCGCGCGCCCTCAGGGCGCTCCGGACCGGCTCGCCGAGGTGGACCTCGCCAGTACGGATCAGCGAAACGAGTGCGTCACTCCGCGACTGGAGATCTTGGTTGATGGACTGGTCGAGGTTGTGCTCCAAGCGAAGGCGCAGGAAGAGCCCGGTCGCGGCCAGCACCACCGCCATGATCCCGGCGAAGACCAAGGTGACCCGGAGCCTGATCGGCAGTCGGCTCAGCGTCCAGCCTTCTCTCGAAGGCGGTAGCCGGCACCCCGCACGGTTTCGATGCTCTCGACCCCGAACGGGCGGTCGATCTTGCGACGCAGGAGGCGGATGTAGGAGTCGACGACGTTGGAGCGGTTCTCGTAGTCATAGTCCCAAGCGTGCTCGAGGAGCTGGAATCGCGACAGCACCTCGCCGGGCCGGCGCATGAAGGTCTCGAGGATCGAGAACTCCTTGGCCGAGAGCTGGATCTCGGTCTCACCGCGCCAGGCCTGCCTGCGCGCGGGGTCGAGGCGCAGGTCGCCGACTCGAAGCTCTGGTGGGCGCTCGACCGCGCCGCGCCGCATCAGGGCGCGTAGGCGGGCCAGCAGCTCGGCGTAGGAGAAGGGCTTGGTCAGGTAGTCGTCGGCGCCCTGGTCGAGCCCGGTTACGCGGTCTCGGACGGCGTCGCGTGCGGTCAGCATCAGGATCGGGGACCAGACGCCATCCGCCCGCAGGCGGCCACAGACCTCGAAGCCGTCGATCCCGGGCAGCATCAGGTCGAGGATGATCGCGTCGTACTCGGTGGCCTGAGCCCGCCACAGCGCGTCCTCGCCGTTGGTGGCCACGTCGACCGCCATCCCCTCCTTGCGAAGGCCGCGCCTGATCAGGCCGGCCATCTTCGCGTGGTCTTCAACGATCAGGACTCGCATTTCCCCGTGCCCCCAAAGCTGGCCGAAAGAGATGAAGGGAAGATGACAGGCACGGTGTTGTCACGGCTCTTTCATCTGCGCCGACGATCGTCGCGTCAGCGAATGTTGGGCAACAAAGGAGATATCCCATGAAAACGATCATCGTAGGGGCGGCGGCCGTGACGGCCTTGATCGCCGCGGGCTGCGGCTCCTCGAACGGTTCCGGCACCACCCCGTCCACCACGGCAAGCACCACGCCGACGACTGCAAGCGCCCCTTCCGGGTCCGCGGCAAGCCTGGCCCCGATTCACGGCAAGTACAGCCCGACCATCGACCCGGCGAACTTCGTCGCCACGGTTGACAACCGCTACCTGCCGTTCAAGCCGGGAACCGGCCTCCACTACAAGGGCGTCGCGGAGGACGGTAAGACCCCGCAGACCGACGACGAAGTCGTCACGCACCAGACGAAGCGGATCCTCGGCGTCAACTCCACGGTCGTCAGGGATGTCGTGTCCGAGCGCGGGACGCCGATCGAGAAGACCTTCGACTGGTACGCCCAGGACAAGCAGGGCAACGTCTGGTACATGGGTGAAGATGCAAGGGAGTTCCACCACGGCCAGTCCGTGAAGGCTCCCGATTCGTGGCAGGCCGGCGTGAACGGCGCCCAGCCGGGGATCATCATGCCGGGCAATCCGCAGCCCGGGGAGTCCTACCGCCAGGAGTACTACCCCGGTCACGCCCTCGACCAGGCACGGGTTGTCGGACCCAACGGCACCGTCAACGTACCGGCCGGAGCGTACAAGCGCCCCTTGGTTACGGTCGAAACGAGCTCCCTCGAGCCAGGTGCGGAAGAGCAGAAGTTCAACGCCCCGGGCGTCGGCGTGGTCAAGGAGCAGGTGGTCAAAGGCAACCACGAACGCTTCGAGCTGGTGAGCATCACCCACTCATAGCCCGCTAGTCCCAGCTCGGGGTCGCTGCTGGAGGCGGTTCGCTGCTGACCCGCCTTCACCGGCGTCTCATCTGCACTCGCCAGCCTGGCCTCGATCAACGTCGGATGCGCCCAAGCGCTGGATCAACCGGAGGATGACCATGATGCGACGCAGACTGGATGGGACCTGGCGGGGGAAGGCGGTGAGGTCGACGATCGCTTTGGCGTTGCTCGGCCTGCTGGCCGGCGGCTGCGGTTCGGGAGGCGACTCCAGCACCACCTTGCCGGGGTCGGCGCCGGCTGGAGTCCTGGCCCCGATTCACGGCAAGTACAGCCCGACCATCGACCCGGCGAACTTCGTCGCCACGATCGACAATCGCTATCTGCCGTACCAGCCGGGTACCGCCCTGCACTACCGAGGGGTCGCCGAGAACGGAAAGACCCCCCAGACCACCGACGTCATCGTGACCCACCAGACGAGGAAGGTCCTCGGCGTGGCCTGCCTCGTCGTCCGGGACATCGTCTCCCAGGGTGGGAGGCAGGTCCAACGGACCTTCGACTGGGTCGCGCAGGACAGGGGGGGAAACGTCTGGTACCTCGGTGAGCACACCTACGACTTCCAGCACGGGCGCTGGGTGAAGGCGATCGACTCCGGACCGGCCGGGGTAAACGGCGCCCAGCCGGGAATTCTGATGGCGGGCGACCCGAACCCCGGCGAGGCCTACCGGCAGTACAACTGGCCAGGCCACGCGGTCGACCAAGCGCGCGTTCTTGGGATCGCGCCGAGCGTCAAGGTGCCCGCAGGCACCTTCAAGAACGTTCTGGTCACGGTCGAGACGAGCGCCATCGACAAGGGCGTTGCCGAGAAGAAGTACAACGCCCCCGGAATCGGCTCGATCAAGGAGCAGGTGGTCAGGGGGAACCACGAGCGGTTCGTGCTCACCAGCATCAAGCGCCGATAAACAAGGCTTTCAGCCGAAGTTCATGTGAGATCGGCAACTTCACCTCGATGCCGGTGGCGTTGCGCGAATCGGGTTCAGCGCTGGTCTCGTCTCGAGCGGTCATCTGGGTCGCCGGCATCGCCACCGCCCTGACGGTTGGGCCGGGCAAGCTCGCCGCGAACAGCTTCAACCACCACCACCTGGCGACGCCATTTCACGACACGGTGGCCAACGTGCTCGCCGCCCCAGCCGCGAGGTGGGACTCGGTCTGGTTCTTGGGCATCGCGCACTTCGGCTACCACCAGGCTGATCAAACCGTGTTCTTTCCGCTCTATCCGGGCCTGGTGGCGGCAGGGGGAGCGGTGTTCGGGGGCGGAAGCGCCGCGAACCTCATCGCGGGCGCCGTGCTGTCCTGCGGATTTGCCCTCGGGGCTCTGTGCCTTCTCTACAGGCTCACGGCGCTCGAGCTGGGCGCGAGCGTGGCCCGCAGCGCGGTCTGGATATATGCCTGGCTTCCCCCGGCGCTCTTCCTGTCCGCCGTCTACACGGAAGCGCTCTTCCTGCTGCTCACCGTCGGGGCGTTCTCCGCCGCCCGAAGCGGGCGATGGTGGGCGGCCGGGGTGCTCGGCGCTTTTGCGGCGGCCACCCGCAACGGCGGCGTTCTGCTCGTCCTGCCGATACTCGTTCTCTACCTCTACGGCCCCCGAGCCGACCGACCGCCCGATTCCGCGGCGCAGGGCCTCAAGCCCCGGTACCGGTTGCGGCCGGACGCCCTGTGGATATTCGCCGTGCCGGTCGGGCTGGTCGCCTACCTGGTCTACCTGAAACTCAGCCTGGGCCACGCGTTGACCCCGTTTCAGCTGGAGAGCCATTGGCACCGCAGCTTCGCTCCGCTCGGCGGCGTACCGGCGGGCACCTGGCTGGGGTTGAAGAGCCTGGTCGCCCTCGCCCCCGGGATTCCGCCCGGCGCCAAGATGGGCGACCTACGGAAGGTCGTCGAGCTCGCCGTCCTCGCCGTCTGCATCTGGCTCCTGTGGCAGTCGTGGAGGAAGCTTCCGCTCGCCTACACGTGTTATGCCGCGATCGCCCTCGCCCTCGCGGTCTCCGCCCCGACCGCCGGGGAGCCGTTGCGGTCGCTGCCGCGGTTCGCGATGGTGATCTTTCCGCTCTGGATCGCGCTGGCGCTTTGGGCCACCGAACGGCGGCGAACCAGAGCCGTGCTCGCGGTCTGCGCTCCCCTGGTGGCGCTCTGGGCGGTCCTGTTCGTCTCCTGGACCTGGGCGCCCTAGAGGAGGCCTCCGCTCTCGTGACTCGCAGGCAGATCTTGATCTTTGGGGGAATCCTCAGCGCGGCGGCCGTGATCCGGTTCGCGACGCTCTCTCACCAGAGCTACGACCATGATGAGGCCGTCACGGCGTGGCGGGTTCTGCACGGCGGGCTTGGCGAAACGCTCCATGTCGTGATCAATTCCGAGCGCAGCCCACCGCTCTATTACCTGCTCGCCTGGGTGTGGACGCAGCTGTTCGGAACGGGCGAGGTCGGGCTGCGCTCGTTGTCGGCCTTGATCGGCGTCCTGACGGTGCCCGCGGCGTACCTCGCGGCGCGTGAGCTCGCCTCTCGCCGGGCCGGGCTCATCGCCGCCGCCCTGGTCGCCGTCAATCCCTACCTGGTCTGGTACTCGCAGGAGGCGCGCTCGTACGCGCTCCTCGTCCTCTTCGTCGCCTGGGGGCTCTACTTCTTCGCACGCTGCCTCAACGATCCGGCGCCTCGCAATCTGGGATTGTGGGCGGCCGCCTCGGCGCTCGCCCTTTGCTCGCATTACTTCGCCGCCTTCGTGGTCGGAGCGGAGGGGCTTTGGCTCATCGCCCGCGGCTGGCCGCGGCGGGGGCCGCTCGTGACCTTCGGCGCAACCGCCGCCGTCGGCCTGGCGCTGCTCCCACTCGCGATCACACAGGAGGGGACGGGCAGGAGGAACCACTTCACAACCGTCCCGCTGTTGCACCGTGCCGCCGGCGTGGCGCTCGGGTTCCTGGCGAGCGAGGAACCGGGCGGCCTGGTGGGCAGCCCCCCGGTCCGCTCTCTCCGCGGCGCCGTGCTCGTCGCCGGGCTGATCCTGGCTGCCGTCGCCCTCGGGCTGCTCCTGTGGCGGGCGACTCCGCGTGAGCGCAGGGGCGGTCTCACGATTGCCGGCGTGGCGTCGGCCGCGCTGATCGTCCCTTTCGCCCTGGCCGCGGTGGGCCCCGACTTCGTCGATGTGCGAAACCTGATCGGCACGCTGTTGCCATTGCTGATCGTCGCGGGCATCGGCCTTGGCTGCCGTGGGGCGGGACGCCTCGGGCTCGCGGGCGCCGGAGCGGCGAGTCTGATCTTCCTCGCCGTCCTCGCCGCGGTGTTCGCGAGCGGCCAGATGCAGCGACCGGACTGGCGCGGAGCCGCCGCGGCCATTGGGCCGCCCTCGGGCCCGCGTGTCCTAGTGGTGGCGCGCAACGGCAACGAGCCGATCGCCTACTACCGGCACGCGCACGAGTTCAGGCCACCCCGCTTTCGCAGCGTGCGGGTCAAGGAGATCGACGTGCTCAGCACGTTGGGGACGATCTCCACGCCCGACGATGGGTTCCGGCTCACCGAGAGGCGGGGGCTCGCGCCCTGCTGCACCCTGTGGCGATACCGGGCCCGACGACCGACCCTGGTCCGGCCCAAAGACGTCAACGGCCGTCATGTCCTCCTGGAGCGCTCTACCGTCCTCGTCGAGGGCGTGCGCTGAGCACTACCGTGAAGCTGTTGGGGGGGCCTTACGAGTCCGGGCGAGCTCCGGCGGCGGCGTCCCGTGCTCGATCTCGTCGGCATCGACCAGAGCCCATCCCACCTGCTCCACGAGCCGAGCGCAAAGCTGATCGCTTTCGAGGTCGCCTGGGACCACCCGCTGTTGCAGCAGGACGGCTGCCTCGTATCCATCTGGCCCATCTGTCGTTACGAGAATTCGAGGCACTGTGAGCCTCCTTGGTAGTTGGCGCCACCATCTTCGCCGGTCGACTTTGTCAGGGGATCAATGCCGGCTAAGGATTCGGTCAAACAGCACCATCACTTTCAACCCGCTGACCGTTCGATCCGTGTCACGGCTCCCTCAGTGCGTTCACCGCGCGCACCCGGGTAACGGCGACCAGCGCGACACTCAGCGCCACGGCCCACGTTGCGGCCTTCAGCAAGACGAAGGCGACCAGCGTCCCAGCCGAGACCGTCACCAGCGGTGGTTGTAAGGAGAGGAAGAGGCTGAGGACGCGGACCGGGAGCATGCCGAGGCCTAGGCCCAAGGGGCAGGCCGATCAGGAGGCTTCCCAGCACAGTGGTGATGCCCTCCTGAGCGGGGATGAATCGGCCGTGAAAGATCCGAATGTGCCGCCCGACCTTGCGACCGGCGACCGGCCTTTCACCACAACTCCATGTTGGCCGGGAACCATGACCTGCCAACGGAAGGACCAGAACAGTGCGACCCCGCTCGATATCAATTGCCCAGCGCTTCAAGAGGCTTCTTTCGATCTGCGCGATCGGTGCGGTCGGCGTCGCCGGCGGGGCGGTAGGCCACGCAGAGGCCTCTCAACTCGCCGGAGGTCTCCATCCCCACGGAGCGCAACTCGAGCCGAGCCTTGCCGGCCCCGCCGTGAGGGCGATTGCGGGCAACCTGGACGAGAGCGCCAGGGAGGCGGCCGAGCGGAGAGGTCGAGCCGAGGCGGCCGGCGGTCGTGAGGCCACGGGCCGCGAACTACGGGGAGAGGACGACGACTGATCCGCTCGAGGCTCTTCAGCAGGACATTGCCGCGCGCCGTCCAGCGCGGCGCTGGTCCCGCCGAGCGTTCATTCTCGCTTCATCTTCACCCTGCGAACCTCCCTCGCGTGACCAGCGGGCGCAGAAGGCGGATTGTGGTTGCGACCGTCGCGTTGACAGGCGTTTGCTTCCTCGCGCTCACCGGCTGTGGCGGCGGGGGGAGCTCGACGTCGGCTCCGACCGGGGGGTCGGCCCCACCGACCACCTCCACCCACGCGAACGCCTCCGCGCCCAAGCAGGCTTCCGACCCGGCGAGTGCCGATCAGTTCAATCCGAAGGACTTCGGCGATCCGGCCACGGGCGCAAACAAGTGGCTCCCGCTCAAGCCCGGGACCCAGTGGGTCAGGCAGGGGTTCGTCAACGTGGGCACCCGGCGCCTTCCGCACCAGGTGGTGACCACCGTGACCGACGTCTCCAAACAGGTTGATGGGGTGCGCACCGTCGCTGTCGTGGACCAGGACACGAACGGTGGCCAGATCGCGGAGCAGTCGATCGACTGGGTGGCCGAGGACAAGCTGGGAAACGTTTGGTACCTCGGCTCCTACACCGAGAGCTACGAGGGCGGGCAGTTCGTCAACGCCTCGGACGCCTGGCTGGCGGGCGTGAACGGCGCCAAGCCAGGCATCCTCATGCAGGCGAATCCTCAGACTGGCACGCCCCCATACTCGGAGGACACGGTACCGGGGATCGAAACGGCGACCGCACAGGTAGCCAAGACCGGCCAGTCACAGTGCGTTCCCTTCAAGTGCTACAAGGACGCTCTGGTGGTCCAGGAGGGGGGCGAGTACAAGTACTACGCGCCGGGCGTGGGTCAGATCAAGACCGCGCCCCAAGCGGCCGGCGGGAAGCAGGAGATCGAGCAGCTGATCAACCTGACGCAGCTGAGCCGGAGCGGGCTGGCCCAGATCAGCGCGCTGACGCTGAAGCTCGACAAGCACGCACAGGCCGTGGCGCCGGATGTCTTCGGTCATGCCCCACCCGCGCAGCGGACGCTCTGACGGCGAGCCGCCGGCGGCGGCGGCGGCGTCGCTGGTGCGGGTGGACGGGGTCTCCAAGGCCTACCGAGCGGGCAACGTCGAGACGCGCGTACTCCGGGATGTGAGGCTGGCGCTCGCCCGCGGCGAGACCGCCAGCCTCACCGGCGTATCGGGCAGCGGCAAGTCGACACTCCTGTCGCTGCTCGCGGGCCTGATGGTGCCCGAGTCGGGCGAGGTGGTCTTCGACGGCCAGGACATCGTCGCCCTCGACGACGTCGGGCGGGCGCGCCTTCGGGCGGGGCACATCGGGGTCGTGTTGCAGAGCGGCAACTTGATCCCGTTCCTGACCGCAGCGGAGAACGTCGAGATGGCCATCAAGCTCGGCGGAGGCGATCGGCCCGGGGAACGAGCGAGAGAGCTCCTGGCCGAAGTTGGTCTCGCTGACCGCCTCGACCATCGGCCCCGCCGGCTATCCGGCGGGGAGGCCCAGCGCGCCTCGGTGGCGATGGCGCTGGCCAACCAGCCCGACCTGCTGCTCGCGGACGAGGTCACCGGCGAGCTCGACAGCGCGAGCGCCGAGCGTGTCATGGCGACGATCTTCGGCGCCTCGAGAGATCACGGGCTCACCGTGCTGTACGTGACCCACAACGACGAGCTTGCGGCGCGCGCGGAGCGCAGGCTGCGTCTCGTCGACGGCGGGGTCGCTCGAGCGTGAGGGGCCTCAGCGGGACCATCAGGCTGGACTCGGTAGGCAAGGAGTACCTCACCGCGGCCGGGTCGGTCTGCGCAGTCGGCGCGATCAGCCTCGAGGTCGAGGCTGGCGCGAGCGTGGCCATCACCGGGCCGAGCGGCTGCGGGAAATCGACCCTGCTCGGCCTGGTCGGCGGCCTCGAGGCTCCTTCGGCGGGCCGGGTCTTCGTGGACGGCGAGGAGCTCTCCGGCCTGTCCGAGCGTCAGCGCGCCCGCCTGCGCCGTGACGAGTTCGGGCTGGTGTTCCAGTCGGACAGCCTGCTGCCGTTTCTCACCGTGGTGGAGAACGTGGGCCTCGGGCTCGCGCTCCACGGGGCGCGCGACGGTTATCGGCGGTCGCTGGAGCTGATCGCCGAACTGGGGCTCGCCGATCATGCGGACAAGCTTCCCGATCAGCTCTCGGGCGGAGAGCGCCAGCGGGTGGCGGTCGCCCGGGCCCTCGTGCACGGACCCCGCCTGATCCTCGCGGACGAGCCGACCGGCTCGCTCGACGCGCGCAACTCCGAGGTCGTAATCGACCTCTTGGTCAGCGCACAGCGAGCGGTGGGCGCAACCCTTCTCGTTGTCACCCATGACCCCGTCGTCGCCCGCCGCATGGACAGGGTGCTCGGCCTTCGCGACGGGCAGCTGGTCCACGACGCAGCCCGATTCGAAGAGCCGCAGCGAAGGCGCTCCATTGCTTAGCTACGTCTGGCGAGATCTGGTCAGGAATCCCCGCAGGACGCTCGCGTCGCTGCTCGGGGTGATGCTCGGCGTTGGCCTCTTCTCCGGCGTCCTCTTCTTCATCGACGGCTCGGGCGCCGCGATGACGAAACGAGCGCTCGAGCCCCTGTCCCTCGACATGCAGCGGGTGCTCACGAATCCGCTCGGTGGCGGGCTGAGGCTCGACGAGCGGCTGTCCGCGCCGACCCGGCTCTCGCCCGGCGAAAAGGCAACGATCAAGCTCCGCGTGAGGAACGCCGCCGCCACCTCCGCCCATGAGGTCGTGGTCAACGACGAGCCGCCCCGGCCGCTCACCTACGTTCCGGGGACGACCAGGCTGAACGGAAGGCGGCTGTCCGACCAGGGGCACAGCAGCCCGCTCGCCCAGGGACTTGCCCGCACCGGCCTCAACATCGGGACCGTCCGCCCCCGTACGACCGAGACGCTGACCTACGTCGCCCGCGCCGGCCGCGCCATCGACGATGTCGCTGCTCTTCAGCCGGGGGGCACGATCTCGAGCCGCGAGAGCGTCGTGCCCACCCCGGCTAACGCAGCGTCGCAATTGTCGCTGGAGCGGCTGCGAGCGCGAATCGCTCGGGTTCCCGGGGTCGCCGACGCGGACGGGCTGTCCTTCGTGGACCTCGCTCCCGGGTCGCTCAAAGCCGGCGGCGTGACCATCAACAAGCCGGTCCGCGTGTTCGGCTTCGACCGGCGCTATCAGGCGCACTATCCGTCGATCCGAGTCACCGCTGGGTCGTTCGCGGGCGGGTCGGCCCTGCTGAGCGTGGAGGCATCACACGCGCTCGCGGCCAAGCCGGGCGCGAGGGTCGACCTGAGCCTGCCGCGCCGACCCAGGCGGCTGTCGCTGCCCGTCAGCGGCGTCGCCGATCTCTCGCGGGCGCAGCCGCTGTTCTCCAGCCGCAACTCGAACAAGCTCGAGGAGTTCCTTTACGTTCCGAACTCGGTCATCGTCAGCCCCGCGACGTTCAAGAACGCGATCTTGCCGTCGTTTCAGGCTGCGAGCGCAGCCCGCGGACCCGGCCTCAAGAGCCCTCCGGTGCAGGAGGTCGACGTGCTGGTCGACAGGTCACGGCTGCGATCGGATCCGGCCTCCGCGCTGACCCAGACCAAGGCGGTCGCTCGCGCGATCAACCGAATCGCACCCGGCCAGGACTACCTCATCGACAACATCTCCAACACGCTCCAGGTCGCCAAGGGCGACGCCTCGGTCGCGAAGCGGATGTTCGTCTTCCTCGGCCTGCCGGGCGTTGTGCTGGCCGCCTTTCTCGCCGCTTGGGCGGGCAGCATCCTCGCCGCCGCTCAACGACGCGAGTGGGCCAACCTGCGGATCCGCGGCGCCCATCGCGGCCACCTGGTTCGCATGCTCGCCTACAGGACGCTGGCGTTCGCGAGCGTTGGTTCTGTACTCGGGGCGGGACTCGGATTCCTGTCCGCCCTCGCGATCCTTGGACAGCGCGCCATGTTCGAGGCCTCTGCCGCGGATCTCATGCTCTCCGCATCGATCGCGGTCGGGACTGGGATGGCGATCACGGGGCTGGCGTTGTATCTCCCCGGTCGTCGATCGCTGAGTCGCGAGGTGATCCGGGAGCGGGGTGAGGTGGCGATGGCTCCAGCCCCCGCGTGGCGGCGCCTCCGACTCGACCTCGCGCTTCTGGCGGTGGCCGCGATCGCGGAGGTGATCGCGTTTCGAACCGGCGCCTTCGACGCTCCGATCGCATCCGTGTCCGCGGGCGAATCCGTGTCGCTGCCCTCGCGCCTTCTGGCGGCGCCGATCATCGCCTGGCTTGGAGGGGTGCTGCTCTGCGTCCGCTTCTCCGAGACCACCGCGTCGCGGCTTCCCGTGCCCGCCCCGCCGCGATTCGGTCCGGTGGTCCGCGGGGTACTGACTCGCAGCCTGAAGAGACGCGCCGGGTCCCTGGCCACGGGAATCGTCGGCGTCGGCCTGGTGGTCGCCTTCGGAGTCGGTCTCGCGATCTTCGCCGCCACCTACGACGCCGCCAAGAGCGCCGACGCGAGGTTCGTGGTCGGCTCCGATCTTCGCATCACGCCGAGCGTTCTCAGCTCCCATCCCCATCCGCCTGGTTTCGCGTCCAAGCTCGTGGTCCCGGGAGTGTCCGCCGCGACGCCGGTCGTCTCCAAGCTCGAGAACTCAGTCCTGATCGGTCGCTACAACCAGGACGTCAAACAGCTGACGGCGATCGACCCGCGCAGCTTCGAGCGTGTGGCGGCGCTCTCGGACTCGTTCTTCGTCGACCGCACCGCCGCCGGCGCGATGGCGGCGCTTCGGGTCGATCCCCGAGGCCTCCTCGTCGATTCGCAGACCGCCGACGACCTCGGGATCGGAAAGGGCGATCGCATCCAGGTCCTCCTCGCCCGGGGCACGAGGACCCAGACTCTGAAGACGTTCCACGTGATCGGCGTGTTCGACAACTTCCCGGGCTTCCCTCAAGGCACGAACTTGGTCGCGAACCTGAGTTACTACGAGGCGGCGACAGGCTCGAGGCGAACGGACTACTTTCTCGCGCGCGCGACGGATGGGAGCGCCTCCGGACTGGCGCGCGCGACGGCGGCCCTTCGCTCGGGCCCGGGCCAGGCCGACCCGATCAAGATCGACACCACGCGGACGGCCCTCAACAAGGACCAGTCGAGTCTCACGGCCCTCAACGTCAACGGCCTCGTGAACCTGAATTCGATCTACACGCTGGCGATCAGCGCCGCCGCCATGGGGATCTTCGCCTTCGGCCTCATGCTGCAGCGCCGCAGGGAGTACGTGACCCTGCTCGCCCAGGGCATGCAGGCCGGAGAGCTCCGCGCCCTGGTCCTCGGGGAGACGGCGTTCGTCGCCGCCTGCGGACTCGCGGCGGGCACGCTGGTGGGGACCGGCATGGCGTACATGTTGGTGCACATCCTGCGCCCGCTCTTCATCCTCGATCCGACTTTCACGTTCCCCGCCGGGAGGATCGCGATCCTGGCCAGCCTGGCAATCGCGGCGACCCTCGCGTCGGCACTCGCCGCGGCCGCCGTATTGCGGCGTCTCAGGCCGAGCGAGATCCTGCGTGAGACGTAGTCCGGGTGGGCTGGGGGGCCCGTCTTGACGCTGAGCATCAAGCACCCCTAACCCGGGGCTCTCGTTTCTCGGTTTACGTGGCTACCGGAAGACTCCGGTATGTCCCAGCGAGTAGCGACCGGGCTGCGGGTACACGCACAGTCCGTGTGGGCCGTCGCCGACCGGGATCCTCGCCAGCAGCTTGCCGGTTCGAGTGCTGATCGCATAGACGACTGCGTCGTAGCGGCCGCTCACCCAAAGGACCTTTCCGTTGGTCGAGATTCCCCCCATGTCCGGGCTGCCGCCCCCCGGGATGCGCCACTTGTCGATCTGCTTGTTGCCCTTGAGTGAGATCACGGAGATCGCGCCCTCCCCCCTGTTCGTCACGTAGAGCCTTCGTGCGTCGCGGCTGACGAAGAGACCGTGGGCGCCGGCGCCGGTGGGGATCAGGCCCTCGCTACGAAAGCTGCCTGCGTCGATCCGCCACACCCCCCCGTTCATCATGTCGGCGACGTAGAACGTCCGACCGTCAGGGGACAGCTTCACGTCCTGAGGCATGGAACCCGGCGGCAGGGAAAGCGTATCGACGACCTTCTCTTGCGCGATGTCGACCTCGATCAGCTTCGCCCCGAACTCGCAGCTCGCCACCAGGTACCGACCGTCCGCCGTGAAGTCCAGATGGTTCACGCCGGCGCACGGAACGGCAAGCGAGTGCTGGAGCTTCATTGTGTGCGGATCGCGAAAGTCGAGCTGCTGCTGGGACTCCGCGACAACGATCGCGTAGTTCCCGTCGGGAGTGAAGTAGAGGTTGTAGGGGTCCGTTACCGGCACCGGCTTGCCGGGCTTCCCCGTGCGCGGATCGATCGGGGTGAGGCTGTTGCCGGCGTTGTCGTTCACCCAGAGCGTCCTCAGGTCGTAGGAGGGCGTGACGTGCTGGGGAAGCGCGCCGACCGGGAACTGATCGATGACCCGATACCTGTGCGGATCGATCACACTCACCGTGTTGCTGAGGCTGTTCGGGACGTAGACGCGGGAGGGAAACCCCTTGACGACCGGTGAGAGCATCCCGGGGCGATCCGCGGCGTAGACGTTCGTCGAGTGCCCGCCTGCGGAAGGCGGAGCCCGGTCGGCGGGGAGACTGGACGTTGTCGGGGTCGAGCTCTGGGTTGAGCTCCCACCGCCTCCACACCCCACCGCGAGCGCAACAACGGCAGCCAACACCACCACTAACGAGGAGCGGCTCATAAGGGCGGAGGCTGATGGCCCGTGACCCGCACACGGGCATGGTCCGGCATTGGCCTGAACATGGCCTGAATGCCGGCCGGCCGGCGTGCTCCTTATTTCAGGAGGAATTCAGGCGACCCGCCACAAGATGGCGGCATGGTCATTCCACACCTCAAGCCAATCAAGCGCCTTGTCCCCGTCGCCGCGGTGAGCCTGGCGATCGCCGGATGTGGCTCCTCGAGCTCGAGCAGCTCACCGACAAGCCCGGCGAACTCGAACGCCGCCTCCGCCGAGGCCCAATCCGCGGCCCAGGGCGACATTCCGGACAACCAGAAGTTCCTCCGCTACAACAACTCGCAGGGGGGCTACTCGATCAAGTACCCGGAGGGCTGGGCGCAGAAGGGCGCCGGCAAGCTGGTCACCTTCTCGGACAAGGGCAACAGCGTCAAGATCGCCGTCACACTGGGCGCCGCGCCCACCGTCGCGTCGGTGGCCGCCGAGCTCCAAAAGGAGGCGGCCAAGGACTCGACCCTGAAGCCCGGCACGCCTCAGCAGCTGAAGGTCGGCCGAAACCAGGCGATCCACGTCGTCTACCACGTTCAGGGGCCCGCGGATCCCGTGACCGGCAAGAAGCCGACACTGATGGTGGATCGCTACGTGCTCGAGAACAAGGGCCGCGTCGCCACCGTTGACCAATCCAGCCCAGTGGGGGTCGACAACGTCGACGCCTACCGGCTGATCATCGAGAGCTTCCAGTGGAGCTGAGCGCGACTGGGGACGACGAGCCCGGCGGCGCAGTCCAAGCACTCGAGAGCCTCTACGCGGAGCCCGATAGTCCGACCGAGATCGATTGGGGGGCACTCGAGTTCCACGACGTCTTCAAGATCTACCGGTCCGGGCCGGCCGAGACCGTCGCCCTGCGCGGATTGGACCTGCGGATCGAGCCGGAAGAGCTGGTGGCCATCGTCGGCCCCTCGGGAAGCGGGAAGAGCACGGTGCTGGCACTGGCCGCGGCGATGGACACACCTTCCGCGGGCGACGTGCGGGCGCTCCAGCGCTCGCTCGCGCGGCTGGGGGAGAGCGAGCTCGCCGACTATCGCGCTCGCCAGATCGCGATCGTCTTCCAGTCCGACAACCTCTGGCCGGCGCTCTCGGCGCGTGAGAACGTCGCCACCGCGCTGAGACTCGCCGGGCGCTCCGACGCCGAGAACGCCGCCTCCGAAGCGCTCGAGGCGTTCGGACTGGGCGGGCGCCAGCACTTGCGCCCGGCGGCGCTCTCCGGCGGCGAGCAGCAGCGGGTGGCGATCGCCGCCGCCGCCGCGCGGCAGGCTCGTCTGGTCCTCGCCGACGAGCCGACTGGCGAGCTGGACGAGCGAAACGAGGCGATCGTGCTCGAGGCGCTGCGTGAGCTGCGCGGCGTCTACGACAGCACGGTCCTGGTCGTGACGCATGCCGATCGGGTTGCCGGCGCCTGCGATCGAGTCGTCCCGATCCGCGACGGACGGGTGGAGGCGTGAGCGTCGCCGTCGCCGCCCGAACCGCGCTCGCAGCCTGCGCCTCGGTGAGCGTGGTCTATGGCCGCGGCGAGGCCCAGGTCGCGGCGCTGCGCGACGTCAACCTCCAGATCGCCCGTGGCGATCATCTGGCGCTTCTGGGCCGCTCCGGGTCGGGCAAGACCACCCTCCTGCACGTCCTCGGCGGTCTCCTTCTCCCAACGTCCGGAACGGTGAGCTGGAAGGCCGAGCCTCTATCGACGCTCGACGCCGCCGCGCGGGGGCGCGCGAGGGCGCAGGGGATCGCCTACGTCTTCCAGGGGTCGAACCTGTTTCCGAACCTGACCACGTGGGAGAACGTTGCCTTCGCCGCCCGGGCGGCGTTGAGGCCCGATGCCGATGGTCTCGGCCCGGATCAGCTCCTCGCCCTGGTCGGCCTCCTCGCCAAGGCCGACTCCCTGCCGGCGGAGCTGTCTGGGGGCGAATCCCAGCGAGTCGCTGTCGCGCGGGCCCTGGCCCAGCGTCCGGAGCTGCTGCTCTGCGACGAGCCCACCGGTCATCTGGACACGGACACCGGGGCGCGCGTCCTCGACATGATCGAGGCCCTGCGCCAAGAGCTCGACTTCGCCCTCGTGATCGCGACCCACGACCCGGACGTCGCTGCGCGCGCCGAGCGCGCCGTCGCGCTCTCCGGCGGACGGTTGAGCGAGGAATAGCGCCGTGACCGCGATCATTCTCCACTCGCGGCTTGCGCTCGCGGGGCTCGCCCGCAGTCCGGGGCGCACCGCGCTGCGAGTCGTGGTGGTCGCCGCCGCGGTCGCGCTGCTCGCCGGCATGCTCCTGTTCATCGGGCATTCGCTGCGCACCGCGTCGGCGAGCGCGGTTCGCCAGGTGCCGCTCGACTGGCAGGGCCCGGTGGGGTCCTACCAGCAGGACCTTCGGGTCGCCAAGGCAGTCGCTCGCCAGCCGGGCATCGAGCAGGCTTCGGCGACCGCCACGGCGCCCTTCGCGAGCGCGAGCCATTCGGGACCCGCCGGCAACAGCCGGACGAGTCAGGGCGCGGTGCTCGCGGTGCCGCCGCGCTACGACCGTCACCTTCACACCTTTCGCGTCCTGAACGGATCGCTGCGACCCGGCAGCGTCCTCCTCGACCAGCAGACGGCGGCGACGCTTCAGGCGCGCGTCGGCGACACGGTCACTCTCGTGCCCCGGCCCGGCGCCCCTCCGCAGCGCTACAAGGTCTCCGGGGTCGCCCTGATCACGGCCCCGGACCAGGTGTTCCAGCCGCTGAACCCGTCCGTGGGCCCGGCCCCGGCTCAGCCTCCAGGCAACGCGGTGATCATGGAGACCGGCACCTTCCAGCGGACGCTGGGCCGCGCGCTGCCCCCGATCACGGCCTTGAGCGCGACGGCCAACTCCCAGCCGGGGGCCCAGAGGGGTGTGCAGTGGGAAGTGCAGGCGCAGCTCGACCCGGCGCCCCTCAGCGCCGGCAGCCCGTCCGCGGCGCTGAAGCTCGCCGATCAGACCCGCCTGCGGGTGGAACGCTCGCTGCCCGGCCAGGTGCAGTTTGTCGACAACCTCTCAGACTCACTCAACACGGCGGCCGGGGACTCGCTGTACGCGCAGGCGCTCTACATCCTGCTCGCCGTACCGGGAGCGCTCGTGGCCCTCGGGGTCGCCTACCTCGCGGCGCTCGGCACCAGCGAGCGCGACCGGCGCGATCTCGCCCTGCTGCGCGCCCGAGGCGCCCGGCGGCGCGACCTGCTGGCGCTGGCGGCGGCCGAGAGCGTCGCGATCGGCATCGTCGCGGGCCTCGTCGGGGCGGGGATCGCCTTCGGCGCGGTCCAGCTCCTGGTCAGTGGGGGCGCCCATCTGACCACCGGACGGGCGATCATCACCGCGGTGGTCAGCATCGCGCTCGGGATCTTCGGTGCGGGCGTGGCGCGTATCGCTACCACCGAGTCGGTGCTCCGCCGGGCGGTCGCCGAAGGACGGCGAAGCGCGGTTCGGGCGCGCGCACCCGCCTGGAGACGCTATTACCTCGACCTCGTCTGTCTGGCGCTCAGCGGGTTGATCTACTGGCTCACGATCCGCACCGGGTTCGCCGCGGTGGTCACCCCCGACGCCAACCCGACCCTCTCGCTCTCGATCTACATGTTCTTTGGGCCGGCCCTGCTGTGGATCGGCGCCACGCTGCTGCTCGTCCGGCTTCGCGGAGGAGCCCTCACCTGGGTCGCCCGCCGCGCCGCCGCGCGCGACCGAGGCTCGCTGGCATCGTTTCTGCTGGCGAGCGCCGGCCGGCGCGGCGCGGCGATCAACCGTGGGCTGGTCGTGGTCGGACTGCTGCTCGCCTTCGGGGTGAGCATGGCGATCTTCTCGGCCACCTACGACCAACAGGCGAGGGTCGACGCTCAGCTGACGCTCGGCGCCGACGTCACGGTCAGCGCACCACCCGACATGGTCGCCAAGCATCGCCTGCCAGCCAAGGTCGCCCAGGTGCCCGGCGTCACCGCCACCACGCCCGTGGACCACTCCTACGCCTACGTTGGCCCCGACCTCCAGGACACGTACGGGATCGACCCAACGAGCTTCCCCAATGCCACCTCGCTTCGGGACTCCTACTTCCTCGGCGGCACCGCGAGCCAAATGATGGGCCGCCTCCACGAGACGCGCGACGGGATCATGGTCTCGCTCGAGACGATCAACGACTACTCCCTGAAGCAGGGCGACCTGCTGAAGCTGCGGGTGCTGGACCAGCGCACCGGTCACTTCCATGTCGTCCCTTTCCATGTAGTCGGCACGGTCCAAGAGTTCCCGTCAGCACCGCGCGACTCGTTCATGGTCGCGAACTTGAGCTATCTGGAGTCGGTGAGCCACGCTCGGGGACCTAACGTGGTGTTCGCAAAGACGAGCGGCGATCCGCGCGCCGTTGGCCAGCAGGTCGCGGCGGCGACCCATGGATATGGGGCGCAGGTCCAGAACCTCAACGATCAGACGGCCAAGACCGTGACCTCGATCACCACCGTCGACCTGTCGGGAATCAGCCACATCCTCGAGGCCTTCGCGGTGGCCCTGGCGGGGGCGGCGATGGCGCTGTTCGTGCTCACCGCGGTCGCCGAGCGGCGCCACGAGCTGGCGACGATGGCGGCAGTCGGGGCGCCACTGCGGGAGATCGCCGCCTTTGTCTGGAGCGAGGCGGGGCTCGTGCTCGGCGCCAGCGTGCTGCTCGCCGCCGGCCTCGGGTGGCTCCTGGCGACGATGCTCGTCGCGATGCTCACCCACGTCTTCGACCCCCCACCCGACCACCTGGCGATCCCCTGGGGCTACCTGGCGGGGCTCATCGGAGCCGGGCTCGGCGCGGCGCTGATCGCCTCCGGGCTCGCGGCGCGCCAGCTCCGCCGGCTTCCGCTCGGGGAGATCCTCCGGGAGCGCTAGCGGGGCCGCACCCAATCGAGCGGGTGCGGCCCCAGTCAGGCCATTACTGACGTGGTGACCCGCTCAGCTACAGCTGAGCAGACGGACCCCGCCGTTGGCCTCGGTGATCACGCCGGTGCCGCGCGAGTAGTTCTTGAACTCGACGTCGGCGGGCCTCGGCGTCGTCGCGTGCTCGCGGATCTTGATCACGTGCTGGTAGGTGTGACCTCCGGTCTGCCGGGTCCCACCCACGGCGACGACCCGATCCCTCTCGACGGCGATGCCCGGGATCTTCTCCGCATAGAAGGCGTCGCCGACCTTGGGATGTGCGGGCATCAGCACGCCCGGCGTGTTGGTATCACGGCCCAGGCGCCACTGTCCTGAGTGACTGACGACGTGGCCATTCCTGTACTCGTTCACGTCCTCACCGAAGTAATAGACGTTGCCGGCCTTGTCCTGGGCGAAGTAGTCGACCGTCTTCTCGATCAGCTGACCGGCTCCGACGTCCGTGACACGGTCCTCGACCACCGCCGTCTTGACCGTCTGGCCCTTGTACTTGAACCGTTTGGTTCGGTTCTGCAGAACTCGCACGATCCGCAGGTGCTGGCCCTGGTCGTTGCCGCCCAGCACACAACGGTGGAACCTCGTGATCGGCAGGTACGGGTTGCTGATCTGGTTCGAGTGTCGTGTGAAGGTCACACTCGCGTGGGGCTTGGCAACCGCTGGTCCGGTGCCACTCAGGCCGACCGTGACCAAGAGGGCGCCGAGCACACAGGCGAGAGTCGCTTTACGCCATATCGAGTTACGCCACATTTGAGTCTCCTTTCGCTAGACGCCTCGCGACTATCGCGGCGGGAGATGAAAGCACTGTGACTGCCTGAGTTGCCTCGCTATCCGGTTGACATAAGCCGTGAGCTGTCATCCCCAGCTGGGACTGCGGCGTTCGCTCTTGCCCGAGCAGTCCTGACAAAGCCCTGAAAGCGACCACTCCGGAGACAGCCGCCCTCGCGATACTTAGGCGGCCATGCCAACGGCTCGAGTAATGGTCGTCGACGACGACGCCGATCTTCGCCGCGTGCTCCGCAAGGGGCTCGACGAGGAAGGCTTCGAGGTCGTCGCCGTCGTCAGCGGCGCGGAGGCGATCAGGGTCGCTGCTGGCAATCCTCCGGACGCGCTTGTGATCGACATCGGCCTGCCGGACTCCGACGGGCGTGACGTGTGCCAGGCGCTCCGCGCACGTGGGGTCGAGGCCCCGGTGGTCTTCCTGACGGCTCGCGATGCGGTGGTCGATCGGCTGTCGGGCTTCCGGGCCGGTGGCGACGACTACGTGACGAAGCCGTTCGCTCTCGCCGAGCTGGTCGCCCGGCTTCACGCTCTGCTGAAGCGCAGCGGCAGCGATGCGGGGACCACCGTTGGCGATCTGCGGCTCGATCCGGTGACCCATGCCGCTGCGTGCGAGCGGGAGAGCGTGGCCCTTACCCCGACCGAGTTCCGCCTGCTAGCCACGCTCGCGGCTCGGGCCGGCGAGGCCGTCCGGCGTCACGAGCTGACCCGCGCGGCGTGGCCCGACGGCGCCATCGTCCACGACAACACCCTCGACGTCTACCTCGCCCGGTTGCGGCGAAAGCTGGCTCGGCTGCCAACGGAGACTGAGATCCACACCGTGCACGGCGTCGGGTACCAGCTTCGATGAAGCGCCTCGGGCTGCGGAGCAGACTCATCGTCATCGTCGCGCTCGGCGGAGCGCTGGCCCTGGGGGCCCTTACCGCCGGCTTCAACCTGGCGCTCCGCTCGAGCCTCCACGATGACGCCGACAAGGTGCTCGCGGGGCGCGCTTCGGCAGCGCTCGAAAGCGTGACTGTCAGACGCGGTCGGGTGGGCCCCCAGGAGGCTCCGGATCAAGGGGTTGTCGACGCCCTGGTGTGGGTTTACTCGGGCCGACGGGCGATCGAGCGGCCACGGGCGCAGCCCACGGTTCAAGCGCTTGCCGAGTCCCTCGTCGGGGGGGCAACGGGCTACGCGGACGAGTCGGCCACCGACACGCGGCTGTACGCGGTTCCCGTCGAGCGTGGCGGACGCCGCGCCGGAACGGTCGTCGCCGGTCTGTCGCTGGAGCCGTACGAGCGAACAGCGTCGAGGGCGCTTGTCGCGTCGCTGATCTTCGCGGGGACGACCCTGCTTCTGATTGTCGCGGCCGCTGCCTGGGTCGTCGGTCGAGCGCTACGGCCGGTTGCCCGCATGACAGCCGAGGCCGCGACCTGGAGCGAGCGCGATCTGGATCATCGGTTCAACGCCGGCGAGCCACACGATGAGCTGACCCGACTTGCCGCGACCTTCGACCGCATGCTCGACCGCGTCGCATCGAGCCTTCGCCGCGAGCAGCGCTTCACCGCGGAGCTCTCGCACGAGCTTCGCACCCCGCTTGCCACCATCAGTGCGGAGGCCGAGCTGGCCCTGGCGCGGGATCGCAAGGGCGGTGAGTACCGCCGGGCGCTGGAGGTGATCCGCACCCGCGCGACACAGCTCCAGCGCACCCTCGAGGCGCTGCTGGCCGCGGCGCGCGCGGAGTCGAGCGCGGTGCGCGGGACGGCCGACGCGACGGAGGTGGCAGAGCGAGCCAGGGAATCATGCGAGCCGCTGGCCCGGGTCCGCGGGGTCACGATCTCTGTCATGCCACCCCGGCTCCCACTGCGCGTTGCCGCGGATGCCGACGCCGCGGAGCGCATCCTCGCCCCCCTGTTGGAGAACGCCTGCCGCTACGGCCATCGCGCCGTGTCGTTATCCGTGAACGGCGGTTCGGACGCGGTCCAGTTTCGCGTCGCGGACGACGGACCAGGTGTTGACGCTGCGGAGCGCGAGGGAATCTTCGAGCCCGGAGTCCGGGGGGCTGCGGCAAGCAACGACTTGCCCGACGACGCCGGCGTCGGACTCGGGCTCGCACTCGCTCGGCGACTTGCACGTGCCGTCGGCGGCGACGTCGAGTACGCGGGGAACTCGGACGGAGCGGTCTTCGTGGCGCGGGTTCCGTTTGGCTAGCCGCGCACAGTGTCCGACCCTCCTCAGCCGCCCCCGTAGGCAACGACGAGGTCGGTGACGATGCCGGCGGCGAAGCCGCTGGCAAGGAGGATCAGCCCGAGCTCCCGGTGGCCGTAGCGGCGCATGCCGTGCCAGATCTCCCCGATCACATAGAGGATCGCACCGCCGGCGACCGCATAGAAGACGAGCTCGAGCGGGTCTGAGGTGACGTTGTAGCCGACGATCGCGCCCAGGAAGGTGGGGCCACCGCCGATCAGGCCGACCAGCGCGAGCCAGCGCCAGGAGGGCTTGATGTTGCCGAGCGGGCCGATGATGCCGAAGCCCTCGGTGGCGTTGTGCAGGGCGAAGCCGATGATCAAGACGGTGGCAAGCCCGATCTCCCCGGCGCCCGCGGAGACCCCGATGGCGAGGCCCTCGGCGAAGTTGTGCAGCCCGATCGCGGCGGCGATGATCAGCCCGGTCTGCAGGGCTTGGGCCCTGGCGGCGCTGGCCTGGGCCGCCAGTCGTTGCTGATCCTCAGCGGCCAGGGCATCGGTCGCGCCACCCGCGATCGGCGGGCTGACGGGGGCGCTGGGCCGGATGCGCCGCTCGAGGATGCCCAGCCCCGCGCTGCCGAGCGCGAACCCGCCGACCAGCAGCAGGGCGAGGCCGGCGGCGTGAGCGAAGCTGCCAGTGCCGTCCTTGTACGCCGTCACCGCCTCCTCGGAGATCTCGAAGCCGTGCGCGAGCACATCGACGAGCAAAAACACGAGGATGCCGACCGAGAACATGGCCAGTCCGACGCGCGTGCGGGAGCCGAGCAGCTGGAGGCGCCCAACGGGAAGCCCGAGGTAGATCGTGAAGCCGGCCAGGCCTCCCAGCACCACGGTCTCAGCAAAGGACATCGGGCGAGGTCTCCTCCTAAGTTGACTTAGGGCACCCTAAGAACGACGGGACAGTAGCACTTCGGGTCGCCTAAGGTCAGACTCCGGCGGTCAGAATTCGTTCGGAGAAGCCCAACGCCCGGGGGATCGGCGCGGTGGAGGAGCGGGTGGTGACGGGGTCAGCCGGACTCGATGCGCTCCCGAAATGCCGCCGCGGGCTCGACCGTAGCGCCGGCGGCGCGCACCCGATCGGCGAGCCAGCGGTCGGAGGTGACGACGCGGACCTCGGCCGGAGCGGGATCGTCCGCGAGGCGGCGGACGATCTCGTCGTCCGCCGAGTCGCGACGCGGTCGTGGGGCATGCGCGACCTCGATCACCGGAGAGGGGATCGGCGGAGAGGGAGGGCGCTCGAAGACGACCGTGACGTCCTCACCGCTGGTGGCCACCCAGCGCTCGAGCTGGTCCACGAGGCGGACCATCGCCCCGTGGCGGTCCTTCCACCATGCATCGGGCCGGGTGCCGATCACGTTCATGCCGTCGATCAACCAACGCATCGCCGGCCAGGGTACGCGACGCCTTCGGCTGTGTCCGCTATTCCCTGTGTCCGCTATTCCGTTCGTGTCTCGATCAGGAGGGCTTGCGCGACGGCGAGGGTCTCTCCCTCGGGCGACAGCAGGGCCGACCCGGCGTGACGCTTCCGGCCATCGGCCTCGATCGGCCAGCCGACCACGACGTGCTCCTCGCCCGCGGTCGCTGGAGTGTGGATGCGCGCGGTGAACCGCGCCAACACGCTCATCGCCAGCTCCTCGCCGATGTGCGCCGCGAAGTAGGTGGGGCAATCGAGCACGGCCCAAACGAACTCCGGGAGGACCTGCCCGGCGGCGTCGGCCGTCCACCCAGGGGGCGTCCACGGCGAGGCGACGAGCGGACGCCCCTCGACCGTGCCGGCGAACACCCCGAGCGCGTCCTCGCGTGCCCGCCCGCAGACGAAGCAATGGCTGAAGATGCCGCCGGACGTTCCCCGGTAGCTCGCGGCGGCCCGGCGGGCCTTCGACCGGTCCACGGGCTCGGGCGCCTCGAGGTCGAAGTTCGGGGCGGGATGCGCCTCGGCGACGAGCGCCTCGCCGTCGAGCAGCCGCACCGAGCCGTCGCCCTCGTGGACGACGTCGAGCGGCGCGTCGAGCGGTACGGGGCGTCTCAGGTTGACCTCGGCCGGCCCTTCGAGGAAGCCGGCGACGACGCCAGAGCAGTATCCGCCGTTGCCGCTGTCGCGGGGCCCGTTGAAACGCCTCGGTATGAGGAGCGCCTGCGACACCGCCCCGACTATCGCACGCGGCCGCACGGGAGCCCGGCGATGTGCTTCGACCGCCTTTCGCGACGTCGATCGGTTCTTTCTGCGGGCTCAGCTCGCGATTGCGAGCTGACGGTGCGCGGCGCTCAGGCGAACGTAGGGCTTACCGCGGCGGGTGACGAGGAACTCCTCGCCGGCTGCGGCGCGCTCCGCGTACCAGCCGAAGTGGTTGCGGAACTCGTGGGCGCCGATCATCCTTTCGGGCGATTCGGGAGCGCGCGGGAAAGTGGAGCTAGCCGGACTCGAACCGGCGACCTCTGCCGTGCCACGGCAGCGCTCTCCCAGCTGAGCTATAGCCCCAGAGAGGGTGTGATCGACGGCCCAGTTTAGCGCCGCCCTCTGGCCGTTCTTCGGCGGCACTGGATCCGCAGGAACCGGCCGTCAAGCTCAAACACGAGGTCATAGCGACCGTGCTCGAGCTGCGGTCTGAGTACCCCGAGCCCGAGCTTCACGGCCGCAGCAGCGATCGCCGCCTCGGCCACGTTTCCCTTGTGATTCGTGTTGTGCACGAACGCATGTTCCCATGGTGAACGTGACCGATGGCCGGGCCTTGAGCCGAAGGTGGAGCGAGTGTGTGCCACCAGTGATGCCGGGCGGGGACCAGTCGACGCACGGCCGGCAATCGAAGATCCGGCCATGTGAGCGGCGCGGCCCGTTTCGCTCTGCGCCCGCAGGTAAGTTCCGAACGGCATGAACGGGGAAGGGAGCGGAATGCCACCAATCGGCGAGGGCCCACAGTCCGGGCCCGGCGACCCCGCGGCCGAGGGGACGGGCGAGGCAGAGCAGGTCGGGATCGTCATCCGCGACGACCTGGAGCGCTCCCGCCTGACCGTCGGCTTCCGCCTCATCCTCGTCATCCCCCACCTGATCGTGCTCTATTTCTGGGGCTTGATCGCCGTCGTCATGGCGGTGATCAACTGGTTCGCGATCATGTTCTCCGGGCGAACCGTCGGCGGGGACCTGCAGACCCGCTTCCTCCGCTACTTCACACACGTCGACGCCTATCTCTATCTCGCCGCCAACCCCTTCCCCCCCTTCGCGGGCCAGGGGGACTACACCATCGACCTGGTCGCCGTCGAGCAGCGGCGCCAAAGTCGCTGGAAGACCCTCTTCCGCCTCGTCCTGGCCGTCCCGGCCCTGATCCTGGGCGGCGTGGCAATTGGCGCCTCCGGCGTCTACGGCGGCAGCGGCCATGTCCGCACCTCCTTCGGGATCCTCGGCACCGTCACGTTCCTCGCTTGGTTCGCCGCGCTCGCCCGCGCACGCATGCCGCGCGGCCTCCGCGACCTCTCGGCCTACGCCCTCTGGTACTCGGCCCAGGCGGCGGCGTACCTCCTGCTCGTCACCGACCGCTACCCGAACAGCGACCCGCTCGTCCCCGACTACGGCCCTCCCCCGCCCGACCACCCCGTCCGCATCTCGTGTGACGACGACCTGCGCCGCTCGCGTCTGACCGTCTTCTTCCGCCTCCTCCTCTGGCTGCCGCACCTCGTCTGGCTGATCCTGTGGGGCATCGTCACCTTGTTCGCGATCGTCGCCAACTG
>JAHEXV010000104.1 GCA_023251935.1 bacterium | reverse complement strand
ACAAGGAAACAAGTCGCGCCCGCGCCGAAGTCACCCGGCTCGACAACGAAGAGCGGAAGATCCTCGGCGCCCACTACACCGACCGGATCAGCGACCACATCTTCAGCGAAGAACAGCTACGGATCCACCGCGAACGGATCGCCGCCGAAGAGCTCCTCCGCCGCTACGAGATCAACCACGACGCCATCCTCGAAACCACCGACCTCGCGCTCAACCTCACCAACAACATCCAAGCCGCCTACCTACAGGCCGACACGACCGAGCGCCGTCTCCTCAACCAGGCCTTCTTCGAGCGAATCGAGATCGACGCCGAAGAGATCAACGACCACAGCCTCGCCGAGCCCTTCGGCCAGCTCGTCCGCCTCGCAGCCCTGCCAGGCCGGGGCACCCGCACCACCAACGGCGCCAGACGGCCCGGAAAGGGAAGAACCCCCGGCCTCCCCAAAGAGGACGGGGGTTCGTACCTGTCCGCTGTGGTGGAGCGTACCGGGATCGAACCGGTGACCTCCGGCTTGCAAAGCCGGCGCTCTCCCAGCTGAGCTAACGCCCCTCGCCGGCCATCTTAGATGGCTCGGCGGGGGGCTTCGGGGGGGTGCCCCGGCTTTAGCCCGGATCGTGCAACAAGCTGAGTGAGGCCCGCTTTCCGGGGATTGTTGGGCCCCGAGGGGTCGGCGGTTCTGGCGAGCGTGCTTGGCTCGGCTGAGTCCGCGCGAGGCGGGCCGAGGAGGGCGTGTGCGAGCAGGCCAAGGCCGGTTGGTCGTCGTTCGAGAGTGGCGGAAGCGACCGGCGGCGGTTTACGGCGCCTGCGGGAGCGCGCGCAGGCGCTGGAAGGCTGTGACGAGTTCTCCGCCCCAGGACCAGCCGCGGGGCAGGTGCAGACGCAGCCGGCGGGCGTGGCGGGTGAGCCGGCCGGCGACGTGCAGCAGCCGGTAGCGGAGGCGTTTCGGTTCGCAGCGGGCGAGCTCGCCACTGAGCAGCAGCCGCTGCGTCCAGGCGAGCAGGTCTTGGGCGATCAGGGCGAGCTCGAGCCAGGCGGCGTTCGCCTGGAAGCCGCGGAAGGGGAGATTCTCGAGGCCTGTGTCCTTGCCGCAACGGATCCGGTCTTCGACGACAGCGTGGTGGCGGTGCAGCTGCTCGAGCCGCTCGATCCTGCTGCCCTGCTGGTTGGTGATGAAGACCTGGAAGCGGTAGCCGTTGTCGTCGGTGAAGGAGAGCTGCGCCCCCGGATGGGGGCGCTCACGGCGGCAGATCGCACGCGTCGCCGCCGGCCAGTTCGAGAGGTCGAGGTCGAGCTCGGCCACCGCCGCCCCGTCGCGCTGCTCGCCGGCCTGGGTCAGCGCCGACCGCCACGCTTTCTCCGGCACAGCCAGCACAGCCTCCCTGACCGGCTCGGTCAGGTCGAAGCCGACCGAGAAGCGCAAGCCGAGGCAGGCGACCTGGTCGAGGAAGGCGTGGGTGGCGCCGCCCGAGTCGGCGCGGACGAGCAGCCCCGGCCCGACCGCCTGCTCGGGCAGCTGCGCGAGCGCGAGGTCGAGCAGCTCGACATGGTCGGCGGCCGTGTTGGCGCCCGCGTTGCCCGGGCGCAGGATGCCGGCGAGCGCCTCCTCGCTGGTCGCCTCGTAGCAGAGCAGCGGGTGGAAGCCGAAGCCGTGCTTGTAGGTACCGGCGGCCTGCTCCTTATCGGAGTGGGCGGTCACGAGTGTCGCGTCGAGGTCGAGCATCACCCGCTCGGGCGCCCCCGCCAGCTCCCAGACGCGCGCCCGCGCCGTCGCCCGCGCACGCCGCACCGCCGCGACCCGCTCCCCGTCGAGCGCCGCG
The DNA here is from genome assembly GCA_023251935.1 of bacterium. Taxonomy (GTDB): domain Bacteria; phylum Actinomycetota; class Thermoleophilia; order Solirubrobacterales; family 70-9; genus AC-56. The sequence goes on along the minus strand of JAHEXV010000104.1, from coordinate 1,260 downwards.
AGCGCCCGCCAGGCGGTGGCATCGGAGGGAACCTCTCCGAACAGGGTCGGCTGGTCGCGCAACGCGCGCAGGTCGGCCAGACAGTCGCCGCCGTCGGCAAGCATCACCGCCAGGTCACGCAGCGTCCGCCCCGGATCGTGGCGCGAGCGGCGCTTGCGCACACCACCCATCGCCTGCGACAGCGACCGAGTCAGACCTACCCGGTCGGCGAGACCAGCAAGCAGCACCGTGCCCGCCCGCGAGGTCAGCCGGTCGGCGTCCGCCACGATTTGTAGCCTCTCCACCGACTCCGCACGCTTCACCTGCATGGTGATCCTCCCGGGCAGCGAGATGGGGCTTCAGCAACTCCAATCCTCCCTGCTCAGGCGGACACCATCCGGCCGCGCCAGCCCGCGGTCAGCCCTCTTACTGAACGATCCGGGCTAGGCCTCCTCGACCGAGTAGAGGAGCCAGCTTCCCGGCACGCCTTTCAGCGAGTGCGGGCCCCGCTCGCGGAAGCGCAGGCCCGAGCCGAGGACGAGGTCCCGCACCGTCCGCGAGACGAGTACTTCGCCTGCCTCGGCTGCGGCGGCCACGCGTGCCCCGACGGCCACCGCGATGCCGCCGAGCCGCGCTCCGCGCTCCTCGAACTCGCCGACGTGCACGCCGCTTCGCACCTCGAGTCCCACGTCGGCGAGGACGTCGCGGATGGCCAGCGCGCAGCAGACAGCGGCGCTGGCACCGTCGAAGGTGGCGAAGAAGCCGTCGTCGGACGTGTCGATCTCGCGCCCCCGATGAGCGTCGAGCTCGCCCCGCACGAGCGCGTCGTGCTCCTCGAGCAGCTCGCACCAGGCCTGGTCTCCGAGCCTCCAGGCATGCGACGCCGACCCGACGATGTCGGTGAAGAGCACGGCGGCGAGCCTGCGCCCGCGGAAGCGCTCGCGATCGCTATGTGGGTCGCCCGGGGCCGCGCGGAGCGCGTCGACGGGCTCGACGACGGACACGTGAACATCTCCTCGGGGAGCGAAACGGTGGACGTTGAAGAGTGGGGCGCCCGAGCCGGAAGGCCCGGCGCCGGTGGACGACTATGTCAGCGGTGGCTGAACGGTCATGAAACCCCACCTTCCGCACACCAACGGCGCGCGTTCGGCGAAGGGACATCATGCACGACCCTGCGGACGGCGTCAAACGAGCGATGCCACGCGGGCGGCGTACTCGGGCGCCGCCGGCTCGTCCTCGTGCTTGAAGTAGGCGTGGACATCAGCGCCCGAGGCGAGCACG
>JAHEXV010000031.1 GCA_023251935.1 bacterium | reverse complement strand
TATCGAGTCGTCCCCGTAGCCCATGAACACGCGCTCGTACAGGCCCGCCGCCCGCTCGCCCTCGATCCCGTCGAATGGCCGCTCGCCGGTCGGGACATCGCCCGCGAACTCCTCCAGGAAGAGGCGCCGCAGGGTGCCGGGGTAGCGCGAGTAGCGCGCGAACAGCGCCCCCTTGACCGTCTCCGGGAGGTTGACGAGGCAGAACACCGGCCGATCGAGATTGGTGAAGTGGGGCCGGAGGATCTCCTCCTCGGCCGTGGTGAAGGTCTCAACCGGGTAGCGCATGGGCTCCCAATCCTAGGATTCGCGTCGGCGCTGGCCTTGGCGGCGGCGGCGGGTCAGGTCTGCTCCGGGCTCCGGCTCTCGGCAACCGATGGCTGAACACGCTCACCGTCGAGCAACCCGAGCTGCGCCGGGAGGACGTCCGCGCGGCTGTAGTGGCCGACGGCGTCGAACCACCGCTTCGTGTGCAGCGAGACGCGCAGGTCGCAGTCGGCCACGACCATGCCCTCCTCACCGTAAAGCGGTCCGGCGATCACCTCCCCCTCGTCGGGCTCGACGATCGCCGCGCCACCTCTGCCCAACACCTCCCTGTCCTCGGGGACCGGCACCGGGAAGTCGGACGGGAAGGCGCTGGTGGGAATGAACTGGGGAACCGAGACGACGAAGGCGCCCGACTCGAGCGCGATGTGACGCATGCTGGCGAGCCAGCCGTCGGAGTCGTCGGCGGTCGGAGCGAGCCAGATCTGCGGCCCCCCGCGATAGACCGCGTAGCGGGCCAGCGGCATCATGTTCTCCCAGCAGATCAGGCCGCCGAGACGCCCGGCCGACGTGTCCACGACCGTCAGGTCATCGCCGGCGCCCACGCCGTGGAACAGCCGCTCGTGCATGGTCGGCATCAGCTTCCGATGCTTGGTCAAGAGGCCGTCGGGGCCGATCAGCGCCAGGGCGTTGTAGAGCGACCCGGGACGATCCGACTCCCGCTCGTTGACGCCGATCGCGCAATGAATGCCGAGCTCCGCGCAGACGGTGGCGAGCCGCTCTGTGTGGGGGCCGGGGATGTCCACCGAGTTGGCCCAGAGGCGCTCCCAGAACTCGTCCCAGCCCTCGAACGAGGCAGCACTCCGCGCCCAGCTGTTGGATGGGTAGAGCGGCACGAATGTCTCGGGGAACACCGCCAGGGCGGCCCCCCGCTCGGCCGCCTCGGCGAGCAGTCGGCAGGCCTTCTCGACCGTCGCCTCGGCGTCCAGGATCACCGGGGTCGCCTGGATGGCGGCGACGCGAACGGTCGGGAAGCCGGTCACCCGGCGAGCATACGCCCGGCGCCCGCCCCCCGCGAACCGCTAGCTGCGGGCGGGCGGTGGGGGAGCCGCCATCAGCTCGACGCGCTGACCGCTCGACATCAGGGCGAAGGCCCGCGGCTCGCCCCACAGCTCGTCGGCGTCGTCGACCTGGTAGCCGGCCCGACGCAGGGTGTCGACGGTGGCCTTGAAGTCTCGGGCGACGACCGCCGGGTGACCGAGGACCGGCGTGGTCGGCTCGGGGGTATGGATCAGGTGGACCTGGGTGGCGTCCGCCTCCAGCCAGGTGACGAAGGGCGCGATCGGGTCCGGGGCCGGGATGTGCGCGAACCCGAGCAGCTCGAAGAACTCGATCGCAGCGTCGACGTCGCCCGGCGCCACCTCCAGCGAGACGTGGTGAAGCACGCGCGAAGCATTGCAGGCGCCGGCGAAGCGGCGGCCTCTAGCCGGTCAGGATCGAGACCGGCACGATCGCCACCACCGCGAGCGCGGTCGACCAGGCGACCGCTCCGGCCGAGATGCGGAGGTCGAGCCCGTAGGCGTGGCTGACCACCATCGTGTTGATGCCACACGGCATCGCCGCCAACAGCAGGTACGGGCCCGGCAGGTCGATCAGCGGCGCCGACAGCGCGTAGAGGAGGACGGGGGCGAGCGCCAACCTCGCCACCACGGCCACCGCGACCGGTGGGTCGAAGGGCGGCGGGACCGGGGCCGCCCCCTCGACCGACTCCTCGGCAAGCGCGGTCCCGACGGCGAAGAATCCGAGCGGCAGGATGGCCACGATCGCCACCCTGGATGCGTCGACGAGGGCGTCCGGCGCGAGCGCGTCGGGGGCGATCAGGGCCAACGCCGCCGCGTAGAGCGGGGGGTTGCGCGTGAAGAACGCACCGACCCGCTGGCCGAGCGTCTCGCCGGCCCGGTCGCCGAACGCGGCGCCGATCGAGAACGCGCCGAGCAGCAGTGCTGGGCCCGAGACGAGCACGTCGTAAACGGCGGCCTGGGAGAGGCGATCGAAGCCGAGCAGCGCGGCCACCAGCGGATAGCCGAGATACCCCGTGTTGGCGACCAGCGTGCAGCAGATCACCGATCCGGCCGCCGGGCGGCTCAGCTTGAGGATCCGAACCGCGACGAACCAGGCGGCCAGGGCCGCGCCGGCGAGCGCGGCGTACGCGAGCGCGATCCCGATCCCGACGTCCGCGTCGAAGTGGAGGCGAGCCAGGTTGAAGAAGACGACCGGCGGCAGGACCACGTAGAGCACGAAGAGCAGCGCCCGGCGGGAGGCGATCCCGGCGCGCCCCCCAAATCGCAGCTCGGCCCAGATCCCGACCCCGGTCGCCCCGATGATCGCCGCAACGATGGCCGCCATGCGGCGCAACACTTACCGACGGCGGCGAGCGGCGCGCAGCCACTATGTTCCGCTCATGCGGTTCGGCCTCTTCTACGAACACCAGCTCCCCCGCGCCGACGGCGAGCTGGACGAGGGACAGCTGCTGGCCGACGCCCTGGAACAGGTCGAGCTCGCCGACCGGCTCGGGATCGACTACGTCTGGGAGGTTGAGCACCACTTCCTGGAGGAGTATTCGCACTCCAGCGCGCCCGAGGTGTTCCTCGCCGCGGCCAGCCAGCGCACCAGCGACATCCGGCTCGGCCACGGGATCGTCCAGGTCCCGCCCGCCGTCAATCACCCCGCCCGGGTCGCCGAGCGGATCGCGACCCTCGACCTGATCTCGGGGGGCCGGGTCGAGTTTGGGACCGGCGAGGGCAGCTCGCAGATCGAGCTCGGCGCCTTCGGGGTGGAGCGCGAGCTGAAGCGCGCCCAATGGGAGGAGGCGCTGGACGCGATCACCCGGATGTTCGTCGAGGAGCCGTTCGCGGGCTACAAGGGCCGCTGGATCTCGATGCCGCCCCGAAACGTGGTCCCGAAGCCCGAGCAGCGGCCGCATCCCCCGCTGTGGATCGCGTGCAGCCGGCGCGAGACGATCCTGACCGCGGCCGAGCGGGGCCTCGGGGCGCTCTCGTTCGCGTTCGTCGAGCCCGAGGACGCCAAGGAGTGGGTGGACTCCTACTACGAGACCCTGGCCTCCGAGCGCTGCGTGCCGGCCGGGTTCAGCGTCAATCCGAACGTCGCAGTGGTGCTGCCGCTGATGTGCCACCGCGACGAGCAGACGGCGATCGAGCGCGGGATCGACGGGGCGCACTTCTTCGGCTTCTCGCTTGCCTACTACTACGCCTTCGGCGAGCACCGGCCGGGCTACTCGAACATCTGGCGGGAGTTCACGGAGCGCCGCGCCGAGGTCGGCTTCGCGCGCGAGATCATCAACCCGGACGCCGCCCCGCTGGGGGTCCGGCTGCTGCAGGAGGGGCTGGGAAGCCTGCGGGGGGCGATCGGCACCCCCGATCAGATCGCCGAGCTGATCGAGCGCTACCAGGCGGTTGGCGTTGACCAGGTGATCTTTGTCGCCCAGGCCGGCCCCAACCGCCACGAGCACATCTGCGAGAGCCTCGAACTGTTCGCCACCGAAGTCATGCCCCGCTTCGCCAAGGGGGCGGAGGACCGAGAGCGCGCCAAGCGCGAGCGTCTGGCGGGGGCGATCGAGCGGGCGCTGGCGCGGCGCGCCCCGGCGCGCCCCGGCGACCAGGGCTACGTGGTGAAGCCGGACGGGGAGCCCGCGCCGGCGGTCGCGATCTCATCGGCCGGCGACGGCCAGCCGCGGTCGGTGGCCAGGGCCCGCGAGCTCGTGGCGCGCGCCGGGGAGTCCGGCCTGGCGGCGCTGGTCCGCAACCGCACCGACGCGCAGCTCCATCGCCTCTTCGACCGCGGCCCGGGGCTCGCGGTGATCTTCAAGGGCATGGAACGCTCCTTCCTGCCCGAGAAGGCGAAGGGCTTTCAGGGCGAGATCGCGTACGAGCTGCGAGGCCGTGATGGGCCGCGGATCTGGACGGTCCGGATCGCCGATGGCCGGGCGGCCGCGCGGCGGGGCCAGGCGGGGGACCCGGCCGTGATCCTTCGCGTCAGCGTCCCCGACTTCGTGCGCCTGGCCGCCCGCGAGGCGTTTCCGCCCAAGCTGCTGCTCGAGGGCGCGCTGGCGATCGAGGGCGACTTCGCCGTCGCCGGGCGCCTCGGCGAGATGTTCGGCGCCGATCCGCCAACCTGAGGCGGGGCGCCGCAGGGCGAGGGCCGGCGAGCAGCCTTGGACAGCTAGGCCGAAGCGGAGTTCGCCGCCGATTGTTCTCCCGGCTGCACCGTCGGAATGCCTCGGGTGAACGGTAGGGCGACCAGCGAGAAGAGCGCCAGGATCGACACTGCGACTCGCAATCCGTCGATCCGACTCTGCTCGTTGGTCTCCACGACCGCGTCGGCCGTCGCGGCGGGCACGTGCGCGTCCGAGAGCGCAGTCTTGAGGTCGTCGTCGGAGATGAACGGGATCCCGCCTGCCAACTCAGTCTGCGCTTGAGTTGCGACGCTGTCCGGAACGGCTGGGTTGGCCTGGATCCCGGTGAAGAACGAGGCGGTCAGCGCAGAGATGAGCACGGCACCGGCCAGCGCGGTGCCGATCGAGGCGCCCAGCTGGGTGCCCGTGTTCTGAAGCCCGCCGACCTCACCGCTTTGCTCGTCGGGAACCGCGGAGACGGTCACGCTTCCGAGCTGCGAGGCCATCGCGCCCAGCCCGGCGCCGGCCAAAAGCAGCGGCCAGGTGACGATCTCCGGGCCCGCCCCGGCGTCCAGCAGGGCGACCAGGAGCACCAAGCCGGCGAAGAGGGACATGAATCCAAGGCGGACGACGCGCCGCGGAGAGGCCTGCGGAAACACCTTCGGGATCCCTGCGGCAAAGAGCAGCAACGACAGTGAAAGGGGCAGCAGCCGAACACCGGTTTCGATCGCCGACAGGCCGAGGGCGATCGACAAGAACAGCGGGACCGCGAAGAAGATCCCGGCCTGGACCAAGAACATGAACAGAAACGACATCACCCCGTTGCGCAGCTGAAGATTGCGCAGCATCGTCGGGTCGAATAGCGCGCCCTGGCCCCGCTCGATGCGCCGGTTCTCCCAGGCCAGGAACAGAGTCAGCGCGACACCGCCTGCCAGGATCATCCAGATCACTGGAGAGAGCCCGAGCCACTCGGGAGCTCCGGGCTTGGGCTGAACGAAGCCCCAGGTGCCGGATCGCAGGATGCCCAGGACGATCAAGCCGAGGCCCAGCGCCGAAAGGGCGGTTCCGCCGAGGTCGAGGCGAACACCCTCCTCGGCTGGCGTGTCGCTTATCCGCCGCGCCATGGCGAGGATCACCAAGATGATGATCACCTCGCCCGCGAATACCCAACGCCATGAGGCATAGGTCGTAAACGCGCCGCCGATCACGGGGCCGAGGGCCGCCGCGATCGCGCCGGCAGCGGCGACGAGCCCATAGGCGCGCGGACGCTCGGAGCGGCCGAAGTTGGAAGCGACCAGGGCAACGATCGCGGGCATGATCAGCACCGCGCCAAGGCCCTCGAGGAACGACCAGCCGATCATCAGCACCGTCAAATTGGGGGCCAGCGAGGTGGTGAACGAGCCGCAGGCGTAGACCACACAGCCGATCGAAAACGCCCGCTTTCGGCCGAGGATCTCACCGAGCTTTCCGCCGGTGATCATCAGGGAGGCCATCACCAGCGTGTAGAGGGTGATCGCCGTCTGGATGCCGGTCACGGTGGTGCCAACGTCGTCGGCGACCGTGGCGATCGCCGTGTTCATCACGGTGGTATCCAGGGCCATCACGAACTGCCCAGCGGCCAGCGTGGCTAGGACGATCCCGGTGGCGCTGGCGCCTCCCTCGCTTGCCTTGCTCACAGGGCCGGCCACGCGGACATCAGGCGAGGAAAGGAGTCAAGGCGCCGCCGGCATGCGACGCCCAGTCGACCAGCGGCGACGGGAGGACGCCGAAGAAGATCGTCGCCCCGGCCATCAGCCAGGCGGGGACGAGGATCGCGAGGCAGCGCGTGCCCGGACGCGGTGCCGCCGTGGCTGCGGCGAGCGACGGCAGTGGGTCGGCCTCGGGCGAGCCGCCGGCCATCGCGGGCATCCCGGCGCCCTCGGGCGCAAGCGGCTCGGCGGCGGGGCGCATCCAGACCGCGGCTACCACCCGCAGGTAGTAGGCGAGGGAGATCATCGTCCCGATCGCGATCGCCACCCCGAGCCAGGTGTAGTCGGCGTCGACCGCCGCCTCGATCAGGTACAGCTTGCCCATGAAGCCCGCCGTCGCCGGCAGGCCGGCGAGGGCAAGCATCGCGATCGTCAGCGGCCAGGCCAGGTCCGGGCGGTCGCGGCCGAGGCCCTCGAAGGCCTTGATCCCGTCGCCGTAGCCGCTCTCGCGCTCGCGGACGACGATCACCGCGAACGCCGCCAGGTTCATCAAGGTGTAGGCGGCGAGATAGAAGACCAGCGCGTTGACGCCTAGCGCCGAGGCGCAGACGATGCCGACCAGCATGTAGCCGGCTTGGGCGACCCCCGAGTAGCCGAGCAGTCGCTTCAGGGAGCTCTGTCCGAGCGCGCCGATGTTGCCGACCACGATCGAGACGGCGGCCAGGACCGCCAGCGCCGGCTGCCAGTTGTCGACCGCCGGGCCGAGTGCGACCTCGAAGAACCGCACGAAGACGCAGAAGGCCGCCGCCTTGGTGGCGACCGCCATGAACGCCGTCACCGGGGTCGGCGCGCCCTCGTAGACGTCCGGGGTCCACTGGTGAAACGGCGCGATTGAGATCTTGAACGCCAGCCCGGTGGCGGCGAGCGCGATCCCGATCAGCACCAGCGGGTCGTCGGTGAGCCCGGAGCCGACCGCATCGCGGATCGTCGTGAAGTCGGTCGATCCCGAGCCGCCGTAGATGAACGCCAGGCCGTAGAGCAGGGTCGCCGAGCCGAGCGAGCCGACGATCAGGTACTTGAGCCCCGACTCCAGCGACTGGGTTCGGCGCACCGCCGAGCCGCAGAGGACGTAGAGCGGAACCGAGAGGAGCTCCAGCGAGACGAAGAGCACGACCAGGTTCTGGGCCTGGGCGAGCAGCACCATGCCGAGCACCGAGCTGAGTAGCAGAGCCTGAAACTCACCGTGGCGCGGCTCTGAGCCCGGCCGCTCGGCCGCCGGCTCGCGCCACGAGAGCGGGATCACGACGGCCGCGGCGAGGATCGCGATCAGCGCCCCGGCCAGTCCCAGCTCGTCGAGCCGCAGCGCCCCGGCGACCAGGTCCTCCCGCTCCCCCCACTGCCAGATGCAGAGCCCGGCGGCCACGGCCACGGTGGTCAGCGAGAGGACCGAGACCACGAGCCGCTGGCGGCGGGCGCTGAACACGCCCCCGACCAGCACCGCGCAGATCCCGGCGGTCAGGGCGATCACCGGCGAGAGCCCGGCGTAGTCGATGTGGGGGGCGTGGAAAGTCACTTGATCACACTGATCTCGGGGTGGCCGGAGGAACAGCGATCTGGCACGGGTATGGGGGCGTAGCCGGTCCAGCCGGGTTGGGGCTTGCCGGCGGGCAACCGCGGACACGTCGCCGCGATCTTGTCCTTGACCGCCGCGTCGCTTCGGCCCAAGATCAGCCCCGGATAGAGCGCCAGCCCGACGATGCAGGCGACCAGCGGCGCCAGCACCGCCACGTCGCGGAGGCTGAGCTCGCTCGAGGCGATCCCGTCGGGCTTTCGGTTGTGCATCGAGCGCTGGAAGAGGCGGATCGCGTAGAAGGCCGCGAGCACGACCCCGATCGCGGCCACGAACGAGTAGACGATCTTCGACTGGAAGACGCCGATCAGGATGTAGAACTCGCCGATGAAGTTCGCCGAGCCGGGCATCGCCAGGGTGGCCAGGGTGACGATCAGGAACAGCGCCGCGAGCACCGGCGCCCGGAACGCCATTCCCCCGAGCCGGACGAGGTCCTCGGTGCCGGTTCGCTCCCAGAGCAGGGCGACGACCAGGAAGATCGCGCCGACCACCAGGCCGTGGTTGACCATCTGCAGGACCGCCCCGTCCGCGCCGTCGGGCCGCAGCGAGAAGATCCCGATCGTGATGAAGCCCAGCTGGGCGATCGACGAGTAGCCGGCGATCAGGCGGACGTTGGTCTGCGTGAACGCCATGATCGAGCCATAGAGGATCCCGCCGACGCCGATCACCAGGATCAGCTCCTGGAAGTGGACCACGGCCTGGGGGAAGAGCGGCAACGCCACCCGCAGGAAGCCGTAGGCGCCCACCTTCGAAAGCACGCCCGAGAGCAGGACCAGCACCGGCAGGGGGGCGGCCTTGTAGGCGTCCGGCAGCCAGCCGTGGACGAGGACCGCCGGCATCTTGATCAGGAAGGCGGCGGCGAAGAAGCAGAAGATCCAGTACTGGCTCGAGGTGCTGACGGTATGGGCGCTCAGGTCGGCGAGCGAGAAGCTCAGGTGCCCGACCTGGTCGGAGGCCAGGATCGCGGTGGCGATCGCCGCGACCAGCATCAGCAGCGAGCCGACCAGGGTGTAGACGATCATCTTGGTCGTCGCGGCGATTCGGTTCTCGCCCCCGAATGCTCCGATCAGAAACCAGAACGGGACCAGCATCAGGTCGAAGAAGAGGACGAACAGGAGCAGGTCCTGGGCCAGGAAGGCGCCCAGCGCGGCGGTCTCGCCGAGCCCGAGCATGAAGAAGTAGATCCGCCGCCGCTCCGGCGTCCTGAGGGCCGAGAATACGGTCGCCGCCGTCCACAGGACGGCCGTCAGCGAGAGCAGGAACAGGCTGATCCCGTCGACCCCCAGCTGGTAGCGGACGCCGAGGTCGGGGATCCAGCTCTCGTTGACGGTCTGCTGGAGGCCGGGCTCGGCGGTGTCGAAGCCGGCGACCACCGCGATCGCCAGCCCGAGCACCGCCGCGCTCCCCGCCACCGCCAGGATCGGCACCGCCCGGCGAGGCGCGGCGAAGCACAGCAGGCCGACCGCGACCGGCATCCACAGCATCACCTGGATCACCGCGGATGCCTCCACGGGCGATCGGGGGCGAGGGGCGAGGGGCGAGTCATGAGCTGACGATCAGGAAGTAGAGGCCGAGGGCCGCGAACCCGCCGATCAGAAGCAGCGCGTAGGCGCGCACGAACCCGGACTGGGCGCCGCGGACGACCACCCCGACTCCCCGGACGACGTCGACGACGACGACGACGATTCCCTGGACGACCACCCGCTCGACGACGTCGTTGGCGAACCTCCCGACCGCGATCGTGGGCCGGTAGACGACCGCGTCGTAGAGCTGGTCGAAGTACCACCGGTTGACCAGGAACGTGTGGATCGCGCGGAACCGCCGGATCAGCGCGGCCGAGGTGCCCGGTCGCGCCACGTAGACCCGGTACGCGGCGGCGATCCCGATCAGCGCCACCGTCCCGCCGACGGCCAGCCCCTCCCAGTCGGCGGCGATCGAGGGGAACCGCTCGTAAAGCGTCGAGTCGAGGAACGACCCGTGCAGGAACTTGTCGATCACGTCGTCGAGACCGGGGATCTGGAGCACACCGCCGAAGATCGACAGGAAGGCGAGGGCGGCCATCGCCAGCCACATCGGCCGGTCGCGCTCGGCGATGTGGTGCTCTTGGCCCGGGAAGCCGACGTCGGTGTCCTCGGTCTCACCCGTCATCGGGTTCTCGGGCTCGGAGTGGGCGAGGTGACCATGCTCGAGCTCGCTCGCCTCGGCCACCGGCTCGCCCCAGAAGACCCGGAAGATGATCCGGAAGGCGTAGAAGGCGGTCAGCAGCGCCCCGATGTAGCCGCCGACGGTGAAGATCCAGTAGAAGCCCCCCCGGTGGGCCGCGAAGGCGAGGATCTCGTCCTTGGAGAAGAACCCGGCGGTCCCCGGGAAGCCGGCGAGCGCCAGGGCGCCGATGGTCATCACGACGGCGGTGAACGGCATCGCCCTGCGAAGCCCGCCCATCCGGTCGATGTCCTGCGTCCCGGCCATCGCCGAGATCACCGAGCCCGCGGACATGAACAAGAGCGCCTTGAAGAAGGCGTGCGACATCAGGTGGAAGAAGCCGGCCGCGTAGGCGCCGATCGAGACCCCCACCACCATGTAGCCGATCTGGCTGATCGTCGAGTAGGCGATGATCCGCTTCAGGTCGGTGACCGCCAGCGCGCAGGTGGCTGCGAAGAGCAGCGTCGCCAACCCGATGAAGGCCGAGATGTCGGCGGCCGTCGGGGCGAGCTCGAAGAACGGGTAGGTGCGCCCGATCAGATAGACGCCCGCCGTCACCATGGTGGCGGCGTGGATCAGCGCCGAGACCGGCGTTGGTCCCTCCATCGCGTCCGGGAGCCAGGTGTGGAGCGGCAGCTGTGCGGATTTGGCGAACGCGCCGACCAGCAGCAGCAGGCAGATCGCGATCACGACGCCCTGATTGGTGGCGAAGTGCTGGGGCGCGGCGTGGAAGACGGTCAGATAGTCGAAGCTGCCCAGCTCGCGGAAGATGAAGAAGGCCGCGAAGACCAGGCCGACGTCGCCGATCACGTTGATCACGAACGCCTTCATGCCGGCCTTGGTCGCCGTGTTCCTCCGATACCAGAAGCTGATCAGCGCGTAGGAGGCGAAGCCGACGAACGCCCAGCCGACGATCAAGAGCACGAAGTTGCCGGCCAGGACCAGCAGGAGCATCGAGAAGACGAAGAAGTTGAGGTAGGCGAAGTAGCGGGCGTAGCCCCGATCGGAATCGAGGTAGGCGACCGAGTAGAGGTGGATCAGCGTCGAGACGCCGCTGACGATCAGGATCATGAACACCGACAGCGGGTCGACGAGGATGTTCACCTTGATGTCGAGGCCGGCGGCCGAGGCGTAGGTCCAGAGCGTCGAGGTCAGCTCGCGGCCCGCGACCGGCTTGTCGAGCACCATCACCAGCGCCCCGATCGCGTTCAGGAAGGCGAGCCCGATCGCCGCCGTGCCGATCCACCCAGCCGCCCGGCCGGGCAGCACCCGCCAGCCGAACGCGTTGATCAGAAACCCGGCCAGGGGGAATGCGAGCACCAGCCATCCGTAGGTGGTGGCGCTCATCCGCGCAGCCCTCGCATCTCATCGACGTTGAGCGGCAGCCGGCGGCGGAACATCGCGACGATCAGCCCCAGCCCGACCACCACCTCACAGGCGGCGACCACCATCACGATCAGCGCGAAGACCTGTCCCTCCTCGTTGCCGTGGGCCCGCGAGAAGGCGACCAGCGCCAGGTTGCCGGCGTTCAGCATCAGCTCGAGGCAGAGCAGGATCACCAGCGGGCTGCGGCGGATCAGGACGCCCCCGGCGCCGATCGCGAACAGGACGGCGGAGAGGACGACATACCAGGTGACGTCCACGTTAGCCCCCCTGCTCCGCGGCCGAAGGTGGGTCCGCGGGAGCTAGCGACGAAGTCGCGGTAGGGGCGTGTGGACCTGCCGCCACCTCCGAACCCGAACCCGCCGACCCCGGACGCGAAGCGGAGGAGGTCGGCGGAGTTGTTCTCCGCCCCGCGAGGACGACCGCGCCCACCGCGGCGATCAGCAAGAGCATCGAGGCGGCTTCGAAGACGACCAGGAAGCGCTCGAGCAGGAGGTTGCCGATCTCCGCCGGCGTGCCGAAGCCGGCGTGGACGGTGGGACCCTCGCTGTCGAGCGCCGTCAGCCCGGTGCCGAGGATCGCGATCGTCAGCTCGACCAACAGCGCCACCGCCAGCAGTGGGGCGAGGAACCGCTGTCCCGGGATCGGCTCCCAGATCGGCTCCTCGACGGCGCCCACGTAGGCGGCGACGAACACGTAGAGCACCATCACCGCCCCGGCGTACACGACCACCTGCGCGGCGGCGACGAACTGGGCGTAGAGCAGCAGGAAGAGGCCGGCCAGCGAGACCAGATGGACGACCAGCGCCAGGACGCTGTAGAAGGGGTTGCGCAGCGCGATCACCGCGAGGGCCCCACCGGTCGCCCCGATCGCGCCGACGAAGAACGCGACCTGAACCACTACTCGCCCTCCCGCCTCAGCGGCGTCCGCTCGAGCGGCTCCGCGAGCAGCATCTCCTTGGTGAAGATCAGGTCGTCGCGGTTGTAGTCGGCGATCTCGTACTCGTGGCCCATCGTGATCGCGTCGAACGGGCAGGCGACCTCGCAGTAGCCGCAGAAGATGCACCGGGCGAGGTTGATCTCGTAGATCTCGGCATAGCGCTCCCCGGCCGAGACGCGGTCCTCCGGGTCGTTCTCGGCGGCGACCACGCGGATGCAATCGGCTGGGCAGGCGGCGGCGCAAAGCGAGCAGCCGACGCACTTCTCGAGCCCGGTGTCCTCGAAGCGGTGGAGCTTGTGGCGGCCCCGGAAGCGCGGGTAGACCGGCGTCTTCTCCTCCGGGTACTGGATCGTCACCGGCCCCTCGACGATCCGCGCGAAGGTCGTCTTCAGGCCGCGAAGCGTTTCCCCGAAGGCTCTGTAGGCGCCCCCCAGACCCCCCGGCTCGGGCCCCCGCTGGACCGCGACCACGCTCTCGTCCTCCAGATACGGAAACTCCGAGCTCACCTCGGCCTCGCTTGAGCTGTCGGCGGAGTTATTCACGTCACCGTCACCAGGACCGCGGTCACCAACACGTTCAGGGTTGCGAGTGGCAGCAGCACCTTCCAGCCCAGCGACATCAGCTGGTCGTAGCGGACCCGCGGCAAGGTGGCCCGGATCCACATGAACAGGAACAGAAAGGCGAAGATCTTGACGATCACCCAGATCGGATCGAGCCAGCCGGGCCCCGGCCCGTGCCAGCCGCCGAGGAAGAAGGTCACCGCGACGCCAGAGATCACGAACATCTCGATGTACTCGGCCATCGCGTAGGACCCGTAGCGCATCCCGCCGTACTCGGTTCCGTAACCGGCGACCAGCTCGGCGTCGGCCTCCGGCAGGTCGAAGGGGGCGCGGTTGGTCTCCGCGAAGCCGGCGACCATGAAGATCAGGAAGCCGACGAACTGGGGCAGGATGTACCAGACCTGGTGCTGGGCCTCGACGATCGAGACCAGCGACAGCGAGCCGGCCATCATGATCGCCCCGAGCAGCGCCAGCCCCATCGAGATCTCATAGGAGATCAGCTGCGCCGCGGCGCGCATCGCGCCCAGGAAGCTGTATTTCGAGCCCGAGGCCCAGCCGCCGAGCAACAGCCCGTAGAAGGCGATCGAGCCGAAGGCGAAGAAGTAGAGGATCCCGATCGGGACGTCGATCCCGTAGAAGCCGACCCCGTCCTTGACGTCCCCGAACGGGAGGATCGCCAGTGTCGCGACGCCCGTGAAGACGACCAGCGCCGGAGCGATCGGCCACAGGATCGGGATCGCGTTCCGGGGCCGATAGTGCTCCTTGGTGACCAGCTTGACGGCATCCGCGAGCGGTTGCATGAGGCCGTAGGGGCCGACGCGGTTGGGCCCGTAGCGGGCCTGGAAGCGCCCCAGCACCTTGCGCTCCACCACGGTCAGAACCGGCACGATCGCGAAGATGACGGCGAAGATCACGATCGACTTGACGACCAGGATCCAGGTCGCCTCGGCGAAGTTGGTGTCGGCGAACGGCAGGGTCACTCGGGCTCTCCCGCCTTGGAGATCTCGACCAGCTCGCCCCGAAGGGATGCCGCTCGGTCGCCGAGGCCTTCGATCAGGAATCCCGAGCCGGGCTTGACCCGCTCGTGGATCGAGACCCGGGCGCGGACGCTGGTGCCGTTCGAGCGCACCTCGACCTCGTGCCCGCTTCCCAGGCCCAGGCGGGCGGCATCCCGAGGGGCGAGCTCCAGCGCCTGCCTTGGCGCGAGGAATCGCAAGGCCGGGCTTCGATCGGTGACCTCCGCCGCCCAGAGGTCGCGGTAGGTGCCGACCCGGATAACTCCGTCGACATCCTCGGCTCTGCCTCCGGTGTCGCCGGGTTCGGGCGCTGTCCGACCGGCAGGTTCAACCTCGCGACCCGGGACTTCGTCCCTAGCCCCGACGTCATCCACCCTGGGCCAGTACCGGGCAGCCGCCCGTTCCTGCCAGCGAATTCCGGTGCCGCCGATCTCCTCGTGGCTGATCCCGGCGTAGAAGGGGACTTCGGACGCGATCGCCGCGAGGGCGTCGGGCGCCGACTCGACCCCGGTCTCCTCGCCGAGCAGGGCGCCGAGCTCGGCGAGCACCTCCCACATCGGCCGCACGCCGCCGGGATGGGGTGTTCCCGGCCGCAGGCGCTGAAGGCGACCGTCGGGATGGGTGACCGTCCCCTCTTTCTCGGCGTAGGACTCCGCCGGGAAGACGACGTCGGCTTGGCGGGTCGAGGCGTCCTCGAACATCGACACCGCCAGGACGAGCTTCGCCTTGCCGAGGGCCTCGCCCCATGCGGGCCCGCCGGCGAAGTCTCGAATCGGATCGGCGTTGACCAGAAGCGCCGCCTCCAGGCTTCCCGCCTCCAAGGCGTCGCGGATGCCGGAGGCGTCGAGCCCCTGCTCCACGTCTGAAAGGCCAGGCCCAGCGACGGGGAGGCAGCCGACCTCCCGCAGACCGCGGCCGTTGGCACCCTCGGGCACCTCGATCAGGCCGGCGCCGTCCTCCTCGAGGCGCAGGGCGCGAGCGCAGCCGACGAGCCCACGCGCATCCGGTCCGGCCCACACGATCACGGTGGAGCCGGGCTTCAACGCACCGGCGATCCGCTCGGCGTCGGCCCCGAGCTCTCCGCGGGCGCGCTCATACCCCGCCGCGCCGAGCTCCGCGGCCAGCGCCGACACGAAGCCACCGACGAACCCGGGCGCATACCGCGCCGTCTCCTCGGCGCCGCCGTCGAGGACGCTCGGGCGATCGGTTGCCACGGCGAGACGGGCGCCGCGCAGACGCACCGCCTTGCGAATTCGCAGGTCCAGGATCGGCATCGAGTGGAGCGGATCGGTGCCCAACACGAGGATCGACTCGGCCCGGTCGAGGTCGGAGACGCTCGCCGCGAGCCGAGGGGCTGAAAGCTCTACCAGGCCTTGGCGGAGGAAGCCGGCAGGGCCTCGGCCGCCGGTCCGTCGCGACTCGACGCCGGGACCGCCCGAGGGTCGTGACTCGACGTGCGGCGAGCCCAGCGCCTTGCGGACGATCCGCTGCGCCAGGTAGCCGTCCTCGTTCGATGAGGAACCGCCGACGATCGCGGCGGTGCGCTCGCCTGCCTCGCGAAGCCCGGCGGCGGCCGCCTCGAGCGCCTCCGCCCAACCCGCCGGGCGAAGCTCGCCGCCGGCGCGAATGAGCGGCTCGGTGATCCGCTGGCCCGATTCGGCCATCTGGTATCCGAAGCGCCCCTTGTCGCACAGCCACCCGTCGTCCACGTCGACGTTGTCGCGGGCGAGCACGCGCTCGATGCGCTCGTCGCGGACGGTGAGCTTGATGTTGCACTGGCTCGGGCACAGCGTGCAGACCGTGCCCGCGTCCTCGATGTCCCAGGGGCGGGCGCGAAACCGATACGCGTCGGAGGTCAACGCCCCCACCGGGCAGAGCTCGATGATGTTGCCGTGGAACGGGGCGATGTAGGGGCGGTTGTCGAAGGTCCCGACGAAGGTAGACGAGCCCCGCTCGAGGAGCTGGAGCTGCTCGTCCTCGGCCACCTCCTGGCTGAACCGGACGCAGCGGTAGCAGAGGATGCAGCGCTCGCGGTCGATCTTGATCAGCGGCGAGAGCGGGATCGGCTTTTGGAAGTGGCGCTTGGGGTCGACCGACCGGCTCCTTCCGGGCCCCCAGCCCATCGCCACGTCCTGAAGCGGGCACTCGCCGCCCTTGTCGCAGACCGGGCAGTCGAGCGGATGGTTGACGAGCAGGAACTCGACGACCGCGCTCTGGGCCTCCTTGACGCGCTCGGTCTGCGTGTAGACGACCATTCCGTCGCGAACCGGGGTCGAGCAGGCGGTCTGGAGCTTCGGGATCCCCTCGATCTCGACCACGCACATCCGGCAGGCGCCGACCGGATGGCCGAGCTTCGGCTCGTAGCAGAAGACCGGGATCTCGACGTCCCCGTGCTTGGCGGCGTCAACCAGCATCGCCCCATGGGGCGCCTCGACCTCGACGCCGTCGACCAAGAGGGTGATTCGGGGTGGGTCAGGCATGCGGACCGCTCGCTGGGGCTAGGGACGAAGTCCCGGTGAGTGCGTGCAAACCTGCCGCCCCGTCGGAGCCCAAACCCGGCGAGTCGCTTGCGACTCGCCGGATGTATTCCTCGAACTCGGGGCGGAACTTCTTCACCATCGAGCTGACCGGCATCGCCATCGAGTCGCCGAGCACGCACAGGCAGTGGCCGATGATGTTGTCCTGGACCGAGGCGATGATGTCCAGGTCCATCGGAGTCGCCTCGCGCGACAGCACCCGTTCGAGCATCTTCACGGTCCAGTTGGTCCCCTCGCGGCAGGGCGTGCACTTGCCGCATGACTCGTGGTGGTAGAAGCGGGCGGTCCGCAGCGCCAGCGCCGGGATCGAGACCTGGTCGTCGGCGACGATGATCGACCCGGAGCCCAGCATCGAGCCCGCATCCGCCAGCGCCTCGAAGCTATAGGGCAGGTCGAGCTCGGCGGCGGTCAGGACCGGCGCCGAGGAGCCCCCCGGGAACCAGGCCTTCACCTCCCGTCCCTCCGGCGGCCCGCCGGCGAGGCCGTAGATCAGCTCGCGGGACGGAATCCCGAGCTCGATCTCGTAGTTGCCGGGCCGCTGAACGCAGCCGGACACGGAGACGACCTTGGTGCCGGGCGATTGCTCGGTGCCGAAGCCCTTGAACCAGTCGGCGCCGTTGGCGACGATGTGGGGGACGTTGGAGAGCGTCTCGACGTTGTTGATCAGCGTCGGCCCGCCGTAGAGGCCCTGGATCGCCGGGAAGGGCGGCTTGAGGCGCGGGTTGCCGCGCTTTCCCTCCAGCGAGTCAAGGAGCGCCGTCTCCTCACCGCAGATGTAGGCGCCCGCGCCGCGGTGAACCACCAGCTCCACCCGCTGGCCGCTGCCGAGGATGTCGGCGCCCAGGAATCCCGCCCCGTAGGCCTCGGCGACGGCGCCCTCGAGGATGTCGGCGACCTCGGCGTACTCGCCGCGAATGAAGATGAACGCCCAGCCGGCCCCGGCGGCGATCGCGGCGATCGCCACGCCCTCGATCAGCTGGTGGGGGTTCTTCTGCATCAGCTCGCGGTCCTTGAACGCGCCGGGCTCGGACTCGTCGGCGTTGCAGCAGAGGAACTTGTCCGTGTCGCCGCGGGGCAAGAAGGAGGCCTTCTTGCCCATCGAGAAGCCGGCGCCGCCGCGGCCGCGCAGGCCGGAGTCCTGGAGTGTGGTCAAGAGCTCCTCGGGCTCGATCTCCTTCACGGTCCGCGTCAGCGAGCGGTAGCCGCCCCGCCGCCGGTAGGTCTCGATCGAGGCCAGCCCCGGCTCATCGACGCGCCGATACAGCATCCGCGTCTCAGGCATCGCCGCTCTCGACCTCCTTGACGCGGGGATCCGGGTCGGGCTCGGGCCCCCCGGCCGCCGGCCGCTCGGCGAGCGCCTTGCCGGGCAGGACCTCGGAGCCGGCGCGCAGCTGCTCGACCGCGGCCCGGGCGTCGTCGGTGTCGAGCGGCCCGTAGTAGCGCTCGTCGATCGACGCCATCGGCGCCAGGTCGCAGGCGCCCATGCACTCGAACCCCTTGACGAAGACCTCGCCGTCGGGGGAGTTGGCGCCACCGTGGTCGGCCTCGTGAGCGTCGATGCCGGCCGCCTCGCAGAGGGCGCCGATCAGGTCATCCGCGCCCCGCAGCCAGCACGAGATGTTGTGGCAGACGAGCACCTGGTGGCGAGCGACCGGGCTGGTCCGGAAGAGGTCGTAGAAGGTGGCGAGCGACTCCAGGTAGGCGGGCGTCACCCCCATCACCGCCGCGGCCTCTCGCATGCCCTCCGGCGTGCACCAGCCGTAGTGGCGCTGGACCGCCCACAGGGCGGGAAGCGCCGCCGAGCGGACCTGCGGGTACTTCGCCATCGCCGCCTCGATCCGCTCCCGGAGCTCGTCCGGCACGTCCACCTGATGCAGCTGGGGCACCGGCTCGGCGTCCTCAGGCCGCATCGCCTCGATCAGCCGCCGGCGCTCCTCGGCGGACATGTCGTCGGTGGCGCGGATTTCGGGAATAAATCCGGCCAGATCCTCCGCTTCGCGTCCGGTCTGGCCGGGTTCGGGCGCGGGCGGGGCGGCAGGCCCGACCGCCTGACCCGGGACTTCGTCCCTAGCTCTGGCCGGGGTCCCTGGCAGGTCCCCAACCGCTCGACCCGGGACTTCGTCCCTAGCTGCGGCGTTTGGCGTTCGGTCCTTCACCTGTCGATGCCTCCGAGGATCGGGTCGAGCATGGCGAGGTTCTGGATCAGGTCAGCGAGGTAGCCGCCCACGCACATGTGCCGGAGCGCCTGCAGGTTGACGAACGAGGGGTCGCGGAAGTGGACCCGGGCGGGCTTCGCCGAGCCGTCGGCGACCACGAAGCAGCCGAGCTCACCGCGTGGGGACTCGACCGCGTAATAGGCCTCGCCGGGCGGCACCCGGAAGCCCTCGGTGACCAGCTTGAAGTGGTGAATCAGCGCCTCCATCGAGGTCGAGAGCTCGTTCCGGGGCGGCAGCACGATCTTGCGGTCGTCGGCGATCCAGGGGCCCTCTGGGAGCCCGTCGAGCGCCTGCTCGATGATCCGCACCGACTCGCGCATCTCGCGGACCCGGACCCGGTAGCGGTCGTAGCCGTCGCCGACCGTGCCGACGGGGATCTGGAACTCGAGGTCGCCGTAGGCGAGGCTGGGAGCGACCTTGCGCAGGTCCCACGGCTCGCCCGCGGCGCGAAGCAGCGGGCCGGTCACCCCCAGGTCCAGCAGCTCCTGTCGCGGCACCGCCCCGACGTTCTTGGTCCGCCGCAGGAAGATCTCGTTGCGATTCAGGATCGCCTCGTACTGATCGACCCGCGACGGCATCTCCGCGCAGAAGGCGCGAAGGTTGCGCTCGAAGCCCAGGGGAATGTCCTCGAAGACTCCGCCGACCTGGAAATAGCGGGTGTGCATCCGCTGCCCGGTCGACATCTCGAACAGGTCGAGAACCCGGTCGCGGTCCCGGAAGCAGTAGAAGAACATCGACATCGCGCCGAGGTCGAGGGCGGAGGTCCCGAGCCAGACCAGGTGCGAGTGAAGCCGGTTCAGCTCCAGGTGGATCGTGCGCAGGTACTTGGCGCGGGGCGGGATCTCGAGCTCGAGCAGCCGCTCCACGCAGCCGACGAAGGCCTCCATGTTGGAGAAGTAGGAGAGATAGTCCATCCGCTCGACGAACGGGATCGCCTTCCAGTACGACTTGTCCTCGCAGCTCTTCTCGATCCCCGTGTGGACGTAGCCGACGATCGGCTTCAGGTCGCGGACCACCTCTCCCTCGAGGCTGACCAACAGGCGCAGGACGCCGTGGGTGGCCGGGTGGTGCGGCCCCATGTTGATCGTCAGCAGCTCCTCCTCCGGCCCCAGGGCCTCGCCGGCGGCGGTGCGCTCGACCGGCGAGGTGCCGATCACCTGCGCCTCGGTGCGCGCGACCACGTCGCCGCCGTGGACGGGCGCCGACCCGTGCGTGCTCAAGCGTGCACCCCGCCCGGGCTAGCGACGAAGTCGGGGGGGTTGCTCGTCACGCGTACCAGCGCGGGACCTCGCGCTCCGTGTGGGTGAAGATCACCGGCTCGCCGCCGACCGGGAAGTCGCGGCGCTGGGGCCAGCCGACGTAGTCCTCGGGCATCAGGATGCGGCGCAGGTCGGGATGGCCGCGAAAGACGATCCCGAAGAAGTCGTAGACCTCGCGTTCCTGGAACTCGGCGCCCGCGAAGAGCGGCATGCAGCTGTCGATCTCCGGCAGCTCCTCTCCGCCCGGGTCGGCGAGCGCCGCGCGAACCCGCAGGCGCTCGACCCGTGGCATGTTCAAGAGCTCGTAGACGACCCCGAACCGCGGCTCGGACGGGAGGTAGTCGACGCCGTGCAGGCTGGCGAGGAAGCGGTACTCCTGGGCGGGGGTGTCTCGCAGCCAGCCGAGCACCTCGAGGATCCGCTGCGGGTCGACGATCAGGCACGCCTGGCCATGCTCGTGATAGGTGCTCAGGACCGAGCCGGCGGCCGCGTCGTCGAGCTCGTGCGCGATCAGCTCGAGGCCGGGCGAATCAGGCATCACGCCGGCCTTGGCGGGATTCCTGCGCGCGCGCGGAGTCGTAGGCGACAGACAGCTCCCTCGCCGCCGCGTAGGCCTCGGCCTCGTCGGGCGAGGCTGTGCCGGTGGCGGCCCGCGCCCACTCCTCGGTGCCGATCGCCTTGTAGCGCCGCCGCCACCCGGAATCGGGATTGCCGAGGATCATCCTCTGGAGCTTGTTGAATCCGTAGACGAGGGCCTCGGGCCGAGGAGGGCAGCCGGGGATGTGGATGTCGACCGGCATGAACTTGTCCGCGCCCTGGACCACGGCGTAGTTCGCGAACATCCCGCCGGACGACGAGCAGGCGCCCATCGAGATCACCCACTTGGGCTCCAGCATCTGGTCGTAGATGCGGCGGACGACCGGGGCCATCTTGATCGACACCCGTCCGGAGAGGATCAGCATGTCCGCCTGACGCGGCGAGGCGCGCATGTTCTCGGCCCCGAACCGCGCGATGTCGTAGCGGGGGCTGACCATGGACATCATCTCGATCGCGCAGCAGGCCAGCCCGAAGGTGGCGGGGAAGATCGAGTTGGCCCGAGCCCAGCCGATTGTCTTGGCCATCGTCGTCGGCAGGGTCGCCTCGGCGACGTGCTGCTCGAGATCCGGTCCCTCGAGGTCGCCGCGCAGCAGGTCGCGAGCGCGCAGCTGCCGGACGCGAAGGTCGGTTGGCGAGCGGGGCTCCTCCAGAGGCGCGAGGGCGCGGAGCTTCTCCCGCCTCACCTCCAATCCAGGGCTCCCCTGCGCCAGACGTAGATCAGCGCCACCATCAGAAGGACCACGAAGACGATCACCTCGACCAGGACGAAGACCGAGTGGGCGGCCCGCAGGATCACTCCGACCGGGTAGAGGAAGACGACCTCGATGTCGAAGAGGATGAACAGCATCGCGATCATGTAGAAGCTGATCCCGAAGCGGAACGTCCGTGTCACCTCGCTCGGGAGGCCGCACTCGTACGGGTCGTCCTTGGCGCGGCTCGGGCGACGTGGGCCGATCAACCCGTTGACCATCGCCAGCGTCCCCCCGACGATCACCCCGAGGCCGGCGAAGACGATCACGGGCAGGTAGCTGTGAAGCACCTACGCGCTCCTCGCCGCTACTCGTGCCACAGCCGAGTTATATACCCACTTTGTGCGGACTTGCTACATAGTGATTTTCCGCATCAGCAAGCGGATTCCAGAGCTTGCCGGAGGGAACTCCGGCAGCCCTTCGCCCGATCCGTCGCGACCGTCGTCGGCGCGAGGTTGAAGCGGTGCTCGGGCTCCATCTGGCGGTCGGGATCGCGGTGATCGCGACCAACCTGGTGGCCGGAGCGTGGGGGGCCGCGGCGTGGCTTCGACGCCAGCCCAGCGTCGGGTTCTGGTACGCGCTTCGGGTCGCCCAGGTCGCGGTCGTCCTCCAGGTCGGGCTCGGCGCCATCCTGCTGCTGTCCGGGCGGGAGGCCGCGAGTGGCCTGCACTACGTGTACGGGGTGGCGCCGCTGCTCGTCTCGCTGCTCGCCGAGGCGGCCCGAGCGGGGGCGGCCGACCGGGAGCTGGTCGGGCTCGACTTCGAGTCCCTGCCGAGGGAGCGCCAGCGGTCGATCGCCTCGGCGATCGTCCGCCGCGAGACCGGGATCATGGCGGTCTCGGCGCTGGTCATCTTGCTGCTGGCCCTGCGGGCCGCGACGACGGCGGGGTAGCCGCGGCCAGCGGTTGGTACTCGCCCCGGTGGAAGATCAGCGGATCGCCGTCCGTCGCCTCCAGCTCGATCACCGGCCCGGTGGCGATCACGTGGTCGCCCCCGTCGTGCACTTCCCGCAGCTCGCAGGCGAGCCAGACCAGCGCGCCGTGGATCATCGGAACCCCCGCTCGCTCCCCCCACCTCACCCCGTCCCACTTCTGCGGGTGGGGGTCCTTGGTGCTGAATCGCCGCGCCAGCTCCGCCTGGCCTGCGGCGAGGACATTGATCCCGAACGCCCGCCCGTGTTCGACCGCGACCAGGGTGCGAGAGCCGAGGTCGAGGCAGGCGAGCATCATCGGCGGCTCGAGCGACAGCGAGGCGACCGCGTTGGCGGTCGCCCCGGCCGGGCCAGACGGCCCGATCGCGGTGACCACGGTGACCGCGGTCGGAAAGCGCGACATCGCCGTCCGCAGCGCCTCCGGCTCGACCTGCGACGGCATCAGCTGAGTGGGTCCACTGGCACGGAGGCGGAAAGTATGATGCCGCCGGCGTGCGGCCCGTTCTCGCGATCACAGCGGCAGTCGTGGCGGCCCTCGTCCTCGCCGCCTGCGGGACGGAGGGAATCTCGGTGTCCAAGAACGACCCGACCTATCGCGGCGCGGTGTTGTTCTCGGAGCGCTGCTCGGGCTGTCACACCCTGACGGCCGCCGGCGCCCAGGGCTCGGCGAACCGCGCGGTCCGCGTCCAGGGGCCGGACTTGAACCAACGCGTCGAGACCTTCCACGACGTCCTGTTCGCGATTCGCAACGGCGGCTTCTCGGGCGCGATCATGCCCCAGAACATCGTCACCGGCCGCGAGGCCACCGAGGTCGCCCGGTTCGTCTCCAAGTACGCGGGATCCACCGTCCAGACCACCGGCTCCGGATCTCCCTAGGCGGGCCGGACGGCCACGGTGTCGGTCGGAAACCGGTGAACTCGCCCGCGAACGAGGCCTAGTGCTCGACCTTCGCCGCATTCGCGAGGACCCCGAGCCCGCCAGGGCAGCACTGGCGCGACGCGGGGCGGCAGACGCGCTCGACCAGCTGCTGCGGTTGGACGAGCGGCGCCGTGAGCTGCTGCCCGAGGTCGAGGAGCGTCGAGCGCGACAGAACCGGGCCTCCGATCGGATCGCCGAGGCGAAGCGGGCCGGAGACGACGCGGAGCCGCTGATCGCCGAGATGCGTCAGGTGAGCGGCGAGCTCAAGGGGCTCGAGGGCGAGCTCTCCGGGGTCGAGTCGGAGCGCGCCCGGCTGCTCTCGACCCTGCCCAACCTCCCCGAACCCGAGGCTCCCGATGGCGACACCGAGGAGGACGCCGTGACGCTCCGCGAGGTCGGCGAGCGTCCGGAGTTCACGTTCGAGACTCGCGACCACCTGGAGCTGGGGCTCGCGAACGGCTGGATCGAGATGGAGAAGGCGGGCGAGGCTTCGGGCTCGCGGTTTGCCTATCTGCTCGGCGATCTGGTGCTGGTCGAGCTGTCGCTGCTGCGATTCGCCCACGACGTCGCGGGCAGCGAGGGGCTGACCCCCGTCGTGCCGCCGGTGCTGGTCCGCGAGCGGGCGCTGTTCGGCACCGGCTTCCTCCCGGCCGAGCGGGAGATGATCTACGAGGTCCCCCGCGACGAGCTGTTCCTGGTCGGGACCTCGGAGGTGTCCCTGGCGGCGCTTCACGCCGGCGAGATCCTCGTCGGCGACTCGCTGCCGCGCCGTTACGCGGGGTTCTCGACCTGCTTCCGCCGGGAGTCCGGGGCGGCGGGGAGGGACACCCGCGGGATCTTCCGCGTCCACCAGTTCGACAAGGTCGAGATGTTCTCGTTCGTGCGGCCGGAGGACTCAGCCGCCGAGCACGAGCGGCTGCTCGGGATCCAGGAGCGGATCCTGCAGGCGCTCGAGCTCCCGTACCGGGTGGTCGACATCGCCGTCGGCGACCTCGGCGCCTCGGCGGCGCGAAAGTTCGACTGCGAGGCCTGGATCCCGAGCCAGTCCCGCTACCGGGAGGTCACCTCGTGCTCGAACACGACCGACTACCAGGCCCGTCGCCTCGACTGTCGCTATCGACCCGATCCCGACGCCCAGCCCATTCACGTCCACACCCTGAACGCCACCGCCGTCGCGGTCCCCCGCATCCTGATCGCGCTGATCGAGAACGGCCAGCGGGCCGACGGCTCGGTTGAGCTTCCGCGGGCGCTCCGTGACGCCGGAGCCCCCGCGGCGATCGGCGGCGACTGAGCGGGAGCTCAGCCCTCGTCTTCGCCGCGGTCGAGCTCCAGCGCGCAGGAGTTGATGCAGTAGCGCTGCCCGGTCGGGTTGGGGCCGTCGTCGAAGACATGCCCCAGGTGGCCGCCGCAGCGCGCGCAGACGACCTCGGTGCGGCGCATGAACAGGGTGTTGTCGGGCCGGGTCTCGACCCTGTCGTCGGCTACCGGGTCCCAGAAGCTCGGCCACCCGGTGCCCGAGTCGAACTTGGTCTCGGAGCTGAACAGCTCCTGGCCGCAGCCCGCGCAGCGGTACATGCCGCCGGCCTTCTCGTCCCAGTAGGTGCCGGCGAAGGCGCGCTCGGTGCCCTTCTCTCGGAGCACGTCGTATTGCTCCGGGGTGAGCTCCGACCGCCACTCCGCGTCCGACTTCTGAAGCTTCTCCATCTCGTTCGCCCTCGTTTGGCTCGATTTGACCTTCCACCAGGTTAGTCGCGCGGGTTGGGCCGCCGTTACGCCGGCGCCGGACGCATACGATCCGCCGCGTGACCGACGCCTTCTTCCGGGCCGAGGGGGACCTGTACGTGCCCACGGAGCTCACCCGCGGCCCGTGGGACCCCGATTCGCAGCACGCGGGGCCGCCGGCGGGCCTGATCGGCCGCGAGATCGAGCGGCTCGACGGTGGGGAGGACCGCCAGGTCGCCCGGATCACCTTCGAGATCCTGCGCGCGGTGCCGATCGCGCCGCTGCGGGTCGAGGCGCGCGTCGCCCGCCCTGGGCGCAGCGTCGAGCTGGTCGAGGCGACCCTCTCGGACGGCGACGGCGAGGTGATCAGGGCCAGCGCCTGGCGGCTGCGCACCGAGCAGGTGAAGATCCCCGCGGGGCTGGCGAGCGGGGACGGCGGGGGCTTGATCGGCACCTCGCCCTCGACGCTTCGGCCCGGGTTCACGCCGCCGGGCCCCGCCGAGGCGGACCCGGGCCGCTTCTTCGACACCGGGCACGACGCTGGCTACCACACGGCGATGGACTACCGGTTCGTCCGCGGGGACTTCACCGAGCTCGGCCCGGCGCTCGTCTGGATGCGGATGCGCCAGCCGCTGATCGTCGGCGAGCAGCCCTCGCCGCTGCAGAGGGTGCTCGTCGCCGCCGACTCGGGCAACGGCGTCAGCGCGACGCTCGACTGGGCCCAGTACCTGTTCATCAACGTCGAGCTCACCGTTCACCTCCATCGTGCCCTGGTCGGCGAGTGGGTGTGCCTCGACGCGATCACGATTCCGGAGCCGAACGGGGTCGGGGTCGCGGACACGGCGCTCTACGACGAGCGCGGCCCGGTTGGACGCGCCATGCAGGCGCTGTTGATCGGAGAGCGGGGCGAGGGATGAGCGATGCGGCTGATCCTCGACCGAAGGTGTTGGTGGCGAGGGTCCTGCTCCCCGCGGGGATGGAGCGCCTCGCCGAGACCTGCGAGGTCATCGAGGGAGGCCTCAGCGCCAGCCCCGAGCGGCTGCTCGAGCTGGCGCCCGGCGCCGCGGCGATCGTCGCCGACCCGACGGTCGCGGTCGGCGACCAGCTCCTCGACGCGGCGGGGTCCGAGCTTCGCGTGGTCGCCAACTTCGCCGTCGGCCACGACAACGTGGACCTCGAGGCCTGTCGGCGCCGGGGGATCGCGGTCACCAACACCCCGGGGGTGCTGACCAACGCCACCGCCGAGCTCGCCCTGGCGCTGACCCTGGCGGCGGCGCGGAGGATGAGCGAGGCCGAGGCCAGCCTGCGCGCCGGCGCCTGGGTCGGCTGGGATCCGCGCGAGCACCTCGGCCTCGAGCTGAGCGGCGCCTCGTTCGGGATCGTCGGGATGGGTCGGATCGGGCGTCGCTACGCGGAGCTGGTCGCCCCGCTGGCCGGCGAGACCCTGTACGTCAGCCGCGCCCGCAAGCCCGAGGCGGAGCGAGAACTGGGCGTGATCCAGGTCGACCTGGCGAAGCTCCTGGGCCGCGCCGACGTGGTCAGCCTCCACGTGCCCGCGAGCCCGGAGACGGCGGGCCTGATCGGCGCCGACGAGCTGCGGGCGATGTCGCCGCACGCCGTGCTCATCAACACCGCCCGCGGCCCGCTGATCGATTCCGCCGCCCTGGCCGAGGCCCTGCGCGAGGGCGAGATCGGTGCCGCCGGGCTGGACGTCTACGAAGGCGAGCCGGCGGTCCCGGCCGAGCTGCTCGAGGCGCCGCGTTGCGTCCTGCTTCCGCACATCGGCTCGGCGACCGCTCGCGCCCGCGCGGCGATGGCGCGCCTGGCGGCCGACAACGTGCTCGCGGTCCTGGGCGGCTCGGAGCCCCCCAACCGGGTCGCCTGAGGGGGGACGCGGCCGCTCAGCCGCCCGCCGGGTCGGCGGAGGGCGACGACCACGGCGCTGCCCGCGGCCGGGTCTCGACGTAGAGGACCTCGGTGTCGGCGATCCGGTCCTGGAGCCCTCGGCGGCGTTTGGAGAACACGATGCCGAGGAAGCCCGCGCAGAACGGGATGATCGCCAGCCCGAGCCCGACCAGCCGGCGCATGGATCGGCGCAGGCCGATCTGCCGCAGCCCGTGGGCGTCGAGGGCGATCGCCAGGAAACGCATCCCCGGCGTCTGGCCGGACAGCGACCAGAAGAAGAGCAGATAGCAGCCCCAGGCGACGATCCAGCCGACCACCCCGAGCGCAACCTCGGGGGTGGACAGGCTCCCGTTGCCGCCGTCGATCAAGGAGGCCGCCAGCGCGATCAGCCCCGAGATCACGATGAAGGTGCCGTTCAGGATCACCGCGTCGAGGCTGACCGCCAGGATGCGAGTCACCAGCCCGGCCTGCTTTGGGCTCTCTGCCCGCTTCGGCCGCCGAAAGATCGCCCGCGCAACTCGCTCGAGCCCATCGTCGAGTCGGCGCGCGACCTGGCGCAGTTGGCGGCCCAGATCCTCGATCAGGCCGACGCCCTGAGCGGTCACCGCCGCCCGGACCTCTGGCGCCTCGGCGATCCGCTCGACCAGCCTCTGCGCCTCGTCGCTGGCCAGGAGCCGGGCCCAGAGATGGTCGAACTGCTCGCTCTCGAGCGCCCGCGCCATCGCCCGCTCGACGGCGGGCTGCCCGAGCGCCCGCGCCATCGCCTCCTCGAACTGCGGTCCCTCCAGGATCCGCACCAAGGCCCGCTCGACCGCGGGGCTCTCGGCGGCGCTGACAAGCGCCTCCTCGACCGCCGTCTCGGCGGCGCGATCGAGGCCGGCAATGCCGGCGACCTGGCGTGCGCCGCGCGCCCCAGTTCCGAGCAGGCGCGCGGGGAACGGTCTCCGAGGAGGACTCTCGCTCACAGCTCGAGGCGAACCCTAGGGGCGCCGTCAGATGCTCGTAAGCTGATTCGAAAGCCACGACCGAGGAGGCATGCCAATGACCTCACCCGCGCCCCTGATCACCGGTACCGACTTCATCGCGGTCGGGACGAGGGATTTCGAGGCCGCTATCGGCTTCTACGGCGGCGTCTTGGGCCTGCCGGAGTCGAAGCGGTGGGGGCAGATGCCCGCGGCCGAGTTCGAGACCGGCAACCTGACGATTGCCGTGATGCGGTCGGATGCCTTTGCCATCGAGTTCCGAGCCAACAACCATCCGATCGAGATGCGGGTCGACGACTTCGGTGCGGCCTACTCAGAGTTCGAGGCGCGTGGTGTCGAGTTCAAGGGCGAGACGATCGACTCGGGCGTCTGCTTCCAGGCCTTCTTTGAGGATCCGGACGGAAACACGCTGGCGATCCACCACCGCTACGCCGCGGGTTCTCCCCCACAAGCGGGCGCCTGACGGAGCACCCGATCACGGGCTCGGGTCGGTGGCATGACGCTCCGCGACTAAGTACCACTACTACCCACAGCCGGTGTTGTTCCCGCAGCTCGTGCAGGTGTAACAGCTGCCGGTGCGCTGCATCATGCCGCCGCACTGCTCGCAGGCGGGGCCGAGGTCGCGGCCTTGGAGGCGGGCCGGGATCACCGGCGGGGTGTCGGTGAGGGCGGCGGTCGGGGGGACCGGATCGGCCGACGAGCCGTTGCCCTCGTGGTTGCCGTTGGAGCCGTTTCCCCCGTTCGCCTCACCCGAGCCGTTGGTCTCCGTCTCCTCGCCCGTCTCGAGCGGCAGGCTCTGCTGGGCCTCGCGGCGTGCCCTGACCTCGGGGGTCAGGATGCCGAGGTCCTCGAGCTCGTCGGGGTCGTCGATGAACCGACTGGCCAGCCAGCGCATCAGGTAGTCGGGCATCGACTTGGCGAACGGGATCTCGGGGTTGTTGGTGATCCCCTCGGGATCGAAGCGCATGTAGCTGAACTTGCGCACGAAGACCTCGAGCGGGACGCCGTACTGGAGCCCGATCGAGATCGCGGTCGCGAACGCGTTCATCATCCCGCGCAGGGTTGAGCCCTCCTTGCCGATATCAGTGAGGAAGATCTCGCCGACCGAGCCGTCCTCGTACTTGCCGGCCGTGATGTAGCCCTCGTGGCCGGCGATCGAGAACTTGTGGGTGATCGACTCGCGCTCGCGCGGCATCCGGCGGCGCACGGGCCGGGTTGCGCCGGCCGGCTCCGACTCGGCCGCCGCCGGCTCGGGCTTCTTCTCGCCGGCGTCGGTGCGCAGCGCCTGGGCGGTCTTCGAGCCGTCGCGGTAGATCGCCAGCGCCTTCAGGCCGAGCTTCCAGCCCTGCGTGTAGGCGTCGGCGATGTCGTCGACGCTCGCCGACTCGGGCAGGTTGACGGTCTTCGAGATCGCCCCCGAGATGAACGGCTGGACCGCCGACATCATCTCGATGTGGCCCATATGCGAGATCGCCCGCTCGCCGACCGCGACGTCGAAGACCGCCAAGTGCTCGTCGGTGAGCTCTGGGGCCCCGACGATCGTCCCCTTCTCGTTGATGTAGGCCTCGATCTGCTCGACCTGGCTGTCGGAATAGCCGAGCGTGCGCAGGGCGAGCGGCACCGACCGGTTGACGATCGTCATCTGACCGCCGCCGACCAGCTCCTTGAACTTGACCAGCGAGAAGTCGGGCTCGACCCCGGTCGTGTCGCAGTCCATCAGGAAGCTGATCGTCCCGGTCGGGGCGAGCACCGTCGCCTGGGCGTTGCGGTAACCGTGCTCCTCGCCGAGCGCCACCGCCTCGTCCCAGGCCCTCCGCGCCGCGCCCAGCAGCCCGTCCTCGAGCAGCGCATCGTCGATCTCGCGGGCGGCGTCGCGGTGCATCCGGATCACCGCGTTGTGCGGCTCGCGGTTCTTGGCGTACGCGTCGTAGGTCCCTACCTGTGCCGCGATCTCGGCCGACTCGCGATAGGCGCGGCCGGTCATCAGCGCGGTGATCGCCGCCGCCATCGCCCGCCCCGCCTCGGAGTCGTAGGGGAGGCCGTTCGCCATCAGCAGGGCGCCGAGGTTCGCGTAGCCGAGGCCGATCTGGCGGAAGGCGCGCGCGTTGCGGCCGATCTCCTCGGTCGGGTAGCTCGACGGTCCGACGACGATCTCCTGGGCGAGGAAGATCACGTCGACGACGTGGCAGAAGCGCTCGACGTCGAAGCTACCGTCGTCGTTGCGGAACTTCATCAGGTTGATCGAGGCCAGGTTGCAGGCCGAGTCGTCGACGTGCATGTACTCGGAGCACGGGTTGGAG
>JAHEXV010000103.1 GCA_023251935.1 bacterium | reverse complement strand
TTCGTCGCCCAGCTCGATGTCGCGTGCGGCACCGAGGACGGTGGGTTCAGTGGATCGTGCAGCTTCATCTCGGGCATCCTCGGGACGGTCCAGACGAACGACATCCCACCGGACGTCCCGCAGACCAAGCCGGGCTTCGGCGGGGTCGGCGTCGGCGGCGTCGGGGCGGCCCCGGTCGCACAGGGGGGCAACGTCGTGATCACCGACGGCGGGGTGCCCGCGCCGGACGTCGTCGTCTCGACGGTCACCGCCGATTCCTTCCGCGATCGCTTCTGGCCGAAGAGCGTCCTGGCGTTCCTGGTCCTCGCCGCCGTCCTCACCACGCTGTCCATCCAGTTCGTGAGCCCCACGCGCCGATGGCGTCCCAGCCTGCCGGGTCCCGTGCGCCGCATCCGCAGGAGGAGTGCCCCGTGACCCACTACGTCCCGATCGACCCGCGGACCGCGCTGAGCGGGGACCTCGACCCCGAGCTCCTCGCGATCCGGCGCCTGCTCCGGCCGCACGGCCGGCGCCTGTGGTTCCGGCGGGTCGTTCGACGGGCGTGGATCGTCGTCGCGGCCGCGGTCCTCGTGGAGCTCGCGCTCTGGACGCTCGCCCGGTTCCTGCCGCTCGAACTCGCCCCGGTGATCGCGCTGGCGATCCCGGTGCTCGCCGCATTCGTCCTGCTCGGCCTCGCCGTCGCCACGCGCCCGAGCCTCGGCGAGACGGCGATGGCGGTCGACCGTGAAGCCGGCCTCGGCGACCGGGCCGCGAGTGCGCTCGCGCTGGCCGTCGTGTTTCCCGATGTCTCGGGCCTTCGGCCTGCAGATGACGATGCGCTCCTCACCGAGGCGGCCCCGAGCGATCCGGAGGCGGAGCGCCGGAACTTCGTGGTCCGCCAGCGGCGCGACACCCTCAACGTCCTGCGCGCGACGCCGGCCAACCTCTTCCGACCGCGCTTCTCACGCCGACCGGCCGCGATCGCCCTGGCTGCGCTCATCGCCCTCGCCCCGGTGATCCTGATTCCGAACCCGCAGGACGTCGCGATCGCCCAGGCACGGCAGGTCCGCGAGGAAGCGACCGCGCAGGCCGAGCGCCTCGAGAAGCTGGCTGACGAGCTCGCCAGGCAGGGCGCCTCAGCCGACGATCCACGGACTCGGCTCGCCCGGGAACTGCGCGATCTCGCCCGACAGCTCCGCGACCACCCGGACCAGCTCAACGCGAACCTCGCCAAGCTGGGCTCCATCGAGGCCGGCCTGCGTGCCCAGCTCGATCCTGCGAACGAGCAACGGGCGGCCGCACTCTCGGCCCTGAGCCGCGGCCTCTCGCGCGCCAGCACGGGCAAGCCAGGGGCGAATCCGGACGGCAGCCCGAAGGAGGCGGCGGACGACCTCAAGGCCGTCGCCGACAAGGTCGACGAGATGACGCCCGACCAGCAGAAGGAGCTGGCCAAGCAGCTCACCGAGCTCGAAGGAGCCGCGAGCCAGGCCGGCGGGGCGGCGAGCCAGGCGCTTCGGGACGCGGCCCAGAGCCTCGCCCAGGGCGACACCGCGAATGCGCAGGCGGCACTCAACCGGCTTGCCGATGAGCTGGGCGCCGCGTCCGACCGGGTCGCCACGAACCGTGACCTGACCGCGGCGGCGAACCAGCTCCAGGACGCCCGGCGCGACCTCGCCAATGCGGGCCAGCAGGGCGCCGCGCAGCAGGGGTCAGGACAGCAGGGCTCGGGCCAGCAAGGATCCGGACAACAGGGCTCGGGCCAGCAGGGGTCAGGACAGCAGGGCAGCGGCCAGCAAGGATCCGGACAACAGGGCTCGGGGCAGCAGGGGTCGGGGCAGCAGGGCAGCGGCCAGCAGGGGTCAGGGCAACAGGGGTCCGGGCAGGGCTCGGGTCAGGGCCAGGGCCAGGCCGGCGGCACCCTCGGCGGTGGCGGCTCGAACGCCGCCTACCTCGGCTCCGGGAACGGCGGCACGACCAACCTGGGCGGCCCGGTGAACCCGAACCGGCCGTCGCTGCTCGGCGGTGACCTCGGCAACATCTTCGCGCCGTTCGACCGGCTTGGGCAGCCGGGCGACCCGTCGTACATCTCGGGCGCGGGGGGCGACGGGCAGACCACACAGGGCAACCAGCAAGGCGCCGGGGTCGATCCTGGTTCGTATGTCAGCTACCAGCAGGTGTACGCCGAGTTCCAGCGCTACGCGCTGACCACGCTCGACCGGGGCTACCTCCCACTGTCAGTGCGCGACTTCGTCAAGGAGTACTTCAGCTCGCTCGACCCCAGCCAGTGACCGCGCCGCGGTCGACGGAGGCAGCCATGGAATCGACCACGACCGCCGAGGTGGCGGTCCCGCGACTCGCGCCCGAAGCGTTCGCCGAGCGCGCCGCCGCGATCGAGCGCGAGGTGGGCAAGGTCATCGTCGGCCAGCGCGAGCTGGTCCGACAGACGCTGACCGGATTGCTGGCCAACAGCCACGTGCTCCTCGAGGGCGTGCCCGGCCTCGGCAAGACGATGCTCGTCCGGACGATCTCGGATGTCATCGACTGCACCTTCAACCGTGTCCAGTTCACGCCCGACCTAATGCCCGCCGACATCACCGGGACGAACATCCTCCTCGAGGAGGAGGGCCGGCGGGTCTTCCGCTTCCAGCCCGGGCCGATCTTCGCCAACCTCGTGCTCGCCGACGAGATCAATCGAGCGACGCCCAAGACCCAGTCCTCGCTGCTCGAGGCGATGCAGGAGCACCAGGTCACGGTCGCACGGCAGCGTTTCCCGCTTGATCCGCCCTTCTTCGTCCTCGCCACCCAGAACCCGCTCGAGATGGAGGGCACGTATCCCCTGCCCGAGGCCCAGCTCGACCGGTTCCTGTTCAAGGTGATGGTCCCGTTCCCGTCCGAGGAGGACCTCATCGCGATCATGGACCGCACGACCGGCGCCTCCGCGCCGAGCGCGTCGAAGATCACCGACGCCGCCGAGATCGTGGAGATGCAGCGCCTCGCTCGCGCCGTCCCGATCGCGCCGCACATCACGGCCTACGCGGTGGGCCTCCTGGCGGCAAGCCACCCCGACCAGCCGCGGGCGCCGCAGCTCGTCCGTGACTTCGTGCGCTACGGCGGCTCGCCCCGCGGCGCCCAGGCGCTCGTGACCGCAGGCAAGAT
>JAHEXV010000030.1 GCA_023251935.1 bacterium | reverse complement strand
CGCCCGTCACCGGCCCGCCGCCCGATGCCGAGCAGCCCGACCCGGCCACGAACCCCGATACCTCACCCGTCGATGCCGTCACCCCCGACCCGGTGGTCAACCCCGATTCTCCGGAGCCCCCGGCCGAGCAGCCGGCCCCGTCGGACCAGCAGGCTCCGGGTGAGGGGTAGAGATGACGAGGCGTGGATGCCCTCCCGGCGCTCGGTGATCGTCGGCATGGCCCTGGTCGCCGCCGGGGTCCTGCTCGGATACCTCGCCGTCGCCGGCGCGACGGGCTCCGGGGCGGCTCGGCCCGAGGCCGCCGCCACGCCGGTCAAGGTCGCCTCCCGCCCGGCCACCCAAGGCGAGGCGGCGGCTGCCGGATTGGCGAAGGTGGCGCCGAAGCTGGGACTCAGGGTGACGGTGAAGACCAGAATCTCGAGTCACGCGATCATGACCAACAAGAACTCCGGTGACTTCGTCGGCCTCACCTGTCCGCATGGCTACATGGCGCTCTCGGGAGGGGCCGTGACGGGGTTCATCAACCTGCTGATCTCGCACTCGGCGCCGATCAAGCCGACCGGCCGCCAGCGCTACACGCCGCGCACCTGGTGGGTGGCGGTCACCAACGTCCCGACCGACCCGGACGCCGAGGATCCGCTGCCCTGGCATCCGGTGGTCAACTGCGTCAACCGAATCAGAGTCGGCAGCTAGCCGTCGGGCGGCGGACGGGCTCGGGGCCCCTCCGGAGCGCTTAAGCTCGGGGCCGGTGGCCCACCATCACTCCCACGCCTCTCACGCGGCGCTCGGCCGCGGCCCCTCCGGGGGCGGTTCGCTGGCCGAACGGCGGGAGGGAAACCGCAGGCGAATGGCGATCGCGTTGGCGATCAACGCCGCGATGCTGGTCGCCGCCGCGGTCGGTGGCGTCCTCACCGGGTCGCTCGCCCTGCTCGCCGACGCGGGCCACGTGCTCTCGGACGTGGGCGCGATCGTGCTCGCCCTGCTCGCCGCCGCCCTCGCCGCCCGGTCGGGAGGGCCCAGGCGGACGTTCGGCTACCAGCGCACCGAGGTGATCGCGGCGCTCGTCAACGGGGTCACCCTGGTCGCGATCGCGGTCCTGGTCATCGTCGCAGCCGTCAACCGCCTCGGCGATCCGCCGGGGGTGAAGGGCGCCGGGGTCGTTGCACTGGGGGTGGTCGAGCTGCTCGGAAACGGCGCCGCCACCTGGGTCCTCGCCCGCGGCCACCGCGACGACCTCAACCTGGAGGCCGTTCTGCGCCACTCGGCGGCCGATGCGCTGGGCTCGGTGGCGGTGGTGATCTCCGGCAGCGTCATCCTCGCCACCGGGTGGCGGCCGATCGACCCGCTGGCGAGCATCGCGATCGCGGCGCTGATCCTCGTCTCGTCGATCCGGCTCGTCCGCGAGCCGCTCGACGTCCTGATGGAGGCGGCCCCACCCGGGATCGACGTCACCGCGATCGCTCGCGCCGTCGGGTCGGTTCCGGGCGTCAGGCAGGTCCACGAGCTCCACGTCTGGTCGCTGACGCCCGGGTTCGAGGCGTTGGCCGCCCACGTGGTCGTGGCCCGCGGCGAGGATCGTGATCGGGCCCGGCGCGAGGTGGAGTTCCTGCTCCGCGATCGCTACGGGATCGAGCACACCACCCTGCAGATGGAGGAGGAGGCCGACGACTCCGAACTGCTTCAGATCCAGCCCCCGTCCCGCCGCCGCTAGCCACGACGTCGGGGTCAGTTCTCCTGCTTTTCGGGTGAAAGGTCGCTTGCAGCAGGCATAACGACTGTTAAGGACTGCTCGCAAAAGACGCCGATCCTGATACCCTGCCGCGCACGTTGTGCCGAGTCCATCCGGACCTGAGCCGGATGGAGCGGGGGAACCAACTTCCCCAGGGGCGAACGGTCCACGGCCGCATGGGGCCCAGCGGACCAAGCGCGACTCCTCAGCGCGAGCCCGACAGCTAACCCCGTAGGCACTCGAGCGAGACATGAGCGCACGGAACAGCCGACCCTTCGCCCATCGCCGCTTGGCGCTGCTAGCGCTGGCCGGCGCGCTTGCGGTCGCCGTCGGGCTGTCGATGGCCGGCGGCGCCCCTGCCCAGGACCTGCAGTCGCAGCTCGACCAGAAGAGGTCCCAGCTTCAGCACACCCAGGCCCGGGAGGGCGTCCTCTCGACGACCATCCAGCGCTACGGCGACCGGCTCGACGAGCTTCGCGGCCAGGTCGCCGCCCTGCGCAGCCGCGTGGCGACCGTCCAGGCCCAGCTCGCCGCCACCAAGGCCGAGCTGAAACGGGACAAGGCTCGGCTCGCCCTCCTGCGGGCTCGCCTGAAGCGAGCGCTGAAGGTGCTCCGTCAGCGGCTGGTGGCGATCTACGAGTCGAGCGAGCCCGACGCGATGACCGTGATTCTGAGCTCGAAGGGCTTCGACGACCTGCTGAACCGCTACGAGTACCTGCGTCGTATCCACGATCAGGACACCTCGATCGCGGAGCGGGTCCGCGGCCTGCGCAACGAGGCCGAGGACACCGTGGCGCGCGTGCGGGCGGCGCGAGACGAGATCGCCGCCAAGCAGGCCGAGCTCGAGCAAGCCCAGGCCGCGCTCGAAGCGCGGCAGGGCGACCTGGCGGCTGCGCGCCAACAGGACCAGCAGGCGCTGGCAAGCGTGCAGGACACCAAGCAGCGGCTCGAGGGAGACGTCAGCGATCTCCAGGGCCAGATCCAGGCACAGCTCCAAGCCGCGCAGGCGGCTCAGTCGGCCCCATCCACGCCCACGCTCCCGGCGGGCCCGATCCAGGGCGAGAGCTCCGCGGGCTTCATCTGGCCCGTCAACGGACCGATTACGTCGCCGTTCTGCGAGGTGCGCCCGTGGGAGGCCTGCCATCCGGGGATCGACATCGGCGTGCCCTCGGGAACCCCGATCCGCGCCGCCGCCGACGGCACGGTGGCGATCGCCGGGCCCGAGGGCGGCTACGGCAACTACACCTGCATCGACCACGGTGGGGGGCTGTCCAGCTGCTACGCGCACCAGGAGTCGATCGCGGTTTCGGTGGGCGAGCACGTCAGCCAGGGCCAGGTGATCGGGATCAGCGACTGCACCGGCATGTGCTTTGGACCGCACCTGCACTTCGAGGTCCGGGTCAACGGCCAGGTCGTCGACCCGATGGGCTACCTGCCCTAGTTTCGCAAACGACTTGCGTAATCGCTAGGATTAGCAAGTCGCCCGTCCGAGCCACATTCGACCCGCGATCCTGGAGTTGCTCTCCGAGCGCTCGAAGCACGGGTGGTCGATTGACGAGCTGACGAGCGATCTGCACCAGCGGAGAGTGACGGCCGACTTCTCGTCGGTGTTTCGCGCCCTGGCTCGTCTCGAGAAGGAGGGCGCGGTTGAGCGGGTGGAGCTCGACGATGGCAAGGCGCGATACGAGGCGGCGGGCGACCACCACGAGCACATTCGCTGTGAGAGCTGCGGCTCGGTGACGGCGGTTCCGTGTGGACTCGTGGGTGAGGTCCTGCCGGCTGTACAGCGCAGGACCGGGTACGAAATCAGCAGCCATCGTCTGGTCTTGAGCGGTCGTTGCCCCGCGTGTGCGAAGGCAGGGACGGCGTGACCCTTCTGGCCCCGCTGGCGGCGGCGATCACCTTTCTTTCCACGATGGCGGGGGGATATGCGGCCCTTCGTTGGCCACGGCGAATCGAGGTTCTGATGGCGCTGGCGGGCGGGGTCGTTCTTGCGGCGGCGCTGCTGGACCTCCTTCCGGAAGCCGTGGAGCGGGCAGGTGATCTGGGAATGTCGGAACGGGTTCCGATCGGCGCGATGTTGGTCGGCTACCTGGTCTTCTATGGCGCGGAACGTTTCGTGCATCGCCACGGACCGTCGGAAGGCCCGGACCCGGCCGGCATGGCAGGAGCCAGCGGGTTCGTGGTCCACAGCTTCTTCGATGGCCTGGCCATCGGCCTCGGGTTCAAGATCGACTCGGCCGTGGGCTTGCTGGTCGCGGCCGCGGTGATCGGGCATGACTTCTCCGACGGTTTGAGCACGGTCTCGTACCTCACAGCGCATCGCCATCCCGAGCGAAGGTCGCGGCGATTCCTGCTCGCGGATGCCCTCGCTCCGGTCTGCGGCGCGTTGACCGTGCTCGCGGTACCGGTCCCCGAGGCCGTCTTCCCGGTTGCGCTCGGCTTCTTCTCGGGCTTGTTCGTCTACGCGGCGACTACCAACCTGCTGCCGGCCGCGCATGACTTGCCGCTTCGGCAGGCGCTACCGGTCACCCTGGCCGGCGTGAGCGTGATGTTCGCGGTTTCGCTGCTCGCTTGAGGATCGCCGAGTCGTCGGCGCGCCGGCACCTACGCGGACCTGCGCTCGGGCGACGACGCCAGCCGTCGCTCCAGCCAGCGGAGGGCGACGCCGTGAAGCTCGGCGTCGTGCTGCGCGGAGCGGTGGTGGCCCCCGGGCAGCAGGATCAGCTTGCGGGGCTCGCTGGCTTGGCGGTAGAGCTCCTGCGACCACTCCGAGGGGATTTGATCGTCGCCGCGGGCGTGGATCAAGAGCAGCGGCTTGGAGCCCATCAGCTCGACCGCTCGGCGGGGGTCGTGCTCGGCGAGCCAGGCCTCAAGCGATTCCCGGGCTCCCGGGTCGATTCGCATCTCCAGGCGCCCGGCCCGAAGCCCCCGCAGCAGATGATCGGGGCCGGCGGGACAGATCGCGATCGCGCCGGCGATCCGCTCCGAGGAGGCGGCGGCCTCGAGCGCCATCAAGCCTCCCATGCTCGAACCCCTCACGCATACCCTCGCCGGATCCACCCCGTCGAGGCCGGCCAGGAACGCGGCCATCTCGGCGACGTCCTCGAGAGCCCTGGGGCTCATGCCGTCCTCGGATGCTCCGTGCCCACGCTGGTCGAAGGCGAGCCCGGCCCACCCGCTGGCCGCGCAGGCGCGGCCGAAGTCGCCGTGGTTCTCCTTGCGCGAGCCGGCGCCGTGGAGGATCACCATCCCCGGCCAGGGCGGCGGCGCCTGCGGGAGCCACAGCATGTAGGGCCGACTTGCGTGGACGCCGACCCGGCTGGGAGGGGAGATCTCCCTGTTCATCGCCTTGTGCAACCTACCCGCAGCCCGCTGCACTGGAACCGTGCCCGTCAGAATGGACGCTCGATGGCCACCACGGGCGAGAGATCGATGATCGAAGGCTCCCCGGTCTATCCGGCGGGCACCCGCGTCAACGAACGTGGTCACCTGGTGGTGGGTGGATGCGACGTGGTCGACCTGGTGGCCGAATTCGGGACGCCCATCTACATCTACGCCGAGGACGACATGCGGGCCAGGGGGCGCTCATATCTGGACGCCTTCCGCTCTCGCAGCGAGAACTTCGAGGTCCTCTACGCGAGCAAGGCGGCCCCGGTCTCCGCGATCTACAGGCTGTTCGCCGAGCTGGGATTGTCGGTGGACGTCGCCTCGGGCGGCGAGCTCCACATGGCGCTGCGCGCCGGGTTCGATCCGGCGCGCATCTACCTGCACGGCAACAACAAGACCGAGCCCGAGCTCCGCTACGCCATCGAGGCGGGAGTCGGGCACGTGATCGTCGACTCCTTCGCCGAGATCGCCCGCCTCGACCAGATGCTCGACCGGCCTCAGGACGTGCTGATCCGCGTCACCCCGGGGATCCTGCCCTCCACCCATTCCTACGTTCAGACCGGCGGCCTCGACTCGAAGTTCGGTTTCGGCCTCGAGGACGGCCTGGCGGCCCGTGCGGTCGCCGAGGTGCTCGGGTCTCGAAACCTGCGCCTGGTCGGGCTGCACGCGCACATCGGCTCGCAGATCTTCGAGCTCGAGCCCTACGCCGCGGCGATCGAGGCGCTCGCCGCGCTCGCCGACGGGGGGTGGGAGTGCAGGACCCTGAACGTCGGCGGCGGATTGGGGATCGCCTACACCTCCGCCGATGCGCCGCCGTCGATCGAGGACTACGTCGACGTCAAGGTCCGCGGGGTCGAGCGCGTCTTCGACCCCGTGCCCCGGATCCTGATCGAGCCGGGGCGTTCGCTGGTCGGCAACGCGGGCGTGACCGCGTATGAGATCGGAACCGTGAAGCAGATCCCCGGCGTCCGGACCTACCTGTCGGTCGACGGCGGGATGTCGGACAACCTGCGCCCGATGCTCTACGGCGCCCGCTACGAGGCCGTGGTGGCGAACCGCGCGGCGGCGGCCCCCGAGACCCTGGCGACGGTCGCGGGCATGCACTGCGAGTCGGGCGACATCCTGATCACCGACGTGCTGCTCGCCGATCCCGGCCCGGGCGACGTCCTGGTCACCCCGGCGACCGGCGCCTACGGCCACGCGATGGCGAGCAACTACAACGGCGTTCCGCGCCCGCCGGTCGTCTTCTGTCGGGAGGGAGCCGCGCGGCTGGTCGTCCGTCGGGAGACCTGGGAGGACCTGGTGGCTCGCGATGTCGGCTGAGGTCGCCCGCATCGGGCTCCTGGGCCTGGGCACGGTGGGCTCGGCCTTCCGCGACCTGGTCTCGCAACGCGCCGAGGCGGTCGCCGCCTCGTCCGGGCGGCGACCGGAGATCGCCGGGGTGCTGCGGACCACAGAGGGCGACTTCGACCACATCCTGGAGACCTCCGAGATCGTCGTCGAGCTGATCGGCGGCACCGACCCCGCGCGCGACTACGTGCTGCGCGCCCTCAAAGCGGGACGGCACGTGGTGACCGCGAACAAGCAGCTGATCGCCCAGTTCGGCGACGAGCTGTTCGACGCCGCTCGCGACGCCGGGGTGGAGCTTCGCTTCGAAGCGGCGGTCGCCGGCGTGGTGCCGGTCATCCGCGTGATCCAGGAGAGCCTCGCGGCGACCGAGGTCTCGAAGGTGTTCGGCATCGTCAACGGGACTACGAACTTCATCCTCTCGGAGATGGCCAGCACGGGCGTGTCCTTCGCCGACGCCCTGCGGCGCGCCCAGGAGCTCGGCTACGCGGAGGCCGATCCGACCGATGACGTCGACGGAGCCGACGCGGCGGCGAAGATGGCGATCCTCGCGCGACTGGCGTTCGGCGCGCCCGTGGCGCTCGCCGACGTGACCTACGAGGGGATCACGGAGATCCAGCCCGACGACATCGCCTACGCCAAGGAGCTGGGGCTGTCGCTGAAGTTGCTCGGGGTCGCCGAGCGCCGCGACGGTGGGCTCAGCGTCCGGGTCTTTCCGTGCTTTCTGTATCCGGGCCACCCGCTCGCGCCGGTGGAGGGGCCGTTCAACGCGGTGATGGTCGAGGCGCCGGCGATCACCGAGATCACGATGTCCGGTCCCGGAGCCGGCGGGGTCGAGACCGCTTCGGCCGTGCTCGGCGACGTCGTCTCGATCCTCTCGGGGAGGACCCCGGTGCACGCCGCCAGAGAGCCGCTCGAGATCGTCCGGGACCAGAGCTCCTCCTTCTACCTCCACCTGGAGGTGGCCGACCGGCCAGGCGTCCTGGCCCGGATCGCCGACGTGCTGGGGCGCAACGAGGTTTCGGTGCGCAGCGTCGTCCAGCGTGGCCTCGGGGACGACGCTCGGCTGGTGATGGTCATGCACGAGGGGCCCGAGACGCGCTTCTTCGCGGCGCTCGAGCAGATCGCGACCCTCGACTTCCTGCGCGCCCAGCCCCGCGCCATCCGGGTCATCGAGGAAGAGTTCGTCTAGGAATGAGTAACTCCGCCGCCTCCTCCGCTCCCGCCCGAATAACTCCGCCGCCTCCTCCGCTTCGCGTCCGGGGGCGGCGGGTTTGGGCTCGTTACCGGGCGGCAGGTCGTACTCGCCTGCGCCGCGACTTCGTCGCTCGCTCCAACGAGGCTTCGGGTTGCCTGAGCCGCTGATCGAGAAATATCGGGAGCGGCTGTCGCTCGAGCCGGGTGACCCGGTGGTCACCATGAATGAGGGCTCGACCCCGCTGATCGAGGCGCCGGTGATCTCCGAGCGAGTCGGGGCCAGCGTGTACCTGAAGCTCGAGGGCGTCAACCCGACGGGAAGCTTCAAGGACCGGGGAATGACGGTCGCCGTCTCGCGCGCCAAGGGAGCGGGCGCCGAGGCGATCATCTGCGCCTCGACCGGCAACACGGCCGCGAGCTGCGCCGCCTACGCCGCCCGCGCCGGGCTGCGAGGCGTGGTGATCGTGCCCGAGGGGAGGATCGCGATCGGCAAGCTGGCCCAGGCGCTGATCCACGGCGCTCGCGTGATCGCCCTGCGCGGGAACTTCGATCAGGCGCTGGAGATCGTCCGTGAGCTTGCCGACCGGCACCCCGTCGAGCTGGTCAACTCGGTCAATCCGTACC
Source organism: bacterium (assembly GCA_023251935.1). Classification (GTDB taxonomy): domain Bacteria; phylum Actinomycetota; class Thermoleophilia; order Solirubrobacterales; family 70-9; genus AC-56. The sequence continues at coordinate 22,281 of JAHEXV010000030.1, read as the reverse complement.
GGATCGAGGGACAGAAGACGGCCGCGTTCGAGGTCTGCGACGAGCTCGGGCCACCCGACGCGCTGGCGATCCCGGTCGGCAACGCCGGCAACATCACCGCCTGGTGGCGAGGCTTCCAGGAGTACGAGGTCGCGCCGGTGCTATACGGATTCCAGGCCGAGGGCGCGGCGCCGCTCGTCCTGGGGAGGCCGGTCGCTGAGCCGGAGACGATCGCCTCGGCGATCAGGATCGGCAACCCAGCCCGCTGGGAGGAGGCGATGGACGCCGTCACCGCCTCCCGAGGGAGGATCGCCGCCGTCTCCGACGAGCAGATCCTCGATGCCTACCATCTGCTGGCCTCGCGCGAGGGGGTCTTCTGTGAGCCGGCGTCAGCTGCGTCGGTCGCCGGCATCCTGGCGCATGGGCTGCCGGCGCCCGAGGATCGGGAGCCGCCCCGGTCGGTGGTCTGCGTGCTCACCGGCCACGGCCTCAAGGATCCCGACACCGCGCTCACCAAGGCGCCCTCGGTGATCGGATGTGAGGCCGACACCGAGGCGGTCGAGCGCGAGGTGTTCAAGGACGACTGACCGGTCCCCTGCGGCTCCGCGGAGCCGCCCGCCCGCGGCCCGGCTCACCTGGTTGCGGAACTCGTGAGCATTCGCGCACCAAGGGTCGGCCCGCAGAACGCACGATGCGCGGCGAATGCTCGCCGAGCTGCTGGGCCTGCTGGTGCCTCCGCGGTGCGCCCTTTGCGCCTGCGGCTGCTCGTCGCGTGAGCAGCTCTGCGAGGCCTGCGAGTCGAGGCTCGACCGCCTGCGTCCGCGGTCGGCGGCGATCACGGGCGTCGATCACGCCTGGTCCGCGGCGCCCTACGACGGCGCGGCTCGCGAGCTCGTGGCGGGGCTGAAGTTCGCCGCCCGACTGAGGCTTGCCCGCCGGGCGGCCGCGGCGATCGCCGCCCGAGCGCCCCCCGAGCTCCTGGCCGGCTCGATCGTCCCGGTCCCCGCGGCGCCCTGGCGCCGGCGGTGGCGGGGCTTCGACCCGGCGGAGGCGATCGCCGCGGCGCTGGCGGTCGAGGCCGGGCTCCCGATCCACAGGTGCCTGCGCCGCTCACAAGGACGGCGGCAGGTGGGGCGCCCCCGGGCCGAGCGCCTCGCCGATCCACCGCGGGTGCAGGTCGTCGGCTCGCCGCCTGGGCACGCCCTGCTGGTCGACGACGTGCTCACCACCGGGGCGACGCTGGGCGCGTGCGCCCGGGCGCTTCGGACGCGCGGCGCGGAGCGGGTGACCGCGCTGACCTTCGCTCGCTCGTGATAGAGGGCCCGAAGCGAAAGGCGCTTGGCGTTCGGCCCGCGCGGGCGTAGCATGATCGTCGAAGCCCGGAAAGGAGAAAGCGTGCGAATCGAGGTCAGGGGACGGAACACGGAGGTCACCGACGAGCTTCGCCGTCACGTCGAGAAGCGCTTCGCCCGGATCGGCAAGCAGGTATCGGAGCTGGCGGTGCTCGAGGTCGAGCTGAGCGAGGAGCGAAACCCGTCGATCGCCGACAGCAAGGTGGCGGAGGCGACGCTGCACCTGAAGCGGGTCACCCTGCGGGCCCGCGAGGCGTCACCCGAGATGCTGCACTCGATCCACGAGATCGCCGAGGACCTTCGCCGCCAGGTCAAGAAGCATCGCGACAAGCGACGCAAGCGCCACCAGACCCGCCGCTTGATGTCGCGGCTCCGCCGCCGCCCCGCCTGAATAACTCCGCCGCCTCCTCCGCTCCCGCCCCGAATACCTTGCCCTCGCCTGCGGCTCGGGCATTTCCCATCTGCTCCCGCGTCCGGGGGCGGCGGGTTAGGGCGCGTTACCGGGCGGCAGGTCGTACTCGCCTGAACCGCGACTTCGTCGCTAGGCCAGGCGGGTGGCTGCTTGAACCGCGTGGGGACGGGTGGACGGTACTCTGAGAGTCAGTGGCCAAGGGACTGATAGATCGCGCCCTGCGCCTGGGCGAGGGGCGCCAGTTCAAGGAGTACGAGCGGCGGGTGGCCTCGATCAACCGGATCGAGGCCGAGATGGAGCTGCTCGAGGACTCCGAGATTCGCTCCGAGGCCGATCAGCTCCGAGAGCGGGGCCGCGACGGCGAGGCGCTCGATGACCTGCTCCCCGAGGCGTTCGCCCTCTGCCGCGAGGCAGCGAGGCGGAGCCTTGGCCAGCGCCACTTCGACGTCCAGCTGATCGGCGGCATGGTGTTGCACGACGGCTCGATCGCCGAGATGAAGACCGGCGAGGGCAAGACGCTGACCGCGACCCTGGCGGTCTTCCTCAACTCGCTCGCCGGCGAGCCCGTCCACGTGGTCACGGTCAACGACTACCTGGCGCGCCGCGACGCCGAGTGGATGGGCCCGATCTACGAGGCGCTCGGGGTCAGCGTCGGCGCGATCCAATCGGGTCACGATCCCGACGTCCGCCAGCGCGCCTACGCCTGCGACGTCGTCTACGGGACCAACTCGGAGTTCGGGTTCGACTACCTGCGGGACAACATGGCCGCCTCGCTGGAGCACTGCGTACAGCGCGAGCACGCCTACGCGATCGTCGACGAGGTCGACAACATCCTGATCGACGAGGCGCGCACCCCGCTGATCATCTCCGGCGCCCCCGAGGCCGCCGCCGACCTCTACTACACCTTCGCGCGACTCGCCAAGCAGCTGACCGGCGTCCCCGCCAAGGAGAAGCTGAAGTCGCTCGGCGAGGACCGAGACACCAGCAAGGTCGACTACGACTACGAATACGACGAGAAGCACAAAACCGTCGCCCCAACCGAGCCCGGCGTCGCCAAGGCCGAGCGGTTCCTCGGGGTCGACAACCTCTACGTCTCCGAGCACGGGACCCTGGTCAACCACCTCATCCAGTCGCTGAAGGCCGAGTCGCTGTTCCACCGCGACGACGACTACGCGGTGATCGACGGCGAGGTGAAGATCGTCGACGAGTTCACCGGCCGCATCCTGGAGGGGCGCCGCTGGTCGGAAGGGCTGCACCAGGCGATCGAGGCCAAGGAGGGCGTCTCGATCCGGGAGGAGAACCAGACCCTGGCGACGATCACCCTCCAGAACTACTTCCGCCTCTACGACAAGCTCTCCGGGATGACGGGCACCGCGCTGACCGAGGCCCAGGAGTTCATGAAGATCTACGAGATGCCGGTGGTCGACATCCCGACCAACGTGCCGATGGTCCGCGACGACCACAACGACCAGATCTACAAGACCAAGAAGGGCAAGTGGAAGGCGGTCGCCGGCGAGATCAAGGAGCGACACGAGCGCGGCCAGCCGATCCTGGTCGGCACGATCTCGGTCGAGGTCTCGGAGATGCTCGCCGGGGAGCTGACCCGGGACGGCATCGAGCACGTCGTGCTCAACGCCAAGCCCGAGCACGCCCAGCGGGAGGGGGAGACGATCGCCCAGGCCGGCCGGATCGGCGCCGTCACGATCGCCACCAACATGGCCGGCCGCGGCGTCGACATCAAGCTCGGCGGCGACCCCGACCAGCTCGCCCGGGCGGAGCTCCGCAAGCTGGGCGTCTCGCCCGACGACTCGAGCTACCAGGAGGAGTTGGGCGAGCTCCTGCCGAGGGTTCAGAAGCTCTGCGAGCAGGAGGGCTATCAGGTAATCGAGCTCGGTGGCCTGTTCATCTGCGGAACCGAGCGCCACGAGTCCCGGCGGATCGACAACCAGCTTCGCGGTCGCTCGGGGCGCCAGGGCGATCCCGGCGAATCGCGGTTCTACCTCTCGGCCGAGGATGAGTTGATCCGGCTGTTCGCGGGCGACCGGATCTACAAGATCCTCGATCGGCTCGGACCGGTCGACGAGCACGGCGAGGAGTACCCGCTCGAGGCGAAGATGCTCAGCCGCACGGTCGAGAACGCCCAGAAGAAGGTCGAGCAGCAGAACTTCCTGATCCGCAAGCGCGTGCTCGAGTACGACGACGTGATGAACGAGCAGCGGCGCGTGATCTATAAGTACCGGCGGGAGATCCTCGAGGGCCGCGACATGTCGGAGGTCGCGAGGGAACAGATCGAGGAGGTCGTCGAGCGGCTGGTCGAGGAGTACACCGCGGGCGAGGTGTTCGAGGACTGGGATCTGGCGGGGCTGGCGACTCAGGCAGCCCAGCTCTGGCCCTTGAGCATCGACCTGAGCTCAGAGGAGGCGCAGACGGCCGATCGCGAGGAGACCGCGCGGGACCTGGTCGTCGACGCGCTGGCCGCCTACGAGCGCCGCGAGGAGGAGCTCGGCTCGGAGCTGATGCGCTACCTGGAGCGCCAGATCCTGCTCCAGATCATCGATTACCGCTGGCGCGAGCACCTCTACGAGATGGATTACCTGCGCGAAGGCATCCATCTGCGCGGCTTCGCCCAGATCGATCCGCTGGTCGCCTACAAGAACGAGGGCTTCACGATGTTCCACGAGCTGATGAACTCGATTTGGGAGGAGTTCGCGCGGATCATCTATCACGTCGAGGTGAACGTCGAGCCGGCCGACTTCGAGCCCCAGCCCGAGCCGCAGCCCGCCGAGCTTCAGTACGCGGGCGGGGGCCCCGAGCAGCCTTCGGCGATCGCGGAAGCGGCCGGCGCGGCCGCGGTCGGCGCCGGGGTCGCTCCCGTCGTCGAGGGGGACGGCTCCGGCAACGGGCAGCCGTTGGGCGAGAATCCGGCGACCGTGGTCAAGCCCGACCGCGACAAGATCGGCCGCAACGATCCGTGCTGGTGCGGCTCCGGTAAGAAGTACAAGAAGTGCCACGGGGCCTAAGAGCCCGTTCCACAACGAAGCGCCGCACCCGGATGCGGCCCAGGACCGGCGCTGGATCGCCACCCGCCTCCGCGCCGGTAAGCACCGCTACCGGCTTCGTCGGCGGGCGTCGCCCAGCTTGCTCCTGGGCCGCCCAGGGCACGCCGTCATTGTGAAACGGGCTCTCAGCCCCGGACCCGACGGCGAGCTCAGGTGTTGGTGGGCGTGCTCGGCGCCCGAGTACGTGAGCTACCACGATGACGAGTGGGGCCGGCCGGTGGTGGATGACCGGGGCCTGTTCGAGAGGCTCTGCCTGGAGGGCTTCCAGTCGGGCCTCTCGTGGCTGACGATCCTGCGAAAGCGCCCGGCCTTCCGGAGCGCCTTTGCACAGTTCGAGATCGAGGCCGTCGCGGAGTTCGGCCGGCGCGATGTGGACCGACTGCTGGGCGATCCCGCGATCGTCCGCAACCGGGCGAAGATAGACGCGGCGATCACCAACGCCCAGGTGGTCCTGCGGCTCACCGAGAGCGGCGAGTCGCTGTCCCAGTTGGTCTGGTCGTTCGGGCCGAAGCGCCCTCGGCGGCCGTGGCGCCGCGCTGACCTCCCGGCGACCACGCCCGAGTCGACCGCTCTCGCCAAGGAGCTCAAGGGGCGCGGGTTTCGGTTCGTCGGGCCAACCACGGCCTACGCGCTGATGCAGGCCTGCGGGATCGTCGACGACCACATCGCGGGATGCGTGGCGCGGGATCGGGTCGAGGTGGAACGGCGCCAGGCCATCGCGACCTTGAGGTCACCGCCGCTCTAAGCTCCCACCCATGGCCGAGGCGACCTCCAAGGAGACGGTGTCCGCGCGGCTCGCCGACCTCCGCGAGGGCCTGACGCTGCTCGCGGACTACCTTTGACCCGGTCGAGCTCGAGTCCAAGCTAGGCCGCCTCGAGGCCGATATGCAGCGCCCCGGCTTCTGGGAGGACCAGGAGCGAGCCGCCCGGATCTCGGCCGAGCACGCCGCCGACCAGCGACGCCTCGAGACGCTTCGCTCGCTGCAGTCGGATGTCTCCGACCTCGAGGAGCTGGCCGAGCTGTCGGCCGAGGATGCCGTCCTGGCCGGCGAGCTCGACTCCCAGCTTCGCGCCGTGGAGGAGCGCCTGGAGGCGCTCGAGGAGGCGAGGCTGTTCAGCGGCCGCTACGACGCCGGCGACGCCGTGGTGACCGTGCGGTCGGGGGCCGGCGGCACCGACTCCCAGGATTGGGCGGAGATGCTGCTGCGCATGTACCTGCGCTGGGCTGAGCGACGCGGGTTCGAGGTCGAAATGAAGGAGGCCTCGCCCGGTGAGGAGGCCGGGCTCAAGTCGGCGACCTTCATCGTCCGTGGCGAGAACGCTTATGGCCTGTTTGCCGCCGAGCGCGGCGTGCACCGCCTGGTTCGCCTCTCCCCGTTCGACGCCGCTCACCGCAGGCACACGAGCTTCGCGGAGGTCGATGTCGGCCCGCTGGTCGACGACGAGGTCGAGGTGGCCCTCGACGAGGACGACCTGCGCATCGACACCTACCGCGCCTCGGGTGCCGGCGGACAGCACGTCAACAAGACCGACTCGGCGGTCCGGATCACCCACCTGCCGACCGCGATCGTCGTCCAGTGTCAGAACGAGCGCTCGCAGGCCCAGAACAAGGCGACCGCGATGCGCCTCCTTCGCGCTCGCCTGCTGGAGCTCGAGGAGCGCAAGCGGGCCGAGGAGATGGCCGCGGAGCGCGGGAAGCAGAAGGACGTCGCCTGGGGCTCGCAGATCCGCAGCTACGTGCTCCACCCCTCCCAGCGGGTCAAGGACCACCGCACCGGGCACGAGGTCGGCGACGCGCAGCGCGTTCTCGACGGCGACCTGGACGGCTTCGTGCGCGAGTACCTGCTCAGGGGCGCGGCGGCGTCCCGGGGATGACGAGTCCCGAGTAGTGGACGAGTCGACGCGCGAGCTGGTGGTGAGGGCCATGTCGGAGGACGTCGGAGCCGGCGACATCACCTCGCGCGCCACCGTGCCGGGGGATGCTCGCGCGGTGGCGCGGATCGTGCAAAAGCAACCTGGCGTCGTGTTCGGGCTCCAGGTCGCCGCCGAGGCGTTCTCGCAGGCCGGCGCCGGCGACCTCTCGGAGCGTGAGCCGGAGGGCCGGTGGCGGGACTCGGTGCCGGCCGAGGTGGCGCTCGTCGAGGGTCTGGCGCGGGCCCTGCTGGCCGCCGAGCGCACCGCGCTCAACCTGCTCAGCCACCTCTCCGGGGTGGCCACCCTGACCGCCCGGTTCGTGGACGCGGTCAGGGGGACGGGTGTCGTCATCCTCGACACGCGGAAGACCACCCCGGGCCTGCGGGCGCTCGAGAAGGCGGCGGTCGTCGCGGGCGGGGGGCGAAACCACCGCATGGGCCTCGACGACGCGGTGCTGATCAAGGAGAACCACATCGCCCTCGCCGGCGGCCTCGCCGAGGCGGTGCGCCGGGTCCGCGAGGCGGAGCCGCGGCGCGAGGTCGAGGTCGAATGCCGCGGCGCGGCCGAGGTCGAGCAGGCGTTGGCGGTCGGCGCCGACCGCCTGCTCCTGGACAACATGGAGCCCGTTGAGCTGCGGGCGGCGGTCGCCGCGCGTGACGCGGCGCGCCCGGACGGCCGAGCGTCGCTGGAGGCTTCCGGGGGAATCACCCTCGACAACGTCGCGGAGATCGCCGCCACAGGCGTTGACTCGATCTCGGTCGGCGCCCTCACCCACTCCGCCCCGGCGCTCGACCTGAGCATGCTGCTGCGGCCGGCCTGAAGCCGCCGAGAATCGCCTCCGACCCCGCCTCGGCCTGTCGAGGGCCCGGGAGGGGTAGAGTCGCGGCATGGCCGTCGCCGAGGAGCTTCGCCGCAAGCGCGAGGAGCTGGTGATCGAGCACATGGAGTCGGAGAATCGCCATCAATACGAGGCGACGATCGAGACCTTCGACCACCCGCGCTACGAGCTGATCGGCACCGGCGACACCTATGACGGCCATGAGGAGGTGGCGCGCTACTTTGAGGAGACCCGCACCGCCTTTCCGGACCAGCGCAACGAGCTGATCGCGCTCCATCACGCCGACGACGCCGTGATCGTCGAGGCCAACCTCTACGGCACCCACGAGGGCCCGCTTCGGGGGTTTCCCCCCACCGGCCGCAGGTTCGAGATGCGGTTCTGCGCCGTGTTCGTGTTCGAGGAGGATCGCCTCGTCTGCGAGCGGGTCTACTTCGACCAGAACACGATCCTGCGCCAGCTCGGCATCGCCCACGACCCGGGTTCCGCCGTCGGCAGGGTGGCGACCGTCGTCAACCACCCCCTGACCGTCGGGCGCGCCCTGCTGGGCCAGATCTCACGCCGCTAGCCGAGCGATTCCAACCGTCGCGGCCCCGCGGCGCGGCGCCGGGCTGGGTGGGACGAGAGTTCGCGCCGCCTCCCACCCCGCTTGGATCGGTTGTCGCCTAAGTCGGCCTGAGGCCGAGTAATCCGACAATCGATCGTGCGGGCGGGGACTCGTGCGACGATCAGGCCGGTCCTCGGTCAGGACCTAGACTCGTTACGTGAAGCCGACCGGGGGAGGTCTGCTCTCGGGGGTGGGAGCCGCCTTGCTCGTGGTCGCGGCTTCCGTATCGGCGCCTCGCATGGCGGCGTTTCGCTGGGCGAGGACGGGGCCTCGCATCAGCGCGCGTTCCCGGGCCCCCAAACCGAGTCCCGTTGTGTCCGGAGGACGGACGCAATGGGACGCAATTGGTTCCGTTCCACGCCTTGATGGCGCGGGCCGTTCGTGCGTAGCGAGACGTAGACGGGCCGCCGCTACTTCAACAGCCGCGACAGGCGGCGGTCCTTGAGCACCCGGCCGCCGGTCTGCTCCTCGGGGCAGTAGCAGGTGATGTGCTCGGCGAAGTGGACCGCGGCGAGCGTGGCGCCGCAACGGGGGCAGGGCTCGCCCTCGCGACGGTGGACCCTGAGCGGCATCGGCAGCTTGTCGGGGACGGTCTCGCCGATCACCTCCTCGTAGTGGTCGATCGCGTCACCGAGCACGTGGAGCGCGGCGTGGAGGCGCCCAATCTCCTCGGGGTCGAGCTCCGAGCCCTGTTTGAACGGCGACAGCGTCGCCTCCCAGAGGATCTCGTCCACCCAGGAGCGCCCGATCCCGGCCACCACCCGTTGGTCGCGGAGCATCGGGTGAAGGTGGCGAGGCTGGGCGATTCCCCGCGCCAGCTCATCGAGCGGCGGCGCTGGCCAGGCCTCCGGGCCGAGCGTGGCGACCATCTCGTCCGCTTCGACATCGGCCGCGGGCATCAGCTTCGCCCAGGCGCGCTGCTTGGTCCCGAACTCGCGCAGTCGCAGCTCCCGCCCGTCGGCGAGCCTGATCAACACTCTGGAGGCGCGGTCGCGGAGCGAGGCCCGCTTGTCGAACGCCTGCAGCCGGCCGGCCGACATCAGGTGGACGAGCATGGCCAGCGGCCCGACGCCGTCGCCCCGGCCGGCGTCGAACCCGACCAACGGCATCTTGCCGATTCTGCGCACCCCGGAGATCCGGCGCCCCGCCAGCGCCTCGGGCGGCGGGTCGATCGATTTCAGCGCCACCATCCCCGGAGCCAACGCCGACTCGACCTCGGCGCCCGCCAGCGCGACGCTCAAACGCCGGGCGGTGATCTCCACCTCTGGAAGCTCGGGCACGACCTAAGCGTAGGGCCGCCGGCGAGTAGACTTGGGGCAGTCATTCGCCTGGTTCGAGGCTTGTCCACGGGCAGAGCCGAGCCGGCGAACATCGAAAGGAACGGCATGGCAGTCGAGCTGCCCACAGTTCAGCCCATCGTCGAACCCGAGCCGGACGCGGATCAGCTCCGCGAGCTGAGCGAGGAGGTTCGGGGCCTGGCCGCGCAGCGCAACGCCGTCATCCTGGCCCACAACTACCAGGTGCCCGAGGTCCAGGACGTGGCCGATCTGACCGGCGATTCGCTGCAGCTCTCGCGCGAGGCCGCGAGCACCGACGCCGAGGTGATCGCCTTCTGTGGCGTCCACTTCATGGCGGAGACGGCGTCCGTACTGTCGCCTGACAAGACCGTCCTGATCCCCGACCCCGACGCCGGGTGCTCGCTGTCGGAGTCGATCACGGCTGACCAGCTCCGCGCCTGGAAGGCCGAGCACCCCGGGGCGGTGGTGGTCATGTACGTCAACACCTCAGCCGAGGTCAAGGCGGAGACCGACTACTGCTGCACTTCGTCGAACGCCGTCCAGGTGGTCAAGCACATCTGGAGCGAGCGCGGCCCCGAGACCGAGATCCTCTTCGGCCCCGACATCTGGCTGGGCTCGTTCGTGGCCCGAGAGCTCGGGCTTCCCGAGGACCCGGACCGCTACCGGCGCTTCCACGTCTGGGACGGCGAATGCCACGTCCACGCGGGCATCCGGCCCGACGACATCGCCGCGATGCGCGCCGATCACCCCGACGCCGAGTTCCTGATCCATCCCGAGTGCGGTTGCGCGACCCAGGCGATGGAGTTCGTCGCCTCGGGCGACCTCGACTCCGAAGGGGTGCAGATGCTCTCGACCTCGGGGATGCTGCGCCACGTCGGCGAGCATCCCGAGGGCGAGTTCATCGTCGCCACCGAGACCGGGATGCTCTATCCCCTCCGGCAGGCCGCGCCTCGGGCGCGCTTGATCGAGGCCAACCGGATGGCGTTCTGCAGGTACATGAAGATGATCACGCTGCCGAAGCTCCGCGACTCGCTGCGCGACCTGCGCCACGAGGTCAAGGTCTCCGAGGCGGTCGCGGCGCGTGCCCGCCTGCCGATCGAGCGCATGGTCGCGATCGGCTGATCGCCTCAGCCTGGATTCCCGCGCCCGGCGCTGGTAGCTTGAGGGCGTGTTCGGGCTGATCGCCCGTTTCGTGTTGGCGCTCGTTCTGGCAGGGTCGGCGGCGCTGAAGCTCGCGAACCCGGCCTCGAGCCGTGCCGCGCTGGCGACCTTCGAGGTCGAGGACGAGCGGCTGCGCTGGATCGGCTGGGCGGCGCTCGTGATCGTCGAGCTGGGCCTCGCGGTCGCCGTCGCCGCGGGGAGCGAGCAGGCCTCCTGGCTCGCCGCCGGCCTGCTGGCCATGTTCGCCGCGGCGCTCGTCGGGGCGATCCTGCGAGGGCGGGCCGGCGAGCCCTGCGCCTGCTTCGGCTCTCGGTCGACCGTCGGTTGGACCTCGGTGCTGCGCAACCTGGCCCTCGCGGCGTGCTTCGCGGCCCTCCCCCTGCTTCCCGAGCCGAGCCTGTCGACCGACCAGTGGCTCGGGATCGGACTCGGGGTCGCCCTGCTGCTCTGCCTGGGGCTCGGGGTCGCCGTGCTGGCGCTGGCGCGGGAGGTCGGGATGCTGCGGCTGCGACTCGGCCCGGGAGCGGCGCTCGAGGTCCCCGAGGAGGGCCCGGAGCCCGGCCAGCGACTGGCGCTGATCGAGCGCTTCGCCGGGGTCGGAGACCGAGCCTTGGCGCTCGCCGTCTTCACCTCGGATGGCTGCCGCGTGTGTCGCGGCCTCGAGCCGGCGATCGCCTCGCTGGCCGGGCACCCGGCGGTGGCGGTGGAGGTCTTCGACGAGGTCGCGGACCGCGACGTCTGGACCGAGTTGGGGATCCCGGGCAGCCCGTTCTCGATCGCCCTCGACCCGGACGGGACGGTGCTCGCCAAGGGGACGTTCAACAACCTCGCTCAGCTCGAGAGCGTGCTGGCCACCGCCGAGCTCCGTCGGCCCGAGCTCGTCCTGGGAGGCTAGGCGGAGATGGGGCGGGATCGGATCGGCGAGGCGCTCGAGACCCTGGCCGGCGAGACGTCGCGCCGGGGCTTTCTGGCCCGCGCCGGCGCCGCCCTGGTCGCGGGCACCGCGGGAGGCATGGTGGCCAAGGTCGTCAAGCCCGGCGATGCCGACGCCTACACCAACTTCTGCGGTCACACCTACACCACCGGCTCCTGCATCCACCCCCTCGGCCTGCCGCGGGTCGACTCCCGTGGCTTCCCGGTTCGCCCCGGTGACGGCAGGGCGATCGACAACATCGGCCGGCTGGTCAATGACGAGGGGCTCCCGATCCACGACGACGGCAGCCTGGTCCGGGACCCCGACGGGCTGCCGCTGCCGCCGGCTCCACGGATCAAGATCTGCAAGCTGACCGCGAAGGAGCATGGGATCGAGGCCCACCCTCAGGGCGCCTGGTACCGATGCTGCGGGGGCACGGTGCGCAAGCTCTGGGACTGCTGTTCCCACCACGACCGACGGATCAACGGCGATGCGGCCCTGCACGGCTACTGCTACCGAGGTCGGAAGGTGTTCTGCGTCACCTATTACCAGACCCACGTCCCATGCTGAACGGCGAGGCCGGGGGACGAAGTCGATGAGCCCGCTCGAGCTGAGCCTCGCGGCCGCGGCCCTGTTGGTGGGGCTCACTGGGGCCTGGTCGCCCTGCGGCTTCTCGATGGTGGAGACGATCGGGCTCGCCGGGGACGACGGGCGACGGTGGACGACGATCGCGGCCTGCGCGGCCTTCGCCCCGGGCGCGATCGTCGGCGGGGTGCTCACCTTCGGCCTGCTGTCGGTGCTCGGCGACGCGACGCACGGCGCCGGACGGCTCGCCTACCTGCTCGCCGCGGGGATCGCCGTGGCCGCCGCCGCCGCCGAGGCCCGTGGACAGCGAATCGCCCCCCAGATCCGCCGCCAGCTCCCCGAGGCGTGGCGGTGGAGGATGCCGCTCCCGGTTGCGGCCGGCCTCTACGGGATCCTGCTCGGGCTCGGGTTCACCACCTTCGTGCTCAGCTTCGGGGTCTGGGCGCTGGCCGGGATCAGCGTCGCGCTCGGTGACCCGACGGCGGGCGTCGTGGTCGGGGTCGCGTTCGGGATCGGGAGGGCGCTCCCGGTCGTCGCCGTCGCCCCAGTCGTCGACCGGCGGTTCGGGGTCAGGTGCGTCGAGCTGATGGCCGAGCGACCGGCGATCTACCGGGTGATCCGGCTTTCAGATGCGGCGGCCCTCGGCCTGGTCGCGATCGTCCTCGCGACCGCAACCGCCACCGCGGCTCGAACCGAGGTGCCGAACGGGGCCGACCCGTCGGCGCTCGACGGGGCGCTCGCCTTCCAGCGAGCCGACCGCGGCGCAGCGCTGCGATCCGGGGGGCGCGTCTACCAGCTGCCGGGACGCGACCCGGCCCTCGGCGGCCCCTTCCTGGCGGTGATCTCCGGCGGTGACCGGATCGACATCCTGAGCCGCTTCACGCGGCAGCCGATCGCCTCGATCGGCGCGCCAAACGCGCAGGCCGTCGCGATCTCCCGCGACTGGCTCGCCTACCTGGCGGTAGAGGGCCGGCGCTACCTGCTCCGGGCTCGGCGGATCGAGCATCCGGCGAGCCCCGGCCCGGTGAAGGGGATCGCCTCCGTGTCGCTCCCGGCCCAGCTCGGCCACCCGAGCCTCGACGGCGGAAGCCTCTTCTACGCGGTCTCGAAGCCGCGCCGCAACTCGATCAAGCGCCGCAGCCTGAGATCGGGGAAGGGAGGGACGGTGCTCCGCTCCCGGGCGGTCGCGCTCCTCAACCCCTCGGCGCTGGGCGATCACTTGCTCTACGTTCGGGTCAGCCGCGGGCCGGAGCCGCCGCTGGCGATCCACCCGCGGCCGCTTCGACAGAGCTTGATGATCAAGCGTCTCGGCCGCCCCGGTCAGGGCCACAAGGTCTACTCGCGCGGCCGTCGGCGAGACCTCTGGACCACTGCGCTGGCCGCCAGGAGGGCCTTCGTCACCGTCCTCGGGCATCGGGGGCCGAAGGTCGTCTCGACCGATCGCTGAACGCTTCCGGCCGAAGCCGAGGCCCGATCCGGCTAGGGCGGAGCGAGTGCCCGCGGCGGGATGTCGCCGACGCCGATCGCCCGATAGAGCGCCGCGCCGGGCTTTTCGATCAGCCACCGCCCCTTCGGTCTGCGGAGGTAGATCACGTCGTCCTCCACCGACGGCTCCCGGTTGTCGGCGAACCGGGTCACCGTGGTAGCGGTAACGCGCGCCTCCGAGCCGTCGATCGCGACCGCCGGGATGCGAGCCACTCGCACGCCCGCGAACACCGGGAATCCACGCGGGTCGCGATATCCGATCGAGGCCGACAACGAGCGCCCGCAGTCGCCGCTGCGACGGGGGAGGCGCACTCCGGAGAGCGCCCCTGGCGCGAACAGCCGGCAGGCACGGCCCCCATCGCGCCGATCGAGCGCCGCCAGGTAGGCGCGAACCGTCCGCGCGACCCGGCGCTGGGCTCGATCGAGGCGCGGCGCTGCCGACTGGGCAACCGCCTCGCGGACCTCGGTGCGGGCGGTGTCGTGGCGTTGGCCCCGGCTGGGGTGAGCGGGAGGTGGCCGAGGCGGCCGGCGCGAGACGGTCGGGGGCGTCGCCGCGCTCGGCGCGGGCCCGGCGTGGTCGCGGTCATCGCCGCTGATCGCCAGCACGCCCGCGGCCGCGGCCGCCGCGACCAGCGACAGCGCCAGCACGGTCCAGCCGAGTCGGCTCACCTGGGCTTCGCGGTGGTGGTCAACTGGTTCCTCTTCGACAAGCTATGCGGCGCCGCGGTCCATCCGCAGGTTCCGTCCCCGGGCGACCATACGCTCGCATCCGCCATGGCGTTGCCCGCTAATCTCGCCGCAGTGACCCACCTGAAGCCGGTCCCCGACCCGAAGCCGCCGCCGAAGCTGGCGGAGCGCGCCGAGACGCAGCCGCGGGTCGCCGAGCTGGAGCGCTGGGCGACCGTCCTGCGAATCGACTGCGTGCGGATGCTGGCGGTCGCGAAGTCCGGACACCTGGACTCCTCGCTCTCGGCCGCGGACGTCGTCGCGGCCCTCTACTACCGGGTGCTGCGCCACGACCCCGAAGATCCCGACTGGCCCAGCCGCGACCGGTTCGTGCTCTGCAAGGGCCACGCGGCCCCGATTCAGTACGCATCGCTGGCCCAGCACGGCTACTTCCCGCTCGAGGACCTGACCGGGCTGCGGCGGATCGGCGCCCATCTTCAAGGGCACCCGGACATGCGTCGAACCCCGGGCATCGAGGTGTCCACGGGCTCCCTCGGACAGGGCCTCTCGATGTGCATCGGGATCTGCCTGGCGCTGCGCCTCGACGGCCTCGACGGCACGGCCCAGGTCTTCGGGCTGCTCTCCGACGGCGACTGCCAGGAGGGGCAGACCTGGGAGGCGGCGACCTCGGCGGTTCACTACCGGGTCCCCAACCTGACCGCGATCGTCGACTACAACCACCTGCAGACCGACGGGACCACGGAGGAGGTAATGGACATCGGCGACGTGCGCGCCAAGTTCGAGGCCTTCGGCTGGGACTCGGTTGAGATCGACGGCCACGACATGCAGCAGGTGGTCGAGGCACTGGAGCGCAGTCGCACGTTGCGGAAGCCGGCCGCGATCATCGCCCAGACCAAGAAGGGGAAGGGCGTCTCGTCGATGGAGGATCGGTTCGGCTTCCACGGCAAGCCCCCGAGCCCCGAGCAGGCCGCCGAGGCGCTCGAGGAGCTGATGGCCAAGCTCGACGAGCAGACCGCCGCCCTGCTCGAGGCGGGTCCCGGCCGCGGAGTGGAGTAGTCGATGGCGGCGGAGCCCGAAGCCAAGACCGAGCCGATCGCGACCCGTCACGCCTATGGCGACGCGCTCGCCGAGCTGGGCGAGAACCACGACGACGTGGTCGCCCTCGACGCCGATCTGGCCGTCTCCACCCAATCGATCAAGTTCGGCAAGCGGTTTCCGGAGCGTTTCTTCAACGTCGGCGCCGCGGAGGCGAACATGATGTCGATCGCCTCTGGACTGGCGGCGAGCGGCAAGGTGCCGTACTGCTCGACCTTCGCGATCTTCGCCGCCGGGCGTGCCTATGACCAGGTTCGGCTCGGGATCGCCCACAACGAGCTCAAGGTCCGGATCGGCGCCTCGCATGGCGGCGTGTCGCTGGGCGAGGACGGGGCCTCACATCAGATGATCGAGGACATCGCCCTGATGCGCGCCATGCCCCGGATGACCGTGGTCGTCCCGGCCGACTACAACCAGGCCTACCGGGCGACGCTCTCCTCGTACGAGCGCGACGAGCCCATGTACCTGCGCTTCGGTCGTCCCGCGACGCCGATCGTTTACGACGAGATTCCGGAGACCCTCGACGGAGGCGTCGACGTCCTGCGATCCGGCAAGGACATCACCCTGATCGCCACCGGCCATATGGTCTGGCGGGCGATCGAGGCGGCCGAGTCGCTCGAGCAGCAGGACGGAGTCGACGCCGAGGTGCTCAACGTGTCGATCATCAAGCCGCTGCACTCGGAGACGATCCTCGAGTCGCTCAGCAAGACCGGCCTCGGGATCACCGCCGAGGAGCACCGGGTCGTCGGCGGGCTCGCCGACGCGGTTCGCCAGCTTGCCGCCGAGCAGCACCCGGTGCCGATCTTCGCGGTCGGGATGGGGGACGAGTTCGGGATCTCGGGCACCGGTGAGGCCTGCATGGAGCACTTCGGGCTGACCGCGCGAGGGATCGCCGACCGCGCCCGCGAGGCCCTGGTCCTGAAGCCGATCGTCTCGCGCCCGCCGCTGTTCGGCCCCCAGTGGACCTGAGCGGGCGCCAGCCTCCGGCTGGCTGAACGCCTGCGCAGGCCCGCCGCCAATGTAAGTGGTCCTTCATAATCTTCGCTACCCTTGCGGCGACGCTTTGCCGCGCGCGACGGCTGCGGGGAGCCGGCGCAGGATTGCGGCGGGCGTCGGAGAAAGACGCTTTCGCATGGCCTTGCCCAGAACAGGCGCTCGGCGGCGCCGCGCCGCTCGCGAACGACCCGACCACGGGTCGCGCAGCGCTGCGACGTCGCCCGAGGCTCCACGCCGCCGGCCGCCGATCGTCGAGCTTCGCGACGCCACGGTCGTCTATCCCGGCGGCCACCTCGGGGTCGAGAGGGTGTCGTTCGCGCTCAACCGTGGGGAGTTCGCCTTCATCGTCGGTCCGACCGGCTGCGGCAAGTCCACCCTGATCAGGGCGCTGATCCGCGAGGTCGCGCCGGCCGACGGGCAGGTGCTGATCGCCGGCCGCGACATCAACCGGCTTCGAAAGTCGCGGGTTCCACACCTGCGCCGCCGGATCGGGACGGTGTTCCAGGACTTCAAGCTGCTCCCCAACCGAACCGTCTACGACAACGTTGCGTACGCCCTTCAGGTGACCGGCGGAGGTCGGGGCGAGATTCGAGCCAAGGTCCCCGAGATCCTTCGACTGGTCGGCCTGCAGGGAAAGATCCACAACTATCCCGACCAGCTCTCCGGCGGTGAGCAGCAGCGGGTCTCGATCGCGCGTGCCTTCGTCAACCACCCGCCGCTGCTGCTCGCGGACGAGCCGACCGGGAACCTCGATCCCGAGACCTCGATCGGGATCATGCAGCTGCTCTACCGGATCAACCGCACCGGCACCACCGTGCTGGTCGCCACCCACGACCGCGACATGGTCGACCGGATGCGCCGCCGGGTGCTGGCGCTCGACGAGGGAAGGCTGGTCCGCGACGAGGCCAGCGCCGGCTACCACGACGAGTCGACGAGCGAGTTCGCCGTCCGCGTGCGGGCCGAGATGGGGGTCGGCGACGAGGGTCACACCAACGGCGAGCCGAGCTCGTAGGCGGTTGCCGTGACCCGGGTGCTCTTCTTCATCGCCGAGGCGCTACGCGCCCTGCGTCGCAGCGCCGCCCCGAGCCTCGCGGCGATCGTCACCGTCGTGCTGACGACGCTGCTGTTGGGGGTCTTCGTCCCGGTGATCAAGGCGAGCTCGACCGCGAACCAGAACGTCCGCTCTCAGCTCGCGCTCCGGGTCTTCCTGAATGCGGACGCCACCAAGAAGCAGGCGCTGGCCGTGCAGAAGCGGATCAACAAGATCCCGCACGTCGCCCGGACCCAGTACATCTCCAGGGGCCAAGGGCTCAAGACGCTGCGCAAGGAGGTCGGCGAGGGCCCGCTCAGCCGCGGCCTCTCTCAGCTCAACAAGAATCCCCTGCCGCCCTCGATCAGCGTCTATCCGGACGATCCCGACAACCTCAACTCGATCCAGGCCAGGATCGTGCGCCCCACCGCCAACGGCAAGCCAAAGCCGATCAGCCCGGCGATCGACAAGGTCAACAGCTCCCAGCAGGTGGCCAACAAGATCCGGACGGTGACCAACGCGGTCAAGATCATCCTCTCGGTGATCGCGGTACTCCTCCTCGTCGCCTCGCTGATGCTGGTCGCGAACACGATCAGGCTCTCGGTCTACGCCCGGCGTCGCGAGGTCGAGGTGATGAGGCTGGTCGGGGCGACCAACTGGTTCATTCGCTGGCCGTTCGTGCTCGAGGGACTGCTGGTCGGGCTGCTCGGCGCCGGGGTCGCCATCGGCCTACTCTGGTTGGGGAAGGTCACCATCATCGACCCCCTGGCGGAGAACTTCGCCCTGATCGACAACTTCTCGACCATCGGCTTCAAGCAGCTGGTCGGCCTGCTGCTGGGCTCCGCGGTGGTCGTCTCGGCGCTCGGCAGCGGGGTCACCCTGCGCCGCTTCCTCCGCGTTTGATCCGGGCCGGAACCGCCAGGAGCACGCGGTGAGCGCGGAGCGGCGCCGTGGCCTGATCACCGGCTTCGTCGCCGGCGCGGCGATCGCCTTCGCACTCGGGGCGGCCGCGGTCGTGATCGAGGGCGGCTTCGGCAACTCCGACGCCACCTCAGATGCGATCGACGTGATCCAGAAGGACTACTTCAAGCCGGTCAAGGGCTCGCTGCTCGACAACGCATCAGTCGACGGGATGGTCCGGGCGCTGCGACAACGCTACGACGACCACTTCTCGCACTACTTCGATCCCCACGAGTTCCAGCAGTTCGAGCAGGCGAGCTCCGGACGCTTCTCCGGCGTCGGCCTGACGGTGACCGAGGTGGACCGCGGCCTGCGGGTGGCGACCGCGATCCCCCACACTCCGGCCGAGCGCGCCGGCATCGAGCCGGGGGACCTGATCGTGGCCGTCGACGGCCACTCGATCGGGGGCGTCTCGGCGGAGGTCTCCACGGCGCAGATCAAGGGACCGCCCGGCACGACCGTCGAGCTGCGGGTGGTCTCGGGCACGGGCGGCAAGAAGCGCGACATCAGCGTCAAGCGGGCCGCCGTCCAGGTCCCCGCGGTCCGGGGCGAGCTGAGGCGCGCGGGCGGCACCAAGGTCGCCTACGTTCGCTTCGCGACCTTCAGCGAGGGTGCCCACGGCGAGCTCTCGGAGACCCTGAAGCGGCTCGACCGGCGCGGCGCCGAGGGTCTGGTGCTCGATCTGCGCGGCAACGGGGGCGGGCTCTTGAACGAGGCGGTGCTGTGCGCGAGCCTCTTCCTCCACAAGGGACAGCTGGTCGTCTCCACGGACAGCCGCACGATGGGCCACCGCGATTACGACGCCGTCGGGGGCTCTCTGCCGACCCGCCCGACCGTCGTCCTGATCAACCACGACACCGCCTCGGCCGCCGAGATCCTGGCCTCGGCGCTCTCCGACCACCATTTGGCGACGATCGTCGGAACCCGCTCGTTCGGCAAGGGCACCTTCCAGGAGGTGATCCGCCTGGCGGCTGGCGGGGCGCTCGACCTGACGGTGGGGGAGTACCTGACCGCCGACGGAACCTCGCTGGCGGGCAAGGGGATCAGGCCGGACGTACGCGCGGCGGACGATCCGAGGACGACCCCGGACGAGGGGCTCGAGAAGGCGCTCGCGGTGCTGGCCGAGAAGGCGGCGGTCGAGAACAGGTGAGCCCCCGGCGCGGGCCGGCGCTCGGACGGAGGGTCGCGAGCATCGAGCGCCGAGGCCGATTCACCGTCGCCGAGCCGCTGTTCGAGCGCGGGCCCCAGGCCGCGCTCAGCCGGGGCTCGGTGCAGGTGAGGTCGGGCGAGATCGCGCTGGTCGATTTCGCGCCGGGGGGCGCCCGGGCGCTGCGAAGCCTCGGCTCGGCCGGGCGTGCCAGCGACGTCGTCGACGCCCTCCTCTGGGATCGCGGGATCCGCCGCGGATTCGCGCCGGCCCTCGAATCGGAGGCGCGGGATGCCGCGATCGCCGCCCGCGATCACCCCCCCGATCGACGTGACCTCACCGAGCTCGCGACCTTCACCGTCGACCCGGCGAGCGCCCGCGACTTCGACGACGCGGTGTCCGCGGCGGAGCACGAGGGCGGGATGCGACTGTGGATCCACATCGCCGACGTGTCGGCGCACGTGAGACCCGGATCGGGGCTGGACGCGGAGGCGCTCCGCCGCGGCACCAGCACCTACGTGCCGGGTGCGGTCGAGCCGATGCTTCCGGCGGTGCTCAGCGACGAGTCGTGCAGCCTCGCCCCCGCTGCCGAGCGCCTCGCGGTCACCGCCGAGATCACCTTGGGGGAGGACGGCCTCGCCAGGGCGGCCAGCTTCTATCGCAGCCGGATCCGCTCCGATGCCCGTTTCAGCTACGAGCAGCTCGACGAGTTCTTCGCCGGCCGCAGCTCCCCGCCTAGTGAGGTCGCGGCGCCCCTCGCCCTCGCGCGTCGCGCCGCCGCGGCGCTCGCCAGCCGGCGGTCGGTGGGCTCGCTCGAGATCGAGTCGTTCGAGCCCGAGTTCGACTTCGACGCCGAGGGCGCGGTGGTCCGCGCCAGGTCGGTACCCCAGACAGAGGCCCACAAGCTGATCGAGCACCTGATGATCCTCACCAACGAGCGGGTCGCCCAGCTCCTCGAGCAGCGGCGCGTCCCGACTCTCTACCGAGTCCACGAGCAGCCGGACCCGCAGCGGGTCGAACGGCTGGTGGAGCAGCTCGCGGCCCTCGACGTGCCCACGCCGCCGGCGCCGGAACGGCTGTCCGGGACCGAGGCGGGTGAGCTGACCGGCGAGATCAGCCGGACGGTGGCGCGGGAGGCGGAGCGGCGCGGCCATGGCCGGGACGCGTATACATCGCTTGTGCTCCGGTCGCTGAAGCAGGCCTACTACTCGGACCGCAACCTCGGCCATGCCGGGCTCGGCAGCCCGGCCTACGCGCACTTCACCTCGCCGATCCGCCGCTATCCCGACCTGGTGGCCCACCGGGCGCTGCTCTCCGCGATCGGGGCGGGCGAGGCCGAGCCCGAGCCCGACCTGGTGCGAGACGCCGGCTGGCGAAGCTCGGAGCGCGAGCGCGAGGCAAACGGGGTGGAGCGGGATGCCGACCGGGTCTGCTCCGCCTTCCTGCTCGGCCGCGAGCTGTTCGACTCCGGATGGGCGCGCCGGTTCGAGGGCGAGGTCTCGGGGGTGATCGGCGCCGGCGCCTTCGTCCGCTTCGGCGGCGAGCTCGGCGACGTCTACGAGGGCCTGCTGCCCGCGCGCCTGATGCGCGGCGAGCGATTCGACCTCAACGAGACGGAGACCGCGCTGATCGGCAGGCGCACCGGTCGAGCCGTTCGGTTGGGCGACCCGGTCACGGTGCGCGTCGAGGCGATCGACGCCCCGCGGGGCCGCGTCGACCTCGCGCCCGGGGAGGGGGCCGAGGATGGCTAAGGGCCGAAGACAGCCGGCCTCCGGCGACGTCGCCACCAACCGGCGGGCGCGGCACATGTTCGAGCTCTTGGACCGCTTCGAGTGCGGAATCGAGCTGCTCGGGACCGAGGTCAAGTCGCTGCGGGAGGGCAAGGCGCAGCTCGGGGACGCGTACGCGGTGATCGACCGTGGGGAGGTCTGGCTTCGGAACGCCCATATCCCTCCGTACGGGCCCGCGGCGGGCCAGAATCACGACCCGGAGCGGCCCCGCAGGCTGCTCTTGCACCGCTACGAGATCGAGCGCCTGATCGGTCGCAGCGAGCGTCGCGGCCTGACGCTGATCCCGACCCGGATCTACTTCAAGGGCTCGCGCGCGAAAGTGGAGCTGGCGCTGGCGCGAGCGAAGGAGCAGCGCGATCGCCGTCGCGAGATCCGCGACCGCGACGTCGAGCGGGAGGTCGAGAGAGAGCACCGGCACCGGCTCCGCTGATCCAGGCGGCGGCCGAGGGCGGGCTCGACGCAGCAGCACGCCCACGATCGGGCGGCGAACACACGCGTCGGGCCGTCTCATGCGACGATAAGGGGCGATGAGCTCGTTTCGGCTCAGCCGCGGCGGCGACGGAGAGCAGAAGAAGGACCACCGGGCCTTCAAGCTGTCGCGACGCGGCGATGAGAGCGCCCCGCCGGCCGAAGCCGCCGAGGCACAGGACCAGGGGGCCCCGCCTCAGCCGGGAGCCCCGGGCGTACCCGCGGCTGGCGCCCCTCAGCCCGCGGCCGGACAGCAGCCCGGCGCGGGTTCGCCTTCTTCGATACCACCGCCCTCCGCGCCCTCGCCGGCCAGCCCCCAGGTTCCGGCCGCCCCCTCCGCGCCGCCGGCCCCCGCGGTTCCGGAGAGCAGGGCCGAGCGCCGCAAGCGCATCCGCGAGGAGCGGCGCCAACAGGCCGAGCAGCTCAAGCAGCAGAAGAAGGCGCAGCGCGAGCACGAGCGAAACGAGCGCAACAGGCTGAAGGAGGAGAAGCAGCAGGCCAGGCAGGG
>JAHEXV010000029.1 GCA_023251935.1 bacterium | reverse complement strand
CCTGATCGCCGAGCAGGACGAACCGGGCCTCGCGCGGGCGGCCGAACGGATCGTGGACATGGCGGGTCAGGTGGCGACCGCCGAGGGCCCCCGCCAGCAGGTCCATGGTGCCTTCGCCGCCGTCGGCCACCGGGCAGGCGTCGGTGGAACCGGCGCCCCCCTCGGTCAGGCCGGCGCCGATCGCCCGGGCGACATCGGGCGCGCTCAGCGTGCCCTTGAAGGAGTCCGGGGCGACGAGAAAGCGAGCGCCGGGCGAGGGCCCCACGGCCACGGGCGGCTCAGGATGGCAGCGATGCGGACAGCGGCGCGGCGGACGGCCGCAGGCGGTCGACCAGCGCCCAGGCCGCGAAGCAGAGCGCGCCGAGCGCGCCGGTCGCCGTCAGCAGGGCTCCCGCGGCCGCGGTCGCGGCGACGCCGTTGGCCCCGAGGATGACCACCGCCGCGGCTGCGCCGACGCTGGGGCCGACCGGGAGCAACCCGATCACGGCCACCCCGATCAGCAGCGCGGTGGCATCGAGGACGGACCCATCTACGCCGATCGCCTGAAGGACCAGCCAGTTGCGAGCGATCTGCGCGCAGACGGCGAACACGACGAGGGCGACGATGCTGCTGCGGCCCTGCAGTCCCCGCATCACCGCGAAGCCCTGCCAGAACCCCTCGCGCCGGTCCCGCGCCAGCCTGGCCAGCCCGGCCATGGCGCCGAGCGTCAGGCCGAAGCAGAGCAGGGGGACCCACCAGGGAAAGCCGAGCGGCCCGACCAGGGTGAATGACGTCAGGGCGGCGAGGCCGACCTCGACGACGACGATCGGCAGCTCGGCGGCGATCAGGACGGAGGGCTCCGGGCTCTCCCGGGGAGCGGATCGACGCAGCGCGGCGATCCGCACCGCGAGCCCGAACTGGCCGTTGAAGAGGTTGCCGAGGTAGCCGATGCTGGCGGCTCGATAGAGCCGCCGCCGGCTGACCCTCCCTCCTGCCGCGCCCACGCACACGTGCCACGCCTCGCTTCGCGCGACCAGCCAGACGAGGTGCAGAAGCATCGCCAGCCCCAGGATCCACAACGGCGCGAGCTGAAGCGCCGAGGCGAAGTCCCCGCGCTTGCCCCAGAGCCCGAGCATCAGCGCGCCACCCACGATCAGGCTGCCCGTCACGGTGACGGTCGCGGGATGAAGGCGCAACCAGTGACGCAGCTGCGACAGGCGGCCGGAGGCGGTCCCGCGCTTGGCTGTCGGTTCGAAGGCCAGAGTCCGGGTGAGCAGTGTATTGGTGGCCGCCGATGCCGGCTCCGCTAGCGTCTCGGTCCATCTCTCCGCAGCGTCAGAGGGGCTCTTCGGCGCCGCGTTCGGTAGCTCGCGTGGCCGTCGTCGCGCTGTCGGCGGCGGTGGCGGTCGGGCTCGCCGCCTGCGGGGGCGGCGGCGACCAGGGCTCCCAGGAGCAGCGGCGACCCCCGTCGCTGACGATCGGCGATCTGCACCGCTGTAAGTCGGGCCCGACTCCGAAGTCGATGCGCTGCGGCGAGATCTGGGTCCCGTTCGAGCGCCAGGCCCCCTCGCTCGGCAAGACCAGGATCGGCTTCGCCGTCGTTCCCCACAGCGATCGCGATCGACCTTCGCGCGGGGCGATCTTCGCGGTCGAGGGCGGCCCCGGATACGCGAGCTCCTGGACGGTCCGCTCCTACGTGAAGCTGTTCGGATCGCTGCTCGATCGCCGCGATCTGGTCCTCGTCGATATGCGGGGCACCGGACGCTCGCGGCCGCTCGACTGCCCAGACCTCCAGAACGGGCGGGCGCCCGACTGGATCGCCCTGCCCGCCTGCGCCGAGAAGCTCGGGCCTCGGTTCAGCTCGTATCGAACCTCGGCAGCCGCCGACGACATCGACGACGTCCGGCGGGCGCTCGGCCTCGGTCGGATCACCCTCTACGGCGACTCCTACGGGACCTTCCTCGCCCAGTCCTACGCCTTCCGCCATCCGGACACGCTCAACGCCCTGGTGCTCGATTCGGCGTATCCGGTCAAGGGGGAGAGCGCCTGGTATCCGAGCCTGATCTCAACCGGGGTCCGCTCGCTTGCGATCGCCTGCCGGCGATCGCCCGCGTGCAGCGGAAACGCGCGTCGACGCCTTCGCAGGCTGGTCGTCTGGCTGCGCGCCAGGCACCGCGGGGTGGGCGCGCTGGTGGACGCGCTCGCCGCGGCCGGCAACTCGCCCCCCGACGCCTATCTGCGGATCGATCGCGCCGGCGCGGCGCTGCGCCACGGCGACGCCACCCCGTGGAAGGTCCTGATCGCCCAGGCGAAGCTGGGCTACGGGCACCTGCGTCATTTCTCGCTCGCCCAGGAGGACATCGTCAGCTGCAACGACTACCCGCTGCTGTGGAGCAAGGACGCTTTGGAGGCCGAGCGGCGAGCCCAGCTCGAGCGAAAGGTCCGGACCTACCGCAACGCTGGCGCGCTGGCCCCGTTCAAGCCCCGCGAGGTGGCCCTGTCCTCGGAGACCCTCTACCAGTACTGCCTCCCGGCGCCCCGCCCGAGCTCGCTGTATGAGCCGCCGGCCGGTCCGGGCGAGCACCCGACCGAGGCCCCGGTGCTGGTCGTCTCGGGGGAGCTCGACAATGTGACCTCCCCGTACGAGGGGCGGCTGGTCGCCGACGAGTTCCCCAACTCCCGCCGCTACGTCGCCCGCGGCGCCGGCCACGTCGCCGACCTCTACGACGCCGGCTCGCCGCCGGCGGTGCGCACCCGTCGCTTTCTGCGCCACGTGCTCAACCGCGGCGGCTGACCCTGGCTCGGCTGTCGAGGCGGGAGCTCGTCGTCCGGGGCGCCGCCCTGGGCGGGACGGCGCTGGTCGCGGGGCCGTTGGCGGCCTGCGGCGGCTCGCGAAACCCCTCTTCCGGCCGGCCTCGCGTGGCGGTGGTGGGCGCCGGGTTGGCGGGATTGGCGTGCGCCTACCGGCTGCACCAGCATGGCGTCGAGGCGACGGTGTACGAGGCTCGCGCGGATCGGGTCGGGGGCCGATGCTGGACGGCGCGGGAGTTCGGCCGCCAGCAGGTCGGCGAGCACGGCGGGGAGTTCATCGACTCCGACCATTCCCGGATGCGCGCCCTGGTGCGCGAGCTCGGGCTGCGCCTCGAGGATCGCGTCGCCTGGGCGAGGCGCCGCTCGGCCGCCTACTCGCGCCTCTACCTCGATGGCGAGCTGCGCGACTGGGACGTCGTCTATCGAGACTTCGGGATCCTCAAGCGACGCCTGCGGGCCGACGCCAGGCGGACCGGCTACGACGACGCCTTCGCCGCAGATGCCGCCCGGGCCTTCGATCGCCGCACCGCCAGGCAGTGGCTGGACGCCGACGTCCCGGGGGGCGGCGACTCGCTGCTCGGCGAGGCGATGCGCGGGTACCTGGCCGAGGAGTTCGGCCTCGACGCGGAGCGGCTGAGCGCCACCAACATCTTCTACCTCCTCGAGGGGGATCGGGCCGACATCGACGGCTCCGACGAGCGCTACCACGTCGACGGCGGCAACGACCGGGTGCCCCGCGGCCTCGCCGAGCGCCTGCCCGACGGGTCGCTTCACCTCGGCGCGCCTCTGGAGGCCATGTGGCGCCGCGATGATGGCTCCTATGGCCTGCGCTTCGGCGGGCGTCGCCCCGACGTGATCGCCGATCAGGTGGTGCTCGCGGCTCCGTTCACCACCCTGAGGGAGGTCGACCTCGAGCGCGCCGCCCTCAGCGGGCTGAAGCTGGAGTGCATCGAGAAGCTGGGCATGGGCACGAACGCGAAGCTCTTGATGCAGTTCCGCGATCGGCCCGCCCACGAAGGCCGATGGGACGGAGAGCTGACCACCGACCGGCCGTTCCTCGACACCTGGGACAGC
Source organism: bacterium (assembly GCA_023251935.1). Taxonomy (GTDB): domain Bacteria; phylum Actinomycetota; class Thermoleophilia; order Solirubrobacterales; family 70-9; genus AC-56. The sequence goes on along the minus strand of JAHEXV010000029.1, from coordinate 26,884 downwards.
TCGCTCACCCAGCCGGGGCAGACGGCTTTGTTGACCGTGTACACCGGTGGTTCCGTGGGCGCGGGCTATCCCGGTCGGCGGGCGCACGGCCCGGCGCCCGAGGGGGTGGTTCGACAGACCCTCGCGATCCTGGAGCGGGCGGTGCCGGGGATCCGCAGCGACTTCGCGGGGCGGGCGTGGCTCGACGACTGGACCGCCGACCCCTGGGTGCACGGCTCCTACGCGGCGTTCCTGCCCGGCCAGGCGACCCGCTACGCGGGCGCGATCGCCCGGGCCGAGGGCGGCGTCCACTTCGCCGGCGAGCACACCTCGGTGGCCTACCAGGGGTTCCTCGAGGGCGCGGTCGAGTCCGGCGAGCGCTGCGCGCGCGAGATCCTCCGGGGCCCGGGCCGAGTCGCCTGATATCGGTTTCCCGCCGCGTGTACGACACCCTCCTGTTCCTGCACGTCCTGGCGGCGTTCGCGCTCGCGGCGACGGTCGTCATCTTCAGCGCCATCGCGCTCGGGCTGGCGGCCGACTCGCGGGTGCTGGCGGTCGGAAACGTGCTCTGGGCGGTCGGGGGCCTCGGGACGCTCGTGTTCGGAATCTGGCGCGCCCTCCTGGGTTGACATCGGCTTCAACACCGCAGACCTCGGCTTCGTGCTGCTGGTGGTCGCGACGGTTCTCGCGGGCCTCGCGGTGCGGCGCCTCGGTCGCGCTCAGAGGGCTGGCCCCTTCGGCCGGGCGCCCGCCGGCCTGGTCTCGCTGCTGCTGATCGCCTACCTGGTCGCGATCTGGGCGATGACCACGAAGCCGAGCTGAGCCCGCGCTCGCCTGACATTCGACCTCGTCGCGCGTCTAGGAAGACGGGTGGCCTGGCAACAGCTCGGAGCATCCGGCTTGAAGACCTGGCGTGAAGCGTCGATAATCAGAAGCGATGTCGGTGGGAGAGACCGCCCACGCGGTGGGCTCGGCGACCAGCTGGGTGCCGAGAGGCCTGCTGTCGGACCCGCGGCTCGTGCGCCTTGCGCGGGAAGGCGATCAACGGGCATTCGAAGCGATCTTCGAGCGCTATCACCAGGAGCTCTACCGCTACTGTCGCGCGATCCTGAGAGATCCGGACGAGGCTCAGGATGCGCTTCAGGGCACGATGGCGAGCGCGCTTCGCTCCCTTCCGGGAGACGAGCGCGAGATCGCTCTGCGCCCGTGGCTCTACCGAGTTGCGCACAACGAGGCGATCTCGATCCTGCGCCAGCGTCTCAGCACCGTGGACTCGGATCGGCTCCCCGAGCGGACAGCGGCGCCAGCCGACTCGGAAGCCGAGGCCCGGGAGCGCCTGCGCCATCTGGTCGCCGACCTCGACCAGCTGCCCGAGCGCCAACGAGGAGCCCTGGTGATGCGCGAGCTGAGCGGGCTGAGCTACGGCGAGATCGGCGCCGCGCTGGGAGCCTCGCCGGCCGCGGCCCGGCAGACCGTCTACGAGGCGCGCCTGGCGGTGCGCGAGCTCGACCGAGGGCGCGAGATGGAGTGTGAGACGGCTCGCCGCGCCCTCTCGGAGCGCGATGGCCGGGTGCTCCGCAGCCGCCGCCTGCGTGCCCACCTGCGGGCCTGCGAGGCGTGCAAGGGGTTCCAGGTCGCGATCTCGCAGCGACGATCCGACCTGCGGGCGCTCTGTCCGCCGCTGCCCGCGGTTGCGGCGTCGAGCCTCCTCACCACCGTCCTCGGCGAGACCGGGAAGGGGGGCATCGGCGCCGCGGCCGGGGCGCTGGCGGGGAGCGGGGGCGCCGGCGTGGCGGGCGGAACCGCGATCGGCGGCCCGATCGCGGTCAAGGGAGCATCCGTGGCGGTCGCGGTCATGATCGGCGCCGGAGCCGCCGGGCTGAGCGGCGTGGTCAAGCTGCCCCTGGTCGGCGACCGGCAGGCCCCGGCGACGCCGAACCACGCGCCCGCCACGGCGCCGGGCGCCGCGGATCCTGGTGGCGACGCCGGGCCGACCCGAAGCGCCGCCCACCAGCGCGGATCGGTCCCGAACTCATCCGCGCGCGGTCGCGGAGGGTCCTCACCCGGCCTCGGCGGCAAGGGCCGCGGGCGCGCCGAGGGGCGCGGAGGGCCCGCGAGCGGTTCCGATCGTGGCGCCGGCGGCGGATCGGCGAGTCACGGCAAGGCGCCCGGCGTCGCAAGCGATGCTCTGCCGGCGAGCTCGAACGGCAGCCCGCCCGCCCACTCGTCGGCAGGAGGTAACCCCCACGGCAACGGGAGTGCGGCCGCGAGCGGCGGCTCGCACGGCAAGCCAAGCTCTCCGCCGGGCCTCGCCAATGCCTCAGCGAACGTGCCCACGCTTCCCCCGCAGGCCCAGGGCAAGCCCGGCTCGCCGCCGGGCCAAAGCGGCTCTCCCGGAGGCAGCGGCTCGGCTCCGGGGCAGGGCGGCTCCGCCTCCGCGCACTCCTCATCGGCAGGCCACGGCGCGCCCGGCGGCAACGGAAAGCCCGGATAGCCCCTGACAAGCGCCGCGCTGCCGCGTTCAGTCTGGCAACGGGACCTGAAAGCGATGCCCTTCGCGGGCAGCGAGGAGTTGACTCTTGAAGCGAATCATCCCGATCGCCTCTGGCTGCGTGTGTGCGCTGCTGCTGGGCGCCGCCGTCGCCGCGGCGGGCAACGCGACCAGCGATGCACATGCCAAGAACCTGGCCGCCAAGCAATGCACGGCCCAGCAGAAGGCCGACCCGGCGGCGTTCCGCGCCACCTACGGCGAGCACGCGATGCGCAACTGCATCCAGGGCACGACCGACGAGGTATCGGCGGAGCTGAAGAACGCCGCCAAGGAGTGCAAGGCGGCTCGCCAGGCTGACCCGGAGGGCTTCCGGCAGACCTACGGAACCAACGACAACGGCAGCAACGCGTTCGGCAAGTGCGTGTCGGGCAAGGTGAAGGCCGACATCAAGGAGGACGTGGCGGAGTTCAAGAACGCCGCCAAGGAGTGCAAGGCCGAGCGCCAGGCCGACTCCGCAGCCTTCCAGCAGAACTACGGCAACAATCACAACGGCCGTAACGCCTTTGGGAAGTGCGTCTCCTCGAAGGTGAAGCACCAGGACTAAACGACGCCGTTCCGCGGCGCGGGGCATCGGTGGCCGAGTTGCGTCGGATAGGCGAACGCAACTCGGCCGCCGATGCCTGCCGGTGCCGGCCCGGGAGTGACCCCTACGAGCCGGCCGGATCGGGCGCTGAGGTGCCGAGCGCCTCGGCGATCTCGGCGATCGCGGTGCTTTCGGCCTCGCTGACGCGCTCTCCGCCCTCCTTGTGGGCCTCGGCGACCCGCTGCGCCAAGGTGAGCACGAAGCGCCGGTACTCGTCCATCTCTTCTAGGGTCGTCTTTCGCTCCAGCAGCCCGACGGTGTCGCGGAGGTGCTGCAGGCCATGCTGCTGCAGCTCCTCGACCGAGTGGTAGCGGGTTCGATCCACCTCGGGCTTGGTCGAGGCGATCTCGTCCAGCAGCTCGCTCTCGCCGTGCTCCTTGCGCGCCTCCCCGTACACCTTGGCCATCGAGAGGGTTTCGCGAAAGCTTCCACCGCGCTGCGCCATGGCCACGATCATCCCGGCGGTCGGCGGTCCCTGGAGGACGTCCTTCCACTCCTCCTCGGTGAAATCGGCCTTTCCGGTCATCCCGTCTCTCCTCTCGTGTGGGGCAGGGGGTTGACCCTATCGGGGCGCGTCGACCGGCTCGCCCACCAGCTCGGGCACGCTCACGAACCTGTAGCCCTGGTCGGTCAGACGGCGCAGGATCTCGTCGGTGGCCGCGACCGACGCCGAGCGATCGGCGTCGGGAGCCTTGTCGGAGCCGTCGTGGAGCAGGATCACGTCGCCGCCGCGCGCCCGCGAGCCCCGGGCGACGAGCTTGTCCACGGTCGCGGTGCGGCGCCAGTCGTAGCAGGTGATCGACCACAGCAGCGGCACGTAGCCCACCTCCCGAACCGCCCGCAGCGTTCCCGGGCGCCGGCGTCCGTACGGGGGTCGCATCAGCTCCTCGCCGTCCACCTTCGAGAACGAGACCCCGGCGGCCTCGACCGCCTCACGGCACCGCCGCATCTCCTCGTGGATCGCCGCCGACGATCGAAGCGGCATCGTCGGATGGGACCAGGTGTGGTTGCCGAGCGCGTGGCCGCCCTCCGACAGGCTTCTCACCAGCTCCGGCTCGCGCTCCGCCCAGCGCCCGATCAGCAGGAAGGTCGCCCGTGCCCCGTAACGGTCGAGCACCGACATCAGGGCCTCGGTGTGCCGGGGGTTGGGGCCGTCGTCGTAGGTCAGCGCGATCATCCCCTCGGCCTCGGGCACCCGACAGATCGTGCGACCGTAGAGCTGCGAGGTCGGGACCTGGCCGTGATAGACGGCGAAGCCGGCCCCGCCCAGGGTCGCTCCGAGCGCGGCGAAGGCGCCCCGGCTCATCGCGGTGTCCTCCGCGCCTCCCGGCGCGCCCGCCGGAGCTCGCGCGGCGCGGCCGCGGCCGCCTCGGTGGCGCGCTCCTCGATCGCGCGAAGCGCGACCGCGTTCCCGGACTGCCGATAGGTCGCCAGGCTGGACTCGAACTCGGGGAGCCGCTGGACGAAGTCGCGGACCAGCTCCGGCGACACCCGCGGCGCGCAGACCCCATAGCCGAGCCTCTCCGCGTAGCGGGCGTTCATCAGCTGCTCGAACTGGCCCCGGAGCGGGACCGAGAGGATCGGCTTGCCGAGGTAGACGGCCTCGCTGAGCAGGGAGAATCCCCCTCCCGTCACCACCCCCCGCGCGGTGCGAAGCGCCTCGACGAAACCCTCGCCGGACTGCGGGCGGAACTCCAGGTTGCCCTCGACCACCGCCTCGGTGGGCCCGCCCCGCATCCCATAGACGAGACAGCGTATCCCCGCGGCGCGCAGCGCCTCGATCGGCGCTTCATCGCCGCTCGAGTAGACGACCAGATGGTCGCCACGCACCCTGCGGGCCTCGACGATCTCGGGCCGGACGATCGGCGGCACCAGCGTGGTGGCGCCCCGGGCGAGCGGCGGCCGGAAGAAGGTCGTGACGATGTACTCGACCGCGCCGGGAACCATCGAGTGCGCCACGGCGCGGGCGAGCAGGTAGTCCTCTCGCTCCCGGCCGACGATCTCCCGATCGTGCCGGCAGCGGTCGAGGGCGTTGATGTTGCCGACCGCGATCAGGGGCGTGCGCGTCAGGCGGGCATAGGCGCCGGCCAGGGGCTCGAAGTCGCTGATCACCACGTCGGGCTCCCAGTCGTCCACCTCGTCGGCCCAGCTCCTGATCGTGTCCGGCAGCTCGTCGCGGGCGAGCCGCAGGTTCTGCCGCACGGTCGCCCAGCGCCGAATCTCGCCCTGCTCGAGGGCGAAGGTCGGGCCGAAGATCCGATCGACCCGAGGCAGCCGCTCGCGGAGGAAACGAAACGCCGCCCCCGAGGCGACCACCCGCACGTCGTGGCGGGCGAGCAGCGAGTCGATCACGACCTCGGAGCGGGTCGCGTGTCCCATCCCCTCGCCGTTGACCCCGTAGAGGACCCGCAGTTGCCGCTCGGGCTGAGGCGGCATCGGGCGCCTCCCTCCGCTCAGGCTTCGTCCGACGATCCGACCGCCGTCGGGCGGCCGCCGATCAGCTCCTGCCAGCGGCGATACCGCCTGCTGCTGCGCTCCGCCCTCACGGTCGCCTTGGCGAGCTTCTCGCTTCCCTCGGCGTAGCGGCGACGAGCCCACGGCGAGCCCGGCTTGGCGAGCCGGATCGCCGCCACCCAGCCCACGAAGGGAATGAACATCGCCACCAGCGCCGACCAGTACTTGCCCTTCAGGGCCGCGAGCGCGGCGAAGACTAAGACCTCGACCATCGCGATCAGGATCCCCGCCACCGAGCCGGCGTCCCCTTCGCCGACCGGCGCGACCCCGAGGACGATCGCGCCGGCGATGATCGTCGCCGCGATCACCGCGTCGACCGAGCGCCGGCCCTCCTCGGCCCAGTAGACGTCCTCCAGGTGGAGCCAGAGCGCGAACTCGTCGAGCGTCAGGCCCACCCCGATCCCGAAGCCCACGGCGAGGATCTCCAGCCCCGGGCTCTCGAACTGAAACGCGAACTCCAGAAAGCCGGCCAGCATCAACAGCACGATCCCGAACACCAGGTGGTGGATGTGAACCCCGCCGGTCTTGACGCTGCCCGGCCACCACGACACCTTCGGGCTCCGCATCAGCCTGGTGCTCATGCGGATGAAGCCGAACGAAACCAGCATCCCCGCGAGGAGCAGAAACCCCGCACGGTCCCCACTCGAGCCGAGGAAGTTCCCGGTGAGCTCGACGCTGCCTTCCGCTATCGACACCTGTTTCCTGACCGGGACCGGACGGTCCGCTCCCGGCGCCGATCGTACACGGGTTCACATCATCGGCTCAGTCGCCGAGTGGCGAGGGCGCGATCTCGCCGCGTCCGGCCAGCTGCAGATCGGCGGGAAGCCGGATCCCGAGGCGACGCGCCACCACCTCGAGGCGGATCCGCCAGCCGATGATCGCCGCCCGCTGGCGCGCCTGGGTCGCGGGAAGGCCCTCGTAGTCGCGCTCCGGGAGGGCGGTCGCGAGCGCGCTCAGATAGGAGTCCTCGAGCACGTAGGTGTGGGCATAGGCGTGCTGCGCCCCGCGGAGCGAGGCCGGCACCCCTCGCAGGGCGGCGATCCTGATGGCGTAGGCGGCGAAGCGCCGCTCGAGCGCCGCCATCCGTCGCTGTGCCGCGCCCGGACCAAGCCGGCGGTCGCGGTAGGCCGAGAGGATCGGGTCGGCGCCGTCGAGGAGCCGATTGACCCCGAGCCGAATCGGCTCGACCCGGGCGAGATATGCCTCGACCGAGTGGTGCGCCGACCCCTGGTCGTCACCGCCGGCGCCGCATCCGGCGAGCACGACCGCCGACACCCCAACGGCGACCGCCGCCCGCGCGGCCGCGATCAATAGCCGTATCCGCCACCGCCTCCCGTGCCTCCGGTGCCGCCGGTGGTGGTGGTCGTGGGGCCGGTGGTCGTGGTGGGGGCGGTGGGAGTGGTGGTGGTCGTCCCTCCGCCCGAGGTCGACGCCGCGTTGGCCGGCGCCGAGCTGGACGCGGTAGAGGCGTTGTCGCTGGAGCTGCCGCCGCAGCCCGCGATCGCCGCGGCGACAGCGACGCTCGCTGCCACCCCCCAGATTCTCATCGTCCGATCAGTCATCTCGTTCCTCTGGTTGCCTTCGGCCGGCGGTCGCCGACCGTGTCTGGGATACGGCCGCCCGGCTGGAGACGTTCGATCGAGGACCCTGATTGCACGAGCCGAAAAGGGCTGGGTAGGGGAGGGTGGGCCTTCGCTGCGTGCCGGTCCTCCGTTGGTTGTCGCCTTACTCGGTCTGGGGCCGAGTTATCCGACAACCGATGCACGAAGGGCTTGCGACAGGGCGGCACCCCACCCAGCCCTCGCCGCAGTCGGTGTCGTCGTAACCTGCGCCGATGGATCCGATGGGCATCGCCGACCGCAGCTGGCCGATCCTGAGGCGACTGATGGGAGTCCACACGCTGGTGTATCGAGCGACCGGGGGGCTGGTGGGGCACCGGTTCCCCGGCGCCCCGCCGATGCTGCTCCTCGATCACGTGGGAGCGAAGAGCGGCGCGGTGCGGACGACGCCGCTGGTTTACGTCGAGGACGGCAAGAACCTGGTCCTGGTCGCGTCGAAGGGCGGCCACCCCCGGAATCCGGCCTGGTTCCACAACCTGCGCGCCCATCCGGAGACCACGGTTCAGGTCGGTTCGGAGCGAAGGGCGGTGCGGGCTCGGGTCGCCACCGCGAGGCAGCGCCAGCGCCTCTGGCCGAAGGCGGTCGCGGTCTACAGCGGGTATGCGGGCTACCAGGAGCGCACCGACCGGAAGATCCCGCTGGTCATCCTCGAGCCCAGATGACGTTGCCGATGGACCTGCCGCGCACGATCGCCGACTTCGAGCTCCGCGCGGCGGAGCTCCTCGACTCCGGGCCGCAGGGCTACTACGCGGGTGGTGCGGGCGACGAGCTCACCCTGCGGGACAACCTGGACGCCTGGCGCCGGATCGCGATCCGCCCCAGGGTGCTCGTCGACGTCTCCGAGCGGGACCCCGGGACCACCGTCTTGGGCCGAAGGCGGCCGCACCCGATCTTCGTCGCGCCCACCGCCTACCACGGGTTGGCTCATCCGGACGGCGAGCGGGCCACCGCTCGCGCCGCGGCCGCGGCCGGCGCGGTCTTCTGCCTCTCGTCGCTGGCGACCGCGAGCCCGGCCGAGGTCGCCGAGGCGGCTCCGGAAGGCGAGCGCTGGCTGCAGCTCTACGTGTTCCGCGACCGCGGGGTGTCGGACGAGCTCGTTCGCGCCGCGGTCGAGCACGGCTACGAGGCGCTCGTGGTGACGGTCGACCTGCCGGTGCTGGGGGTTCGCGATCGGGACGCTCGCACCGGGTACGCGATCCCCGACGCGGTGGCCGCGCCGAGCGTCGGCGCGATGGGGAAGACCGGGGCCTTCAGCATGTTGGAGATCGGCGAGCTGATCGACCCGAGCCTGACCTGGGCAGACATCGCCCAGCTGGCCGAGCGCAGCGAGCTCCCGGTGGTCGTCAAGGGCGTGCTGACTCCCGAGGACGCCCGGCTCGCCGCCGAGCACGGCGTCGCCGGCGTGGTCGTCTCAAATCACGGCGGTCGCCAGCTCGACACCGTCGCCGCGGGGGCGGACGCCCTGCCGGCGATCGCGGACGCGGTCGGCGATCGAGTCGACATCGTCGTCGACGGCGGGGTTCGTCGTGGCACGGACGTGTTGAAGGCGCTGGCGCTTGGGGCCCGCGCGGTGATGGTCGGGCGGCCGGTGATCTGGGGGCTCGCCGTCGACGGCGAGGCGGGCGCGCGCGCGGTGCTCGATCTCCTGGTCGCCGAGTTCGACGTCGCGCTGGCGCTGGCAGGGGTGCCCCGCGCCTCCGGGCTGGGCCCGGAATCCGTCCAGATCCGCGGCTAGCCAGCCGCGCGAAGCCGGTTAGACCTTCTCGACGTTCGCGGCACGGGGCCCCTTCTCGCCGGACTCGATCTCGAAGGAGACCTTGGCGCCCTCGTCCAAAGAGCGATAGCCGTCGCCGGCGATCGAGCTGTGATGGACGAAGACATCCTGCGAGCCGTCATCGGGAGTGATGAACCCGAAGCCCTTCTCGTCGCTGAACCACTTCACTGTCCCGGTGGGCATAGGTGCGGCACCGTAGCACCCGCCGCAGACTGCTGCGGGCGCGGGTGCCGCGCTGGTCTCGACGGCCCCACCAAGCGGTCGAGGGTCACGGGCCAAGGAGCACCAGCCTATGATGGCCGGCACGCATGTACGACCTCGAGCTCGGCGTCGCGTGCGCCTGCGTCGCGTCCATCCTCTTCGACCTCGGCGTGGCCCTACAGGCGCTCGAGGCTCGAGACGTTTCGCACCGGCACTCCCTGCGCCCCTCGCTGCTCGGCCGGCTGATCGCCCGGCCCCGCTGGGTGTTCGCGACCCTTCTCGCGATCGCGGGTTGGCCGTTTCACCTCGTCGCTCTGTTGCTGGCCCCGCTCACCGTGGTCCAACCGGCGCTCGCCAGCGGCCTTCTGCTGCTGCTGATTCTCGGCGATCGAATGCTCGGGGAGCGGGTGGGGCCGCTCGAGGTCGGCGCCGTGTTGGCGATCATCCTCGGGGTCACCGGGATGGCATGGGCGGCGCCCGAGCACACCACCCACCACGCGGGCGCGGCCAGCCTGGCCCCGGCCCTCGGCGGCCTCGGACTGCTCGCGGTGGCCCCCTATCTGGCTCGACGTGAGGCCGCCGCCGCGAGCGTCCTGCTGCCCTTGAGCGCGGGCTGCGCCTATGCGTGGACGGGGATCTCGAGCAAGCTGATCGCCGACTACCTATCGGTGTCGGCGTGGACTCCGGTACTCGTCTGGGCTGCGGCCACGGCGGGGATGGCCTTCTTCGGCCTGCTGAGCGAGATGAGCGCGCTCCAGCGCCGTCCCGCGACACGGGTGGTGCCGGTTGTCTTCGTGGTTCAGATCGCGGTGCCAGTCCTTCTGGCGCCGGTGATCAGCGGCGAGAGCTGGGCGTCGACGCCGCTGGGCGGGCTGGCCCTGCTGGGCTTTCTCGCGATGGTCGCCTCGGGAGCTGCGGCGCTGGGCCGATCCCCGGCGGTCAGCGGCCTAGTGGCCGCCGGTGTCGACCAGCTCGGGGAGCGTAACGGCGTGCAGCCCGCCGGCGGCGAGCCGGTGTCGGAGTGAGTGAAGGGTTGCGTTCAAGGCCGCTGTCGCCCGGTCGACGTTGATCTGAACGACTTCCCCGGCGCGTAACGCGCCGACCGCCTCACCTGGATCGCTGTCGGCAGCCCCCCGAACCGGAGAACCACCGGCGGCCCGCCCGAGCAGGTACTGGGTCAGGGTGAAGTCGCTGCTGGGTTGGTACATGAAGCTCTTCCCGAGTCCGAGCGCCGCGGCGTCCTCGGCCAACCGGCCCTTGGTCCCCAGGGAGTGGAACGGCCCCCCGGCGTCGAGCCTGGGGAGGGCGTCATCGCCGAGTCGGCGGAGCGTCTGAAGCGCTTTGGAATCGGGGGCGGCACTGAGCGCGAACGAGGCGTGCAGGCCGCGTCGCGACAGCCGGCGGGCGACCCTCGTCGCCGACCCGGTGGGGGTGTCGATCAACACCCCCACCACCGGTCGGCTGGTGGCGACGGCGGTCGTCGGGCCAGTCTCGAGCACCTTGGCGAACAGCGGATAGGAGTCGTCGGTGAGCAGCAGCTCCCACGCGAGCAGGAAGGTCACGGCCGCCGCCGCCGCGACCCGCACGGCGCGGATGCGCGGCACCGGACGGGGAGCGGGCCGCGCCTTCGCCTCGAGCGCGAGCCGGCTGGGAGAGGGGAGGGCGGCGAATGAGGGGTCGGGAGCGGGCCGCTCGGCAAGCGCGCGATCGAGCTCGACCCGCAGGCCCGCCGGCGAGCTGGCGACCCTGGCGAGGCCGAAACGCTGGTAGGCGCGGTTGTTGGCCCGGATGTGGCCGACCGCAAACCCGTAGGAGATCACCGGGCAGCCCCGGATCTGAGCCTCGAGCACTGTGAGGCCGGCGGTCGAGTGCACGAGCGCATCCGCGGCGGCAAGCAGGTCGCTCATCCGCTCCGTGAATCCGAGCAGACGGACCCGCGGGCTCGATCCGAAGCGGTGTCGCAGCCGTCGGCTCGCCCGCTCGCTGTGGCCGGCGAGGCAGACGACGGTGGATCCCTCGACCTCGAGCGCGGCCCTCACGGCGCCCTCCAGATCCCCGATCCCCCACCCGCCGCCGGAGACCACCACCACGTTGCCGTCGGGGGGAAGCCCGAGTCGCTGGCGCGCCTCGGCCTTCGACACCGGCCGCAGGAATTCGCTCGAGGTGGGCGGCTGCGCCCATCGGGCCGAGCCCGGACCCGCGATTCGCTCCACCTCCTCGATTGACTCGCGATGCGTGACCGTGTGCAGGTCCACCGCGGGGTGAGCCCAGAACCGAAGCCCGGCGAGGTCGGTGATCGCCGACACCACCGGGATCTCGAGCCGTCCGCGGCGGCGAAGCTCGCCGAGCAGCGCAGTGGTTCCGGGGTAAGTCGAGACGACCACGTCCGGATCGTGGGCGCGGACCGTCCTCAACAGCTTGCGGGCGCTGAGCCGGTAGCCCAGCCGGAGCGCCAGCCAGCGGGTCGGAGGGAACCGACTGAGGAGGAAGTACTGGGCCTCGAACAGCCACGGAAGCCAGTTGAACGAGAGCCAGGATCCGTCTCTGACCACAAGGGTGACCAGCTTCCCCATCGCCCGCAGCCCGTCCACCACCGTGACCTCGATCGCCGGCGTCTCGACGCGGAATCCGGCCTCGATCGCGCGCGCCGGGAGGTCATGACCCTCTCCGATATCGGCGGTCAGGACCAGGGCGCGGCGGGGGCGCGACCGGGCGCGCCGCCACTCGAGGTATCGGCTCAGACCCTCCGCGAAGCTGGTCGTCGCGGTCCAATCGAGCTCCCTGGCGGCCCGCCGGCTCGAGACTTGCTTGCCGCCGAAATCGGCCGCTCGGGCCGGGGTGTGGATCAGCCCCGTGTCCCTGACCTGCCTGCCAACGGCCGCGGCGATCTCGAGCACGCTGACCTCCTCCTCGCCGGCCAGGTTGTAGGTCCGGTTGGCCGCCTCCGGTCGAAGCGCCGCCACGACTCCCTCGGCCAGATCTCCCACGTAGACGAAGCGGCGCGACTGACCGCCGTCGCCGGCCACGGTCAGGGGTTCGCCCTCCTCCGCCTTGGCGGCGAACGAGGCGATCACCGTCGCGTCGCGGGCCCGGGGCCCGTAGGGGATCCCGAATCTGAGGATCGTGTACTCGACCCCGTAGAGCTCCCGATAGGACTTGCAATAGAGCTCGCCCGCCAGCTTGGTTGCCGTGTACAGATGGCTCGGTGCCGCCAACGGGGTCTCCTCGTCGACCCGCTCGGGGGAACAGTCGCTGTAGACCCAGGTCGTGGAGCCGTAGATCACTCGCCCGTGCCCCGCCTCGCGGGCGACCTCGAGCACCTCGAGCGTCCCTCGGGCGTTGAAGCGCTCGGCCCGGGCGGGCGCCGCGACCACGTCGCCGACATCGGCAACCGCCGCCAGGTGGATGATCGCCTCGCATCCCCGGGCCGATCGCGCCAGCGCACCCCGGTCGGTGACGTCGCCGATTACCTGCTCCACGGTCGACTCCGAGTGGTAGGGGGAGCGGCGCAGGTCGAAAATCCGAGGCTCGTGGCCGGCGTCGAGCAGCTTGTCGACCACGTGCGAGCCGATGAAGCCGGCTCCACCGGTGACCAGGACCCTCACGGCGCTTCCTTGAGCGCCGCCCAGGGGCTCGAGTCGGGGGGCAGCTCGGGACCGCGGTAGTAGAGCGGCACGCACGAATGATTCTCGGCCACCCAATCGGTGTTGGGGAGGACGACGGGGTCGCCGAGCAGCCGGTGGCAGGGCTGGTCGTAGACCCGGCCGCTCGACCGGGCGATGGGCTCGAAGACGACGTACTTGTAGAGCCCCGACACCATCCCGTTGGGCAGCTCGAGGTGGGTGGCGAAAAGGGGGTCGAGGTGCTCGCGGGCGACGGAGTTCTTCCAGGCGACGATCTCCTCCAGGCGATCCAGCTGGACTACCCCGATCGCGGCGGTGAACTCGCTCATTCGGTGACTCAGCCCCTCGATCCGGTGGTCGGGCTTGCCGTAGTTGCGATACGAGCGCGCGTACTCAATCAGCTCATCGCTTCCCGAGACGAGCACGCCGCCCTCGCCGGTGGAGACCGTCTTGGTTGCGTACAGCGAGTAGACGCCGGCGTCGCCCCAGGTCCCGGGCCTTCGCTGCAACCATTGCGCGCCGTGGGCATGCGCGCAGTCCTCGATCAGGAAGATCCCGTGTTCGCGACAGTAGTCGGCGATTCGCTCGACCTCGAACGCGATGTGTCCGCCGATATGGACCAGCAATGCCGCCACGGGCCGGTGCCGCTCGGCCTTCGCCTCGAAATCCGCGAACGACGCGCAGAGGTCGTCCCGGTTGCAGTCCACGAACACGGGCCGCCCGCCCGCCTTGATCACGGCGAGTGGCGTGGCCATGAACGTGTTCGAGGGGCATAGCACGGCCCGCCCCCGTACGTCGCAGAACTCGAGCGTCGCCAGCGCCGCCCCTGCCCAGCTCGAGAACGCGACGCTGGGAAGCCGGTTCCAGCCCTCCCACGAGGCCTCGAGCTGCCCGATCAGCTCGCCTTCGGTCCAGCGCTCCGAGTCGAGCACCTCGTCCCACAGCTCGTGGAGGCGGGCCCGATCGCGATCGTCGAACCCGATCGCGAACGCGGTTGGGTCGAGAGCTGTGGAGGGACTCTTGGTCATGGATCAGGGGGCCCAGCCCACGGGGGCCCCCCGAGCGCCCGCGGCGGCGGAAGGCTACCAGCGACCGAGGCGCCGCAGACACGGATGGACCGTCCGCGTCGCGTCCTCGGGACGCCGAAGGGCTCGACCGTCGAAGCCGGCCAGTAGGGTCACGCCGTGTCGAGCCGAGTCGACGACTCGCTACCCCCGGGGACGGCGAAGCCCAGTCGCTTCCGCCCCCGCCTCCACTACGAGCTCCTCGTCTGCGGCGCCCGTGGACATCTGCTGCTCGGCACCGACGCTCGAACGCTTCGGGCGGCCGACGCAATCGTCGCCCGCGAGGAGGACGGGGTGCGGTGGCACCGATGCCTGCGCTGCGACAGCTGGCTGCCCCTGCTGCCGCCTTCCAGCCCGAGCAGCGATCACATTCCCCCGCGGGAGGAGGTTCGGCTGCCGCTGCGGGGAAAGCCGCTACGCGACAAGATCGTTCTCCGGGTGATCGCGGTCGATCGGGCCCTGCACTTCGTGATCCTCAGCGTCCTGGCCGTCGCCGTGTTCCTGATCGCCTCGCACGAGCAGCAGCTGCGCGAGGACTTCTACCGCGTGTTGGCCGACATCCAGGGAGGCGTCGGCGGGGGCCCGCTGCAGACCAGTCACCACGGTTTGGTCGGCCGGCTCGACGAGCTGTTCTCCTTGAATCGGGGAACGCTTCGGCTGGTTGGGGCGGGGCTGGCTGGGTTTGCGGCGCTGGAGGCCGCGGAGGCCGTCGGCCTGTGGTTTCAGCGCCGCTGGGCCGAGTACCTGACCTTCATCGCCACCACGCTGCTGCTTCCGCTCGAGGTCTACGAGCTGACCGCCCGCGTCTCCTGGTTCAAGGTGACGGCGCTGGTCGTCAACCTGGCGATCGTGGTCTATCTGCTGCTCGCCAAGCGGCTGTTCGGGCTTCGGGGCGGGGTCGCCGCCGAGCACGCCGAGCGCCAACGCGACGTCGGCTGGGAGGCTCTCGAGCGGACCGCGCCGAAGGCCGCCGAACTGGCCTGATCAGCGGGCCAGTGCGTCGGCCAGCGCCCGCCGCCCATCGCCCACCACCGGATCGCCGTGCGAGACGAGGACGTTCTCGATCGGCAGCTCCAGCAGCGGCCGAAGCCGGTCTCGCAGTTCAGGGACGCCGAGGCCGCTCGGCAGGTAGCGGAGCCAGGACTCGGGGCAGATCCGCAGTCCACCGCCGGGCGCCCCGAGGATCCGGTCGCCGGGAACCAGGGCGCGCTGCGCGGCGATCCAGAACATCGTCTCGCCGGCGCCGCGGATCGGGAACGACTCGATCCCGGCCGGCAGCGACCGCCTGGCCCGCGAGGTCGAGGCGCCGTATCGCTCGGCCAGCTGCTCGCGGCTGCGCCGATGAAACCCGATCGTGGTCAGGATGGCCACCGGCAGGCCTCGGTCGCCGACCCGGCGATCGAGCCGGGGCAGGAAGGCCCGCTCGCCGGGCGACGGCACCAGCGGGTCGATCAGCACCGTGGCGTCGGCTGCCTCGCAGAGGACGCAGCCGACGTCCGGGGGCCAGTCGCCGGCGCTCTGCGGGGCCGCGTCGGGGCGCCAATCCGGATGCCGGGCGGTCCAGCGCCAAAGGCCAGAGCGGATCTCTCGGAGCTCGGTCACGGCGAGCAGGTTAGGAGAGCCGTCTTCAGGCTTCCAAGGTCACACTCGGCGTGGGGGACATTGAAACATGTGACATCGATTGGTGTAATACTCGGTCCCGTGGAGGCGTTGAGCTCGCAGACGGCGGTTGAGCAGGCGCTCGGCGCGGTCGACGACGCCGGCTCTGAGCAGGACGCCGTCTTCAGCCTCGAGCTGAGCCAGGATCAACGGGACATCCGCGATTGGGTCCACGGCTTCGCCGAGCAGGTCGTGCGCCCCGCGGCCCACGAGTGGGATGAGCGCGAGGAGACGCCGTGGCCGGTGATCCGGGAGGCGGCCAAGATCGGCCTCTACGGGTTCGAGGGCCTGGCGCAGTTCTGGATGGACCCCACCGGGCTGACCATGCCGATCGTCAACGAGGAGCTGTTCTGGGGCGACGCCGGGATCGGGATGTCGATCATGGGGACGACGCTCGCCGTGGCCGCGATCTACTCCTCGGGGACGCCCGACCAGCTGGTCGAGTGGGTGCCCCAGTGCTTCGGCACGGCCGACGAGCCGAAGGTCGCCGCCTTCTGCTCGTCAGAGCCGGATGCCGGGTCCGACGTCTCGGCGATCCGGACGACCGCGCGCTACGACGAATCCGCGGACGAGTGGGTGCTGAACGGCCAGAAGGCCTGGGCGACCAACGGCGGGATCGCCGAAGTCCACGTGGTGATCGCGAGCGTCGACCGCGAGCTCGGCTCGCGCGGGCACGCCGCCTTCGTGGTGCCGCCCGGCGCCAACGGGCTCGAGCAGGGAGCGAAGGTGAAGAAGCACGGCCTGCGCGCGTCGCACACCGCCGACGTTCACCTCGACGACTGCCGCGTTCCGAGCCGCTGCCTTCTGGGCGGCAGGGAGAAGCTCGACGAGCGCCTCGCCCGCGCCCGCGAGGGCCGCGGCTCCCGGGGCCAGGCGGCGATGAAGACGTTCGAGGTCTCCCGCCCGACCGTCGGCTCGCAAGCCGTCGGGATCGCGCGGGCCGCGTACGAGTACGCGCTCGACTACGCGAAGGAAAGGGTCCAGTTCGGGCGACCGATCGTCGAGAACCAGGCGATCGCCTTCGCCCTCGCCGACATGAAGATGGAGATCGACGCCTCCCGGCTGCTGGTCTGGCGAGCCGCGTGGATGGGACGGGCCGAAAAGGAGTTCGAGGCGGCGGAGGGCTCGATGTCGAAGCTGAAGGCCGGCGAGGTCGCGGTCTGGGCAACCGAGCGCGCGATCCAGATCCTGGGGGGGAACGGGTACACGCGCGAGTACCCGGTGGAGCGGATGCACCGCGACGCGAAGATCTACACGATCTTCGAGGGCACCTCCGAGATCCAGCGCCTGGTGATCGCTCGCGCGATCTCGGGCGCCCGAATCGACTGACTTCACGATCCCGGGTTAATGCGCCCTTCCGGATCCAGGGGTAGTCTGACGCCCGTGGCGACCGACACGGAGCTTCTCGAGCGAGGGCGCGGCGGAGATTCGTCGCAGCTCATCCAGCCGGTGGAGCACGAAACCACCGACCGGATCATCACGGGACTGGTGACGGCGATCCCGTTCCTGCTCCTGGCCGTCGCGGCCTGGCAGGTCTGGGATCAGGCGCTCCACTGGCGCGACCTGGCGATCCTGGCCGTCGCCTACGTGATCACCGCCCTCGGGATCACGGTCGGTTTCCACCGGTTGCTCACCCATCGCAGCTTCAAGACCAGCGCGGCTCTGCGGGGGATCCTGGCGGCGATCGGCTCGGCGGCGATCGAGGGCCCGGTGATCTCCTGGGTGGCCGACCACCGAAAGCACCACGCGTTCTCCGACGAGCCCGGCGACCCCCACAGTCCTCACGTCGGCCACGGTGGAGGCTGGGGCGGCGCGCTTCGCGGCCTCTTTCACGCCCACCTCGGCTGGCTCTTCATCCACACCGAGCGGGGCTCCAAGCAGCGGTTCGCGCCCGACCTGATCAAGGACCGCGTAGTGAGGACGGTCGACCGAACCTTCCTGCTCTGGGCGATCGCCGGCCTGCTGATTCCATTCGGAATCGGCTACCTGCTTGGTGGGACCCTGGTGGCCGGGCTGACCGCGCTGCTGTGGGGCGGCGCGGTCCGGGTGTTCCTCGTTCACCACGTCACCTACAGCATCAACTCGGTCTGCCACGTCTTCGGCAGGCGGCGATTCGCGACCACCGACGAGTCCCGCAACGTCTTCTGGTTGGCGCTCCCCACGATGGGCGAGGCCTGGCACAACAACCACCACGCCTTTCCGACCTCGGCGGCCCACGGGCTCGGCCGCCTCGAGCTGGACCCGTCGGCGGCCGTGATCCGGGCGCTGGAGCGGCTCGGGCTTGTCTGGGACGTGGTCCGGATCAGCCCGGAGCGTCAGGCCGCCAAGACTGCCTCCTGACTCAACGGATTCTCGCCCGTCGAGAGCCGACTTGCGCTGCATAGAGCAACGTAAGTCGGCATTCGGATCGTCGGACCGGGGGGTTGCGCGAGGATGGCCGTTGCGCGAGGGTGGGAGAAACGGCCGGGCCGGTCCTCGCGGAGGCGGCCTGGAACTCGCTCAAGGCGAAGGAGGCGTGATGTCCACGAACGCCGACACTCCGACCTACGATCAGATCGTTGCCGGCGCGTCCGGCGCTCCGCCGCTGGTCGCCGTCCAGCGCGACGGCGAGCACGCGGTGATCGTCATGGACGATCCCAAGCGGCTCAACCCGCTCAGCGTCCCGCTGACGCTCCAGCTCCATGAGGCCCTGCGCGAGCTCGTCCGGGACCCCGCGATCAAGGCGATCGTCCTCACGGGTCGCGACCCGGCCTTCTCCGCCGGTGGCGATCTGCAGCTGATGACGGACGTCGCTCACCGAATGGTCGATGAGAGTCCCGGCGGGACGACCGAGGCGTGGAGGTGGATCCGCAACGAGTTCGGCGGCATCGCGCGGGCGATCGCCCGCGCCGACAAGGCCGTGATCGCCGCGGTCAACGGCGTCGCGGCGGGCGTCGGGCTGGCGTTCGCGCTCGCCTGCGACCTGATCCTCGTCTCGGAGCGCGCCCGGCTGGTGCCGGCGTTCGGGCGGATCGGGTTGCTGCCGGAGGTGGGCACGTCATGGCAGCTGACGAGGCGACTCGGGTACCAGGGAGCGTTCGCGCTGTTCGCCGGGGGCCGGCACCTGTCCGGCGCCGAGGCCCACGAGCTGGGCCTCGCCAACGAGCTCCACCCGCATGAGGCTCTGCTGGACGCGGCTCTGGGGTGGTGCGCGCGAATCGAGGCGCTCCCCGGCCACGTGGTCCCGATGACGAAGGCGCAGCTGCGTCAGTGCGCCGACCTGACCTGGGAGCAGGCGATCACGATGGAGGAGCTCGCCGAGCCGAACTGCTTCACCACCCAGGCCCACCGCGAGGCGGTGCGCGAGCTGCTCGCCGGGAGCGGTGGTTAGCGTGGCCGGGATGCGCCAGCTCACCTTCGAAGGCCCGGGCAGGCTCGAGTGGGCGGAGGTCTCCGAGCCGATCCTGAGGGGCGACGGCGACGCGCTGGTCCGTCCGATCGCGGTCGCGACCTGCGACCTCGATGCCCCGATCGTCCGCGGCGAGACCCCGTTCGCGGGGCCGCTGCCGCTTGGCCACGAGTGCGTTGCCGAGGTGATCGAGGTCGCCGACCAAGTGGCGGACCTCCGGCCCGGCCGCCTGGTCAGCGTTCCCTTCCAGATCTCCTGCGGGTCGTGCGAGCGCTGCCGGCGCGGGCAGACCGCCCACTGCGAGGCGGTCCCATCGCAGTCCGCGTACGGCCTTCCGCCGCGCGGACAGGACTGGGGCGGCTTCCTGTCCGACGTGGTTCGCGTTCCCTACGCGGAGCACATGCTGGTCGCGCTTCCCGACGCGGTGGAGCCGAGCGCGGCCGCGTCGGTCAGCGACAACATCGTCGACGCGTGGCGAACGGTCGCCCCGTTTCTCGCCGAGGACCCCGACGCCGCGGTGCTCGTGGTCGGTGGGGGAGGGCCCGGGAGCATCGGCCTCTACGCGGCCGGGATCGCCATTGCCCTCGGCGCCTCGCGGGTCACCTATGTGGACGCCGACGAGCGTCGGCTCGCGATCGCGACCGAGCTCGGGGCCGAGACGATCGAGGGGTTACCCGCGGAGCGCCTGGGGCCATTCGGAATCACCGTCGACGCCAGCGCCGACCCCGCCGGGCTTGCGCTAGCGATCCGCTCGACCGGGCCGGACGGCGTTTGCACCAGCGTCGGGATCTACTTCCAGAACCAGGTCCCGCTGCCCCTGTTCGAGGCCTACGTGACCGGCATTCGGTTCCTGACCGGACGCGTCCACGCCCGGCCCGCGATCCCGGCGGCGATCGACCTGATCGCCTCCGGCCGCCTTCATCCGGAGTTGGTCACCACCCGGATCGCCGGTTGGGATGAGGCGCCCGCCGCGTTGGCCGAGGGCGAGTTCGTGAAGCTGATCTTCGCCAGGGTGCGAACCGGGGCGGACGCCTGACCCGCGGCCACGGTCCGCGAGTCCGAGCCGGCCAGTGAGCCGTTATGCTCGCGCCGCCTTTGACCCCGGGTGAAGGAGAGTCGATGAGAGTCGTGCGCCGATCGTTCGCGCTTGCAGTCGTCACGGCCGCGTGTCTGGCCATGACCTCGGCGGCCGCCCCCGCGGCGACGATCCAGGTCTTCCAGGGCGACTCGATCCAGGCGGCGGTCGACAGCGCGCACCGCGGCGACACCATCGTCGTCCACCGGGGCGTCTTCCGCAACGGCGTCAAGATCAAGAAGAATCAGCTCACGCTGAGGGGCGCCGGCGACGGCCGCAACGGCTCGGTGATCAAGCCGGGGCAGCACGGGAACTGTGGTCACGGCGCCGCCGGGATCTGCATCAGCGGCCGGACCTCGAACGGGCATCAGACTCCGACCGTGGGCACCCGGATCAGCGGCTTCCGGGTGCAGGGCTTCAGCGATTTCGGCGCGATCGCCTTCGGCGCGAGCAAGACGACCTTCCGCAACAACACGTTTGCCCGCAACGACGAGTACGGGGTCGCCGCGTTCTCCTCCAAGGGGACGAGGTTCCTGCACAACGTCGCCATGGACGGCGCCGAGGCCGGCTTCTACGTCGGCGACTCGCCGCATGCCAACGCCGTGCTGCGCGGCAACGTGGCCCGCCGCAACCACGAGTTCGGCTTCTTCCTCCGGGATTCCTCCCACGCTCGGGCCGTGCACAACCGGGCGGTCCGAAACTGCCTCGGAATCGGCCTGGTCAACACCGGCTCGCCGGGCGGCGTCCACGACTGGTCCCTGCTGGGCAACCGGGCGCTCAGAAACCAGCGGCGCTGTCCCGGGGGCGAGGACGCGCCGCCGATCTCCGGGACGGGGATCGGGCTGCTCGGGGCCAGCCACAATCTGATCAGGGACAACGTCGCGAACGGGAACCGCCCCAGCGATCAGAAGGCGGCCTTCCCCGGCGGGATCGTGGTCGTCTCCTCGACTCCGTTCGGGGGCAGCAACGCCGCCCACAACCGGATCGTCGACAACCGCGCGCATCACAATCAGCCCGCCGACATCCTCTGGGACGGCAAGGGGAAGGGCAACCTGTTCAACCGCAACCGGTGCGATAGCTCCCAGCCCGACGGGCTCTGCAAGTAGACGAACGTTCGTTACAGGTAACGGTGAGTCGCTACTTGAAACCCGGTAACGGATAGCCGCAAAGCGCTGGAACTGACCGCGGGCCCTCGCTAGGGTGGCCGGCGTGGAGAGGCAAGCGACCATTGGGCTGCGACTGCGCCGGTACGGCCGGCATCTGGAACACGAGCGGCGGGTTCGGGCGGCTGAGGTGCGCCGCGTTCAGCTCGAGCGCGACTATCGCCATCTCGAGCGTCGCATGGCCGAGCGCTAGCCGCGGCTGACGAGGTCGTAGAACAAACGTCCAGCGCCGACCCCCCCGACTTCAGGGCTACGCCCGGTGGCCGATGAGTCGGGTGCACATCCATGCTACGAGGGCATCCACAGCCCTCGTGGGCACCTCCCATGCGGAAGCGGGGCGCCGGGCGAGCGCCCCGCTTCGTTTTGCGCGCTCAGTCCAGCGGTTGACGTCCGGCGTAGCCGGCGTCGAGCCGATGCCACCACGACACCTGGTCCTCGCCCAGCTCCCAGCACAGATAGATCTCCTCACCGTCCCTGATCGCCGGGAAGTCGATCAGCCCCCGGTCGATGTCGCGGATCACGATCCCGGACTCCTGGACTGCGAGCAGCAGTCGCCGGGCCTCGAGGAAGGCTTCCCCGACCTGGCGACCCGGAGCGCCGCCGCCGTTCGCCGGCGCCGCCCCGGCGAGCAGCGCGTGGGCATCGGCGTCGGTGAGCAGGTCGCTCGCCTGGCGCAGCTCGCGCAGCAGAGGATCGAGCCCGTCGAGCAGCGCGTTCGCCTCCGCGATCGTGAAGTGGCGGTCGTGGATCAAGTGGCGACTCTGGCCGCCGTCTCGATCCGCTCTCCGAGAAGCAGGGCGTCGGCCTCTTCGACGGTCCTCAGCTGGCCCTGGAAGGCGAGGTGCCAGTGCTCGGGTGGCCACTTGCGCACGTGCTCGAGCCGGCCGGCCAGCTCCTCGGCCGGGACGAAATCCTCCTCGTCGAGGACGACCACCGGCCCAGCCTCCACCCGCCACGGGTATGCCTCCGGCTTCCGCTTGGTGCCCTGGGGCCAGATCGGGGTTCTGTCCTCGAACATGTGCGACCGCACCCGCGCGATCCCGCCGAAGCCCTGCAAACCGGTGACGTAGAAGATGACTTCGTCGCCGGGCTCGAGCTCGGCCGCCTGCCGGCGCCGGCGCTCCTTCAGCCCGATCACGTCGAAGCCCCGATCGACGTTGACGCGGAAGTTCTCCAACGAGCCCGTCAGGATCCAGGCTCGGCTGCCCGCCGCCTCCGTCACGCGCCCGATTGTAGGCGCAGCGCCGAGGTGATCCGCCTCACGGCTGTGGCCGTCAGGTCGGGGCGGCTGATGATCCCGTCCTCGATCCTCTCGACGTGGGCCTCGGGGAACTGCCGACGGGCGAGGCGCCTCCCTTCCTCGCCGACCGGGAACCAGCCCCCGCCCGCGTCGTCCGAGTAGAGCAGCCAGAGCCGGTCGCCGCATTGGCGTCCCTGCTCGGCGGCATCGTCCTCCGCCCATTCCCGCAGGCGACTCGACGCCGAGTCCTGGGGCTGGTAGGAGACCTGGAGCCCGACCCGCTCGCGGATCTCCTCCTCGCTCATCTGCGGGTTCCCCGCCGTGGTCAGCGAGCGCACCGCGCCCCGGTAGTCGGTCTCGGCCATGCTGATGAAGGCGTCCACGACCGAGTCCGAGGAGACCATCGCGTCGGTGCCTTCCAGAGATCGCCGGCCCGCCGGGCTGCCGCCCGGGACGACCAGGGCCTGGACGAGGTCGGGCCTGCTCGCGGCCACTCGAACCGCCCGGTTTACGGCGTCTGCCAGGGCGACCAGCACCGCCGAGCCGCCCGCCACCTCGAGCACGGCCTCGAGATCGGCGGCGCCGGTCTCCATGTCGTACGGCCCGCGATGGGTTGACGCCCCCGACCCCCGATCGTCATAGCGAACGATCCGGTGATCGGCCTCGAGCTCCGCCTCCAGTGGATCGAACACCGACGGGTGCGAGATGCAGTAGGGCGCCAGCACGACGAGCGGGCCGGAGCCCCGCTGCTCCCAGTGGATCTCGACCCCGTCGTCTCGCGTCAACAGCGCCACGCCGCGGATTATCCCGGCCTCGGCCGCG
Organism: bacterium; assembly: GCA_023251935.1. Taxonomy (GTDB): domain Bacteria; phylum Actinomycetota; class Thermoleophilia; order Solirubrobacterales; family 70-9; genus AC-56. The sequence continues at coordinate 3,629 of JAHEXV010000029.1, read as the reverse complement.
GCAGGTCGTACTCGCACTACCGCGTGTGGACCTGCCGCTACGCCCGCGCCCCAACCCGCCGCCCCCCCAGTACAACCTGCCGCCCGGTAACGTGCCCTAACCCGCCGAAAACGTAGGCGAAGCCGAGGCTTTCGGCGGAGTTATTCCGGAGGAGGCGGCGGAGTTATCTAGGCGGGCATCAGGTCCCGAGCGAGCGAGGCGAGATGGTGGACGCCATAGCGGTCGGCATCGGCCGCGGCGCTCTCCAGCGCCTCGCGGGCCGCCGCGGGGTTCGAGTCCCGCAGGATGCGCCCGCGCAGGTACTCGCAGCGGGCGGCGTCGAGGGGCCTGCCGAGCGCCTCCCAGGCGGCCCGCGCCTCGCTCAGCGCCCGACTCGCCTCATCGGGGTCCTCGGCCACCGCGCCTCGCGCCTCGAGGCTGGCCGCCTTCCCGACCGGATAGCGGAGGCGGTCGGCCAGCCTTTCGGCCTCCTCGGCGGCATCCCGAGCGGCATCGGCGCGTCCGGCGAGCGCCAGGTTGACCGCCCGCGCCGAGATCGCCTCGACCGATTGGGCGACCAGCCCGGCGCGCTCGCAGAGGTCGAGCGCCCGGGCGATCTCGGTGTCGGCCTCGGCGTGGTCGCCCCGTTGCCGAAGTGACGCCGACAGCCAGTACAGGGACTGGAAGGCGACCTCGGAGCGGCCCACCTGCTCGGCCAGCTCGGCCGCCCGCCGCAGGCCCTTCGCCGACTCGTCGAACGAGCCCTCCCGCCAGCGCAGCATGCCCCGCATCATGTACGGGAAGCAGAGCTTGCCGGTCAGGCCCTCGCGCTCGGCGAGGCTGCCGGAGGCCTCCGCCTCGATGGCGACCGTCTCCCAATCGCCTCTGTGAACCGCGAGCTGAGCGAGCGCCGCGTGCAGCTCAACCTTCGACGGCAGGTCGCCGGTCTGCTCGGCGAGCTCGAGCGCCTCCGTGTAGGCCGCGCCGGCGCCCTCGTAGTCGGCCTCGGAGACCTCCAGGTGATAGCCGAGGGTGAGCAGCGCCCGAACCGCCTCGGCGGGGTCCGACTCGCGCGCCAGCTCGACCGAGCGCTCGAGGTTCTGCCGGGCGCGCTCCGAATCGCCGATCCTGCCGAACACCCGGCCGAAGATCCCGTGCGCGCGGCTGGCCGCGGCGGCCTCGCCGAGCCGCTCGGCGAGGCGCAGCGCCTTCTCCGAGGCGTAGATCGCCAGCATGTTGTCCCCGGTGTGCATGTAGAGGGAGGCCGCCTCCTCGTAGAGGCGAACGAGCTCCAGGCAGGGCGGGCCGTCCTTGAGCAGGTCGATGCCCTTCTGGTAGTGCTCGATCGAGCCCTCGCGGTCTCCCTTGTGCCAGAGGCCCGCGCCGATCTTGCGGTGCAGGTCGCCGACCCTCGCCAGATCCTCCTCGCGGCGGTGAAAGTCCAGGCACTGCTCCCAGACCTCGGTGGCCTGGTCGACTCGGCCGAGTCGCAGCGCCACGTCGCCCAGCTTCTCGGCGACTCGGGCGCGGGTTCCGGGATCGAGCTCGCGGCGCAGGGCGAGGGCGGCCTCGTAGTGACTCAAGGCCTCCTGGTTGGAGTACAAGGAGGCGGCCGCGTCCCCGGCGGCCTCCAGCGCCTCCAGGGCCTTGTGGTTGATCCGCTCGAGCTCGGCCCGATCGACGTCGGCGTCGGCGCCGAGCGCCGCCGCGCGACCGTAGTGGTCGGCGACCATCGCCACTACCCCCTCGGAGCGATCGGCGGCGCGCTCCTCGATGAAAGCCCCGACCTCGGCGTGCTTGTGCGCCCGGACCGACTTCGGCAGGGTCGAATAGGCGACGTCGCGGATCAGCACGTGCTTGAACGCGTATTCGTGCTCGCCGGCCAGGCGGCTGCCGGCGCTCGAGACGACAAGGTCCTTCTCCTCGAGGGCCGCGAGGGCGCCCACCAGGTCGATGCCCTCCTCGTCCTCGACCCCGGCCAGGGAGCCCTCCCAGAAGGTCTGGCCGACCACGGACGCGTGCTGGAGGACCCGCCGCTCCTGCGCCGAGAGCGAGTCGAGCCGCGCGGCGAGCACCGCGTGGACGGTCTCGGGGAGCGTCTGGACGTCCTTCGATCCCTCCTCTCGAATCCGGTTGACCATCTCCTCGGCGAACAGGGGATTCCCGGCCGAGCGCTCGGCGACCTGCGGGACGAGGTCGACCTGGCCGTTGCCTCCCGCTCCGTTTCCGCCCGGAAGCAGCGCGGCGACCAGCTCCCTGGTCTCGTCCTGACTGAGGGGCTCGAGCGCGATCGTGGTCGCGTTTCGCCGCCCCCCGCCCCAGCCGGGACGGCGGTCGAGCAGCTCGTCGCGCGCCAGGCAGACGATCAACGCCGGTCCGCGGATCCAGCGGGCCAGATACTCGATCAGGTCGAGCATCCCCTCGTCCGCCCAGTGGATGTCCTCGATCGCGATCACCACCGGCCAGCGGCGGGAGGCGGCCTCGATCAGCGAGCGGACCGCGGAGAACAGGCGGTCGCGCATCTGCTGCGGATCCTCGGCGTCGTGGACGCCGGTGATCGCCGCGTGCTCGGCCGGCGGCTCGATCCCGAGCGGCCGGGCGATCGTCGCGGCGAGCCGCTCGGGCGGCTCGTCGGTCTCGTGCTCGGAGATCGCCCGCTCGATTCCGCGCAGGAGCTTCGTCCATGCGCTCTCGGAGTCGTCGGTGTCGACGATCTCGAACTGTCCCCGGATGATCTCGCCGAGCGCCCAGTAGGCGAGCCCCGCGCCATAGGCCGGACAGCGGCCGACCCGGAACGCCGCCTTCGCCTCCCGGTCGGCGATCTGGGTGGCGAGCTCGCGGAGCAGCCGCGACTTGCCCACCCCCGCCTGGCCGATCACGGTCACCAGGTGGGGACGGCTCTCGCGGACGACCCGATCGAACTCTGCCAGCAGCAGCGCCGACTCGTCCTCGCGACCGACCAGCGGCGAGGCCGCCCGCGCGCCGCGGGTGCCGGTGCCCGAGACGAGGAGCCTGACCGCCTCCCAGGCCGGCACCGGCTCGGACTTTCCCTTCAGCGTCAGCGGCTCGAGCTGCTCGTACTCGATCGCGCCGGTGGTCAGCCGGTGGGTGATCCCGCCCACGGTGACGCTGCCGGGGCGCGCCGCGGCCTGAAGCCGGGCCGCGACGTTGACCGCGTCGCCGATCACCGTGTAGCCGTCGCCCACCTGACCGGCCAGCACGTCACCCGAGTTGATCCCCACCCGCAGCGAGAAGCTGTCATCGGCCGCCAGGTCGTTCTCCGCGTTGATCTCGTCCATCGCCGCCTGCATCGCGAGGCCGGCCCGCACGGCGCGCTCCGGGTCGTCCTCGTGGGCCACGGGAGCCCCGAAGACCGCCATCACGTTGTCGCCGATGTACTTGTCGATGCTGCCGCCGTAGCGGACCACCTCCTGGCCGAGGCGCTGCAGCGCCCGATCGATGAACGACTTCACCGCCTCGGGATCCATGCGCTCGGCGATCGCCGTGTAGCCCGAGAGGTCGGCGAACAGCACCGTGGCCTTGCGGCGCTCCTCCGGCAGCGTCCCGGCGGCGAGCTGGCCCCAGGCCGGCGCGCCGTCGGGGAGCTGGCCGCCGAACAGGCCCCCCGGCTGGGAGGGCTGGGCCGGCGG
>JAHEXV010000028.1 GCA_023251935.1 bacterium | reverse complement strand
GAGGACCGGATCGGCACCGCCACCGAGCTGCTCGGCCGCCTCGACGCCCTGCTCGCCGCCGCGATCGCCGCCAGGGATGCGGTGGGAGAGCGCTCCGCCGAGCTCGAGCGCCAGATGCTCGCCGACCGCGACCATGACGATGTGCCGACTCAGCTTCGGGCCTGCTCGCGCGCCGGGGCGGAGCTGCAGGCGAGGCTGCTGGCCGGCGGCGACTCGGTGACCGAGGCCGAGGTCAAGGCGACTCAGCTCCGGGACCGGCGGGACGAGGTCCGCGGCGAGCTCGAGCGCGTCGCCAGCCAGCTCGGCCGCGAGATCGCTCCCGCGGACGAGCCGCTGAGCGCCGAGGAGCGCGAGGAGATCGAGCGCAAGCTCGAGCGACTGACGCGCCGGCGTGAGGCGCTCGGCCCCGTCAATCCCCTCGCCGAGCAGGAGTACGCCGAGGCTCTCGAGCACGTCGGCGAGCTCGAGGAGCAGCGCCAGGACCTGGAGTCGGCGCTCCGCGAGCTGTCAAGCCTGATCAGCGACACCGATCGCCGGATCCGGTCGGCCTTCGAGGAGACCCTCGAGGCGACCCAGCGAAACTTCGAGGAGCTGATCGAGCACCTGTTCCCCGGCGGCCGCGGCCGCCTGCGCCTGGTCAAGGAGTCGGCCCCCCGCCTCGTCCTCGGCGGCGAGGCCGAGGGTGACGGCGCCCAGGGTGGGCATCCTGAGGCGGACCCCGCCGGAGCGGACGCGAGAGCAGATCAAGGAAGCCCGAGCGATGAGCGAGGGCAAGATGTTCCGGCGGAAGCGGAGCAGCCAGCGGGCAGTGATTCCGAGCACCCGGCGGGTGATGGCGTCGAGATCGAGGTGACGCCGGCCGGCAAGGCGACCCGCCGGCTGTCGCTGCTCTCCGGCGGCGAGAAGGCCTTGGTGGCGCTCGCCTTCGTGTTCGCGGTCTTCCTCGCGAGGCCCTCGCCCTTCTACATCCTCGACGAGGTCGAGGCCGCCCTCGACGACGCCAACATCGATCGCTTCCTGCAGCTGGTGCGGCGATTCTCGGGCCGCGCCCAGTTCGTGATCGTCACCCACCAGAAGCGGACGATGGAGGCGGCCGACGTGCTCTACGGCGTCAGCATGGGCAAGGGCGGGATTACCAAGGTGATCTCGCGGCGCCTCTCGCACGAGGAAGAGGACGAGGACGAGGCCGCGGCCCGGGCCGCCTGACCGCGGCTCGTAACCTCCGTCGCCATGGCGAGGAGCTGGCGCGACGCATTCGACCTCGGCGAGCGACCCGCCGAGGGTGTCTCAGGGGTTGAGGAGGGCGAAGGGCCCGCCGGCCCCGAGTCCGGTTCCGGGCTCTTCAAGCGCCTCCGTGACAGCCTCTCGAAGAGTCGCCAGGCGCTCCAGGCCGAGCTCGGGGCGAGCCTCTTCGACCAGCTCGACGAGGAGGCGTGGGAGCGGATCGAGGAGGCGCTGATCCTCGCTGACGTCGGCGCCCGGACCACGGCCGAGGTGGTCGGGCGACTCGAGGCGGAGGTCGAGGCGGGAGCCGTCCCCCGCGGCGATCCGGTCCGCGAGCGGCTCGTCGAGCTGCTCGCCGAGGCCGCGGATGGCGACGGCGCCCGCGTCGATCTCAGCGCCCGGCCGGCGGTGGTGATGATCGCCGGCGTCAACGGCACCGGCAAGACCACCACGATCGGAAAGCTCGCCTGGCACCTGCGCCGTGAGCTCGGCCTGTCGGTGATCGTGGCCGCCGCTGACACCTACCGTGCCGCGGCAATCGAGCAGCTCGAGCAGTGGGCGGAGCGCGCCGGGGCGGAGATCGTCCGTGGCAGCCCGGGCGGCGACCCGGGGGCGGTCGTCTTCGACGCGATCGCGGCGGCCGAGTCGCGCGGCGTCGACGTCGTCGTCGCCGACACCGCCGGGCGTCTCCACACCCACTCGAACCTGATGGCCGAGCTGGCGAAGGTCCGTCGCGTCGCCGCCAAGCGGCTCGAGGGTGCGCCGCACGAGTCGCTGATCGTGATCGACGCGACGACCGGCCAGAACGGCCTGCGCCAGGCGCGGGCATTCGCGGAGGCCGTGGACCTGACCGGCGTCGTGTTGACGAAGCTCGACGGCACCGCGAAGGGGGGGATCGCGCTGGCGATCGCCTCCGAGCTCGGCCTGCCGGTGAAGCTGATCGGGGTCGGCGAGGGACTCGACGACCTGCGCCCCTTCGACCCCCGCGAGTTCGCGACAGCGCTGCTGGCCGAGTAGGACGGCCGGCGCGTAAGCTGGTCGCCGAGGTGTTCGATCAACTTTCAGATCGTCTCCAGGAAACGCTTTCGGGGGTCCGCGCGCGCGGCAAGCTGACCGAGGAGGACGTTGACCGCGCAATGCGGGAGATCCGGCTGGCGCTGCTCGAGGCGGACGTCAACTTCAAGGTCGTCAAGCAGTTCACCTCGCAGGTCCGCGAGCGTTGCCTGGGCGCCGGGGTCCTCGACAGCCTCAACCCCGGCCAGCAGGTGGTGAAGATCGTCAATGAGGAGCTCGCGGAGCTGATGGGGGGCGCGAGCCGTGACCTCGCGTTCGCCGGCTCCGGCCCGACTGTGATCCTGATCGCGGGCCTTCAGGGATCGGGCAAGACGACCGCCTGCGCGAAGCTCGCCAAGCTGCTCGCCGGCCAGGGAAAGAGCGCCGCGCTGGTTGCCTGCGACACCCAGCGGCCGGCCGCGGTCGACCAGCTTCTGACCGTCGGCGAGCAGGCGGGCGCCCGCGTCTACGAGCAGGGCACGAAGCGCGATCCCACCGAGATCGCCGAATGGGCGCTGGGCCAGGCGAAGGCGGCGGGCGACGACGTGCTGATCGTCGACACCGCGGGCCGGCTGCACATCGACGAGGAGCTGATGGCGGAGCTGGCGGCGATCCGGAAGCGGACCAAACCCCACGACATCCTCCTGGTCCTCGATTCGATGACCGGCCAGGACGCCGTCAACGTCGCCCAGGCGTTCGCCGAGCGGGTCGACTTCGATGGCGTGCTGCTGACCAAGCTCGATGGCGACGCGCGCGGGGGAGCGGCCCTGTCGGTGAAGGCGGTCACCGGCAAGCCGATCCTCTACGCGTCCACCGGCGAGAAGCTCGACCAGCTCGAACGCTTCCACCCGGAGCGGATGGCCGGTCGCATCCTCGGCATGGGCGACGTGATGTCGTTGATCGAGAAGGCCGAGGAGGTGTCGGACCAAAAGCAGGCCGAGGACCTCGAGCGCAAGATCCGCCGCCAGGAGTTCACGCTCGAGGACTTCCTTCAGCAGATGCGTCAGGTGCGGCGGATGGGCCCGCTTGGAAACGTGCTCGGGCTGATGCCCGGGATGGGCAGGGCGGTCAAGCAGCTCCGTCAGGCCGATCTCGACGATCGCGAGCTCGATCGGCTGGAGGCGATCATCCTCTCGATGACGCCGGCGGAGCGCGCCCGGCCGCAGCTGATCGACGGCTCGCGGCGAAAGCGCATCGCCCGCGGCTCGGGGACGACCGTGCAGGCCGTCAACCAGCTGGTCAAGCAGTTCGGCCAGATGCGCAAGCTGATGGCGCAGCTCGCCAAGGGCAAGCTGCCCGACCCACAACAGCTCGGCCTGGGCTAGGGGTCTGTAACCTCCGCGCCCGCAGATGGCGGTACGAATCAGACTCACGAGGGTGGGTTCGAACAAGAACCCGGTCTGGCGGATCGTGGTCGCCGACCGTCGCTCCCCACGCGACGGCCGGACGATCGAGACGATCGGCCATTACAACCCGCAGACCGACCCGTCCACGATCGTGATCGACACCGATCGAGCCGATCACTGGCTGGCCCATGGCGCCCGGCCGACCCGCACCGTGGCCGGGCTGCTGCGAACCAAGGGCATCAAGACCGCCGGCTCCTAATGCGCGAGCTGGTTGAGTTCCTCGCCCGGGCGCTGGTGGAGGATCCGGACTCGGTCGAGGTCGCCGAGGTGGAGGAGAACGGCGATCTCGTGCTCGAGGTCACGGTCGGACCCGACGACCTCGGGCGGCTGATCGGCAAGGGTGGGCGGGTCGCCAACGCGATCCGCACCGTCGCCAAGGCCGCGTCCGCCGGCTCGGACCGGCGGGTGCTGGTCGAGTTCATTGAAGATTGACGTCTTCACGCTGTTCCCCGAGTGGTTCGACTGGTTCGGGACCCAGCGTCATGCGCGAAACGTGTTCGAGCGCGGAACCGAGCTGCGGTTCTTCAACTACCGCGACACCACGCCGCTCGGGGGTGGTCAGGTCGACGACGCCCCCTACGGCGGGGGAGCGGGAATGGTCCTCCGGGTCGACGTCGTCGACGCGGCGTTGAGGGCCGCCTACGAGGACGGCAGAGAGCCCAGCCGGACGATCCTCCTCGCCCCTTCGGGCCGCCAGCTCGACGAGGCATTGGCCACCGAGCTCTCGGTCGAGCCACACGTGGCGCTGCTCTGCGGGCGCTACGAGGGGGTGGACGAGCGGATCAGGGATCAGCTCGTCAGCGACGCCGTCTCGGTTGGCCCATACGTCCTGTCGGGCGGCGAGCTGGCGGCGATGGTCGTCGTCGACGCGGTGATGCGAAAGCTGCCGGGCGCTCTCGGACATGCCGAGAGCGCGGTCGAGGAATCGTTTTCGGAGGCGCTCGGCGGTGCGCCCGAGTACCCGCACTACACCCGGCCGGCCTCCTACCGAGGCTGGCAGGTGCCCGAGGTCCTGGTCTCGGGCGACCACGCCCGGGTGCGCGAATGGCGCCTGGAGCAGAGCCGCAAGAGGGCCACCGCCGCCCCGGAACGCTGAGGGGCGTTCGCTAATATGCCCCGGCTGCGCGGCCCGCGGGCTCATGTTCTTCTTCGGCCCAACCCCGTTCGGCCCAGTCCGGGGCGGCAGATGCCCAGGCGTCCGCCCTCACAGAGAGCCCATGAGCACGATCATCGAGAGCATCGAGCACCGCCAGCTGAAGCGGGTGCCGCGGTTTGCCCCCGGCGATCGGGTGCGGGTCCATTTTCAGGTGGTCGAGGGCACCCGCAGGCGCACCCAGGTCTTCGAGGGCGTCGTGATCGCCCGCCGCGGCAGCGGCGCCCGCGAGACCTTCACGGTCCGAAAGCAATCATTCGGGGTCGGCGTCGAGCGGACCTTCCCGGTTCACTCGCCGAAGATCGAGCGGCTGGAGGTGGTCGCCAGGGGAGAGGTGCGACGGGCGAAGCTCTACTACCTGCGGGGGCGGGTGGGCAAGCGCGCCAGGGTCGCTGAGCGGCGCTGGGGGATCGAGGACGATCTGGTGATCGCCGAGACCCAGGCGGAGGCGGTCGACTCCGAGGGGGTCGCTCAGAGCGAGGCCGAGTCGATCCCGGTGGCCGAGGGCGGCGAGGACGCGGAGGCGGAGGCGCAGGCCGGGGAAGCGGCAGAGGCCGAGGGGCCTTCCGGGGAAGGGGCCGAGGCCGAGGCCGAGGAGGAGGGCCCGCCCGACGCGGACTCCTCCGAGGGATCTGAGGCCACGGCCGAGGATTCCGAGGAACAGAGAAGCTGATCGGCGAACCGGACACCAGGCGGGGGTTGATTCCGAAGCCGACCACCGGGCTGGGGGCCCTTATCGAGCTGGCGGTGATCGTCGTCCTGGCGATCGGGCTGGCGCTGGTGATCCAGGCGTTCGTCGTCAAGCCGTACCAGATTCCCTCGGGCTCCATGGAGCCAACCTTGACGAAGGGGCAGCGCGTCCTCGTCAACCGTTTCATCTATCACTTCAAGGACCCCCAGATCGGGAACATCGTGGTCTTCCATCCTCCGGTCGGCGCCGAGAATGGGGTCGAGTGCGGCGTCGAGCCCGTCCCCCACGGCGAGGCTTGCCCGAAGCCCACCCGCAAGGAATCCGACACCAACTTCATCAAGCGGATCGTCGCTGGGCCTGGGGATCGCCTCAGCATCCACAACGGGCATCCGGTGGTCAACGGGGTCGAGGCCAAGGAGGACTTCATCAATCCCTGCCAGAGCGGCGGCGCGTGCAACCTGCCAAGGGAGATCACGATCCCCCCGGACCACTACTTCATGATGGGGGACAACCGCGGCTACAGCGACGACAGTCGGTTCTGGGGGCCGGTGCCGCGGAGCTGGATCATCGGCGAGGCGTTCTTCACCTACTGGCCGCCCGACCGGATCGGGCCGCTCTAAGAGAAGCGCCGGCGCCTCGGTCATGATTGCGAGGCCTTGACCCGGGCCAGCTCAACCGCTCCCGCCGCGCCGACCGAAGCACCGACCCCGACGGAGCGCCGGGCGCGGGCGCGCCGGCGCCGCGCCGCGAGCCTGTTTCGGTTCGACCGCTCGCTCGGGTCCCGCTTCGTGGCCGGCGCCGACGAGGCCGGCCGCGGGTCGCTCGCGGGCCCGCTGGTCGCCGCCGCCGTGCTGATCGACTACGCCAGCCTCGGCCTGCGGGATCGCCGCTCGCTCTCGGACCTCGACGACTCCAAGGTCCGCTCGCCCGAGGAGCGCGAGCAGCTCTATCCGCGGGTCATCCGCGCCGCGGCGCGGGTCTCGGTGACCGTCCGCTGCGTTCGGGGGATCGACGCGCGGGGGCTCCACGTCACCAACCTGGCGGCGCTGGGGCGCAGCCTGGAGCGGGTCGCGGTGCCCGGCGCCGCCTGCCTGGTGGACGGGTTCTCGGTGCCCGGCTGCTCGGTCGACCACCGGGCGGTGATCGACGGCGATGCCACCAGCGCCGCGATCGCCGCCGCCTCGGTGGTCGCCAAGGTGACGCGGGACCGCTATATGACCAGCGTCGATCCCGCCTATCCCGAGTTCGGGTTCGCCGGCAACGTCGGCTACTCGACGCCCGAGCATCGAGCGGCGATCATCGAGCACGGCCCCTCGGCGCTCCACCGTCGCTCCTTCCAGTCGATCGCCTACAGCCAGCTCGAGCTCGGCTGACGAGCCTCGCCACCGCTGTCAGAACGCGCCGCGCAGATGCTCCCAGTCGATCGGGCGGCCGCCGGGGTCGAGGCGGATGCCGACTACGTCGAAGCGAATCGAATCGTGCCGCGGAACCGAGCCGTCTTGGTCGCGGAGCCACGCGAGGGCCAGCGATCGGAGCTTGTGCCGCTTGCGGTGGCCGACCGCCATCGCGGGGCGCTCCGGGCCCGTGAGGCCGCCCGCGGTTCGCGCCTTCACCTCGACGAAGACGAGCGCGCCCGTGTCGAGTCCGATGAGGTCGATCTCGCCCCGCACCGCGGAGGTCCGCTGGTTGCGGGCCAGGATCCGCATCCCGCGGCGCTCGAGGGCGTCGGCGGCCAGCGCCTCCGCGGCGCGTCCCAGGCGCTGCCGGGCCCCCGACATGGCGCCGACGCTACGCCGACGCCCCGCGCCCGGGGCGCGCCGATCGTCAAGCGAGCGCCACTGATCCGGGACATCTTGCGCTTACGCATCGCGTAGTGGGCTCAGGCACGAGATAGCCCGCTGGAGGCCGCCGGAACCCGATTGTCACTGGCGCCCACTGGCGTATTCGGTGGGAGCCTCGTGCGCTCGCTTTGGCCCCTACCCGCGAGTAGGACCGGGTGGCTCGTGGCTCGCGGGTGTCGAGCGCAGGAGCTTACGAGGCAACGATGGCCGTCCACTGTCCCGTCTGCGGCTGGACCTTCAGCAGCGAAGAGGCCATGCGGAAGCACATGGCGTCGCATCGGGAGGCGGAGGAGGCTGCTTCGCAGCAGCCGGAGGCGCACGCGCCGCGAACTCAAGCGCATGCAGCGCCAGGTTGGTACCCGAACCCGAGCGGCGTAGGGGAGCGCTATTGGGACGGCGCCGAGTGGACCTGGACTCGGTACAGCGAGCCGAAGCCGAGCGTAAGTACTGCTCGCCTAGTCCTGTGTTACGTCGCGGCAGTCCTGTTTCCGATTGGCGGCCTGGTCGCAGGCATCTTCCTGTTGGTCCGGCGTAGCACCACCCATGGCGTCCCGGTGGTCCTGATCTCCATCGGCGTTGCAGCTGCTGGGGTGCTGCTTATCCCTGGCAACGAGTCATCGAATGGCGGCGGCGACCGAAGTCTCAACGAGGTCATCGATCAAAATCGAGAGCGGGCTCAGAAATGCAAGCCAGAAAGCCGCCAGACGGCTCAGATCCGGCACATCTCGCGCGCCCCGCGCGCGGCCGCGCGGCCTAGCTTCGGCCGGTGCTCGCCGCCGCCCGCTCCTTCGCCCTGATCGGCGTCGAGGCGCGCGAGGTCCAGGTCGAGGTCCACGTCGGTCCCGGGCTGCCCGCCTTCTCGCTGGTCGGCCTGCCCGATGCGGCCGTCCGCGAGTCCCGCGAGCGGGTGCGAGCGGCGCTTGTCAACTCGGGATTCAAGTTCCCGCAGCAGCGGATCACCGCCAACCTGGCGCCCGCCGATCTCCGCAAGGCGGGCCCCAGCTTCGACCTCGCGATCGCCGCCGCCCTGCTCGCGGCCTCTGAGCAGCTCGAGCCGCGACGTCTCGAGCGCCTCGCCCTCGCCGGGGAGCTGGCGCTCGACGGCTCGATCAGGCCCGTTCCGGGGACCCTTGCGATGGCCGAGGCCGCGGGCCGCCGGGGCTCCGAGGCGATCGCCGTCCCGAGCGCCAACGCCCCCGAGGCGATGCTCGCCGAGGGCGCCCGGGTGATCCCGCTCGAGCGCCTCGCGGAGCTCGCCTCGCTGGGCACCGACCAAGAGCCGGAGCCACCGCCGGCGCCCGGCTGGGGCCCGAACAACGCCCGGCCGGCCGGCCCCGATCTCGCCGACCTGCGGGGACAGCCGTATCTCCGCTACGCGCTGGAGGTCGCGGCCGCCGGCGGACACAGCGTCCTGATCGTCGGCCCGCCCGGCGCCGGCAAGTCGCTCGCCGCCCGCCGGCTCCCCTCGATCCTGCCCTCGCCGAGCCGCTCCGAGGCGCTCGAGGTTCTCCGGATCGCCAGTGCGTCGGGGCGTTCGCCCAGGCTCGGCTTACCGGCGGCGCGCCCGTTCCGCGCCCCGCACCACACGATCTCGACCGCGGGGCTGGTCGGCGGAGGCTCGCCTCCGCGCCCGGGTGAGGTGACGCTGGCCCACCGCGGCGTCCTGTTCCTGGACGAGCTGGGGGAGTTCTCGCGGGAGGCGCTCGAGGCGCTTCGCCAGCCCCTCGAGGAGGGCAGGGTGACGATCGTCAGGGCGCGCCACGCGATCGAGCTGCCGTGCCGATTCATGCTGATCGCCGCCTCCAACCCGTGCCCGTGCGGTCGCGGCGAGGAGTCGGGCGAGTGCGAGTGCCAGCCGGCCTCGGTGCGCCGCTATCGCGCCAAGCTCAGCGGAGCGCTCGCCGACCGGATCGACATCGCGATCTCGGTCGAGCGCCCCACCGCCGAGCAGATGGCCGCAGCTCCGGCCACCGACTCGGCGAGCGTTCGCGAGCGCGTGGTCGCGGCGCGCGAGCTTCAAGAGCGGCGCATGGGCCCTGGCCGCTGCAACGCCGAGATCGGCCTGGCGGAGTTGCGCCGGGTATGCCGGCTGGGCGCCACCGCCAAGCCCCTGCTGGCCGACGGTCACGCCACGCTCGGGCTCAGCGGGCGGGGCCATGACCGGGTCTTGAGACTCTCCCGCACGATCGCCGACCTGGACGGCTCGGAGCGGGTGTCCGACGACCACGTGGCCAAGGCGCTGACCCTGCGGAGGCGAGGGCCCCGGTGAACGATCGGGCGCCGGTCTGGGAGCTCGGCCAGGGCGAGCGAGGCTACCCGCGCTCGCTCCTGCATCTCGGCGACGATGCGCCCGGGCAGCTGTTCGGGTGCGGCGACCGGGAGCTGGTGGGTGGCCTCGCGATGGATCACACCGTGACGATCGTCGGCTCCCGGCGCCCGAGCTCGTACGGGCTGCGGGTCGCCGAGGAGCTCGGACGCGTGCTGGCGGGCGCGGGGCTGGTGGTCGTCAGCGGGATGGCGCGGGGGATCGACGCCGCCGCCCATCGCGGGGCGCTCGCCGGCGGTGGGCCGACGATCGCGGTGCTGGGCGGCGGGCCGGACGTCGTCTATCCGGCCTCCGAGCGACGGCTGTACAGCGACATCCTGCGCGCCGGAGCCGCGATCTCCGAGGCCCCGCCGGGCCGCAGGCCCGAGTCGTGGTCGTTTCCGGTCCGCAACCGGATCATGGCCGCGCTGGGGGCGATGACCGTGGTGGTCGAGGCGGCGCAGCCGTCGGGCTCGCTGATCACGGCGCGCAAGGCGCTCGAGCTCGGCCGCGGCGTCGGGGCGGTGCCCGGCCCGGTGACCTCGAGGGTCTCGGAGGGCGCCAACGGGCTGATCGCAGACGGCGCGCCGCCGATCCGCGACGCGCAGGACGTCCTCGACCGCCTGCTCGGCGTTGGGATGACCGAGGCAGGGCGTCGCGGCCCGGCGCTCGAGACGTCGCTGGCGCGAGTCGCGGAGCTGGTCGAGCTCGGGAGCCGGAGCTGCGACGGCCTCGCGACCGCCTCCGGGATGGCTCCCGGCGAGGCGGCGGTCGCTTTGGCCCGCCTCGAGCTGCTGGGCTACGTGTCCGTGGACGCCGACGGGCGCTACGCGAGGACGGCGCTGCTGCCGCCGGACTAGGCTCAGCTCATGCCCCCTGGCGCCCGGATCGCGACCTGTCTGTCGATCGCCGGCTCGGACTCTGGCGGGGGAGCGGGGATCCAGGCGGACCTGAAGGCCTTCGCGCGCTGCGGCGTCCACGGAATGACGGCGATCACCGCCCTCACCGCGCAGAGCACGGTCGGGGTCGAGATGGTCACGCCGGTCCCGGCGGAGATGATCGTCGCCCAGGTCCGCGCGGTGGCCGAGGACATCGGGGTGGACGGCGTCAAGGTCGGCATGCTCGGCGACCGACCGACGATCGACGCCGTGGTCGAGGCGCTCGACCTGGTGGGCGCCGCCCCGGTGGTCGTCGATCCGGTGATGGTCTCGACGAGCGGCGCGGTGCTCCTCGACCCGAGCGCCAAGGCCGAGCTGATCGAGCGGGTGCTCCCCCGAGCCGCCGTCGCGACCCCCAACCTGCCGGAGGCCCGCGAGCTCGCGGGGCTCGGCGATCGGGCGTCCCCCGAGGAGCTCGCGCGCGCGATCCAGGCGCTCGGCCCGGCCGCGGTGATCGTCACCGGGGGGCATTGGGCCGAGGGGGCGGACGTGCTGTTCGACGGCTCGGCTACGGTGCTGGTCGAGGGACCGCGATACGAGGAAGGCGCGTCCCACGGATCGGGATGCACCCACTCCGCGGCCGTCGCCGCCCTCCTCGCCCAGGGCGTCGAGCTCGAGCAGGCCGCGCGATCGGCGCGCCGGATCGCCGCGGAGGCGGTGGAGAGCGGCCTGCGCGAGCTCGGCCAGGGCAGCGGCCCGGTCGACGTGTTCGGGCTCAGCAGGCGGGGGGCGGGACGCCGGCCGCTGGCATAATCTGAGTCATGAAGCTCGTCCGCATGAAGCCAGGCCACGGCGACGTTCTGCTGGCGCAGGGTGACCCCGAGATCGCCGAGGAGGAGGAGCTCCTGGTGGAGGAGTTCCGCCGCCAGCTCGAGCTCGGCATGTGGGCCGCCGTCCCGACCTCCGAGGGCACGCGCCACGAGGCGACCATGGTCCGGGACTTCTCGGAGATCCCCAGGGAGGCCGAGCGGGTGGTGTTCTTCCCGCCGGCCGCCGGCGGTTGACCCTGGTCGTCGCCACATCGGCGGTCGTGGTGGCGGTCCTGGCGCTGGTCGGCTTCGGCCCGACCGTGGCCGATCTGCTGCGGCGCCGCGGCACCCGCCGGGTCACAAGCCTCTCGCCGCCACCCTACGACCCGGGTCGCGAGCGCCGGGCGGAGTCGCGTGCCCGCGAGTTGCTTCGCTCGGTGGTCTCCGCCGAGGACTACGCGATGTACTCGGAGCTCGGCTTCATCGCCGTTGGCGGGTCGGGCGATGGCGGTTATGAATACCTGCTCTACCCGCACCGCCCGATCGTCGCCTATGACACCGGCAGCGGCGAGCTCCTGAACGAGTACTGCGTCGGGTTTCCGGATCGCTCCGACCCGGCGGCCGGGCAGCGGCTGCCGGACGCCGACGACGTGCTCGCCAAGTGGATGTCGCTGCGCGCCGGGGAGAGACAGCTGATCTCAGTGGCCAACATGCACGTCCCGGGGCGCCAGCTCGACCCGGCCCAGGTGAGGCGTGACCTGGTCCGCCTGCGCGACTGGCGCGCCCGCCGAGTCGAGGCCGCGGCGTGAGCCTGCCGAGGCCGCGATCGAGCGCCGTCTTCGACGGGCCCGACCGAGCGCACGCCCGCGCCTACATGAAGGGCATCGGGTTCGACGATGCGGCGCTGGCGCGGCCGACGATCGGGGTGGCGAACACCTGGACCGAGGCGATGCCCTGCAACTTCCACCTCCGCGAGCTGGCGGATCCGATCAAGGAGGGCGTGCGGGCCGCCGGCGGCACGCCGATGGAGTTCAACACGATCGCGATCTCGGATGGGATCACGATGGGGACGAAGGGCATGAAGACGTCGCTCGTCAGCCGCGAGGTGATCGCCGACTCGATCGAGCTGACGGCCCGCGGCTACCAGTTCGACGCCCTGGTCGGCCTGTCGGCCTGTGACAAGACGATCCCCGGCTGCGTGATGGCGTTGGCCCGCCTCGACATTCCCGCCCTGATGCTCTACGGCGGCTCGATCGCCCCGGGGCGCTGGCGCGGCCACGACGTGACCATCGTCGACCTGTTCGAGGCGATCGGGGCTCACGCGGCCGGGACGATGCCCGACGAGGACCTGCGCTCGCTCGAGGATGTCGCCAGCCCGGGGGCTGGGGCGTGCGGGGGCCAGTTCACCGCCAACACGATGGCCTGCGCGTTCGAGGCGCTCGGCATCTCGCCCGCCGGCTCCGCGATGGTGCCCGCCGAGGACCCCGACAAGTCCACCGTCGCCAAGCGGATCGGCGAGCTCGCGGTGCGGGTGCTGGCCGACGACCTGCGCCCCAGCCGGATCATCACCCGCGAGTCGATCGACAACGCGATCGCCGTGGTCTGCGCGTCGGGGGGCTCTACCAACGGCGTCCTCCACCTGCTCGCCGTCGCCCGCGAGGCCGGCATCCCGCTGTCGCTCGACGACTTCGAGCGCATCTCCAGGCAGACGCCGCTGCTCGCGGACCTGAAGCCGGGCGGCCGTTTCGTGGCCACGGACCTCTACCGGGCCGGAGGCGTGCCCCTGATCCTCAAGCGACTGGCCGACGCGGGGATTCTGAACCAGGATGCGATCACGGTCAGCGGCCGGACGATCGGCGAGGAGGCGGCCGCCGCGCGCGAGGAGCCCGGCCAGGAGGTCGTGCGCCCGCTCTCGGACCCGCTGAAGCCGGAGGGCGGGCTGGCGATCCTGCGCGGCAACCTCGCCCCCGAGGGCTCGGTCGTCAAGCTCGCCGGCACCGAGCGGCGGGGGCAGACGGGCCCGGCGCGGGTCTTCGAGACCGAGGAGTCGTGCTTCCGCGCCGTCAAGGACCAGAAGCTGCGGCCGGGCGACGTGATCGTGATCCGCAACGAGGGACCGTCCGGTGGCCCCGGGATGCGCGAGATGCTCCACGTCACCGCGGCGATCGTCGGCGAGGGCCTCGGCGAGGAGGTCGCCCTGCTCACCGACGGGCGCTTCTCGGGCGGGACCCGCGGCTTGATGGTCGGCCACATCGCGCCCGAGGCGGTGAAGGGCGGGCCGATCGCCGCCCTTCGCGAGGGCGACGAGGTGACGATCGACATCGACGCCCGCCGGCTGGACGTGGCCCTCGCCGATGAGGAGATCGCCCAACGGGTGGCCGACTACGAGCCGCCCGAGCCCCAGTTCCGCGGCGGGGTGATGGCCAAGTACGCTCGCGGCGTCGGGTCGGCCTCCGAGGGGGCCGTCACCAGCTAGCCGCGGGCGAGGGCCGGGCTAGGAGGCCAGGAACGTCTCCAGGATCCGGTTGAAGCGGACCGGCCGCTCGAGCTGCGGCACGTGGCCGGTGTCGTCGAAGATCACCGTGCGCGAGTTCCGCAGGTGGCGCCCGTAGTCGACCGCGTCCTGCGGCGGCACGACGCGATCGTTGCGGCCCCAGACGATCAGGGTCGCGACCTCCACGTCGTCGAGCTGGTCGAGGATGTCGTAGCCGACCAGCCCCTGGACGGCGGGCAGGAAGCCGGGTCTCCCGGTGCCGTTGTGAAACTCCTCCAGGAGCAGCTCGCGGCGCAGGAGCTCGGGGTGATGGAACAGCCCCTTGAAGGTGGCGCGGCGCAGCCGCGGCCGCCGCATCCCGCGTTCCTGGAGCCGCAGCAGGAGCGGCGCCGTCCCGGTGGCCATCCGGGCCACCGTCTCGGCGGGCCGGCGCCTCAGGCGGGCGCTGCTGACCCCGGCGGCCGAGACCAATACCAGCTTCTCGAACCGATCGGGCTCGGCGACCGCGGCCTCCGCCGAGATGAAGCCGCCCATCGAGTTGCCGACGATCGCGCAGTCGCCGATCTCGAGCGCGTCGCAGAAGCGATGCACAAGCCGGCCGTAGCTCTCGATCGAGATCCGCCACGGGGGCATCGGGCTGTGGCCGAAGCCCGGCAGGTCGAGCGCCACCACGCGGTGGGTACGGGCGAAGTGGGGGAGGTTCTCGAGCCAGTTCTGCCACGATCCCGACAGCCCGTGAATGAACAGCACCGTGGTCCGCGAGGCGGGATCGGCGGCCGAGAGCTCGACGTAGTTGACCTCGGTCGGCTGGTCGCCGTCGAGCTCGGGCGCCCCGACCGAAGCCGGCTCGCTGGGCATCGCGACCGCCACCCGACGCAGGTGGGCACGCCAGTCGACCCGCAGCCACTCCGGGTCCGGGTTGCCGTATGGATCGGGGCCCTCGGCGGGGGTCGGATCGGGAAGCGGCCCGGTCGCCGGGGCGAACGGCAGGAACTCCTCCAGCAGCTGGCCGACGAGCGACGGCTCCTCGGCTGCCCGTTCGCCTCCGGTGATCATGCCCCTACGCTAGCCCAACGGGCCCGGGCGCTCCGGCCAGCGGCGGGCGCTCTCGTTCGGGGCTTTGCTTGAGGCGGGAAGCTGCCGATGAAGAGCTGACCATGGACGGCGAGCGAGCTGTGGTGCTGGATGTCTCCGAGGCGCTGTACGTGGCGGCCGAGCGGCTGCCCCATGGCTCCCCGTGGATCGATGCCTTCTGTGAGATCGCCCAGCTGATCGAGGGCGACACCGGGCCGCGGAGGCTGTCCGCCACCGAGCGGCTCCGCCGGCGGGGGATCCAGGCCCGCGCCCGCACCTCCTCACACGGGGCGAGGACTCCGGCAGGCAGGCAGCCCAAGGTAGCCCACGGCAAGCCGCGGGATGTCCCGTGCGGGGTCGACGTAGTCGACTCCGCGACCCTGGCATCCCCGCGGCCGCCGAGCGGAAGCCTAGACGAGTTCGCGCCGCTGCGCGAATTGCCGCCGCCAAAGTAAGAACCCCGCCGGGAGGGTGGCGGGGTTCTCGGGCGGATCAGGCTCTGAGGCTGAGTCAGGCGCTAACCGACGTCAGCGGTCCGTCACGCGTACCCCATCCGCTCGAGGATCGGGATCTCGTGGACCTCGGCGTCCACGCCTCCGGCGCCGAACATACCGAGCTACTCCTGCAGCCCGGCGGCTTCGAGGGCCTCACGGCGGTCGAAGTACTCCTCGACCCGCACAACCTTGCCGTCGCGAAAGGTCCAGATCTGAGCCTGCTCCATCTCCACCGGAGCACCGGAGGTCGCCCCCGTGCCCGAGAACCGAACCCAGGCGAAGACCTTGTCGCCCGCGTCGATCAGCTGCTCGGCGCGAAAGTCGATGCCCTCGAACATTCCCGTCCACTGGGCGAAGTAGCGGCGTATGGCCTCCAGTCCCCGATGGGTTTCGGCGTCCGGGTCCTCGCGTGCCGCCATCCATTCGGCCTCGGGGTCATAGACCTCGGGCAGGACTTCGCCGGTCCGGTTGAAGTGCTTGTGTTGGCGGCGGACCGCCTCGACGTTCTCCTGCGACATCGCCCGCGCAGTATCTCGCGAGGCCGGGCTGGCTGGCCGAGCGATGAGCTTTCTATTAGTCGGCCAGCACCCTTCGACGGCTCTCGCCGTATGACTCGCCGGGGGGGCGGTATGACCACGCCCAAAGCCACAGAGCAGACTTCTCGTCATCTGATGCGGGCAGCCCGCTGATGCGGTTCTCGATCAACTCGAAGGGCGTGCCCTCGCGAGTCCAGCGCACGATCTCGTCTCGGATGCCTGCCATGAGAGACACCTCCTGGGTCGGAACTAAGTCCGCGCCCCGGTCGTGCCCACTCCTCGTGCCGGACTACGGCGAACCACAGACGATAGCGCGACTCAAAAGTCTGCTGCCAAGTGATCGAGCTGTGATGGGTTCGAGCCACCGGAAGCGCCACGCTCGGTCAGTGTGAGCGCCG
This sequence comes from bacterium, assembly GCA_023251935.1. GTDB lineage: Bacteria > Actinomycetota > Thermoleophilia > Solirubrobacterales > 70-9 > AC-56. Next base: position 15,068 of record JAHEXV010000028.1, on the reverse strand, counting down.
CCGGGGCATGTTCGTTCGGGACGACCGGCGCGCACTTGACGCACGGCGCCTAGAAACGGCTTGAACAAGCCATCACGCGTACCCCATCCGCTCGAGGATCGGGATCTCGTGAATCTGCGGGGGTTGCAGGTGGTCCCAGAGGATTCCCCGGGGGCGCTTGTACATCCGCTCGACCTCGATCACCGCTCGGGGGGTCGCGATCAGGTCGACCGGCAGGTCGTGGTCGGTGAGCATCAGGTGCTCGCGCAGGATCTGGATCGGGTGGACGGTGGTTGCCACGTGAGTGTGGTCGTCGATCTTGGCCTCCTCGATCAGCAGGCCGTACTCGAGGTCGGAGAAGCCGCCGCCCTTGCCTAGCCGCCCGCCGCTCAGGTTGACCGCAACCGAGCCGCAGAGCACGAAGTCGATCTCGGGAATCTCCTCGATGGCGACGATCCGACCGTGCTTGAGCGCCCCCTTGATCGTCGCCGCCTCGCGAACCTGGGCCTTCGTCAGGCGCTTCGGGTCCAGGAGTCGGAACGGATGCTGGTCGTGAAGCCGCGGGACCGCCATGACCAGCATCTTGCCCTCCTCAAGCGCCAGGCGGCGGGCGTGGGTCTGCGGGGAGTCGGGATTCGCCTTGACCACCTTCGCCCGCTTCCAGAGCCGGTGGGCGGCGAGCTTCTGGGCGGCGAGCTTGGCGCCGGCGAAGTTGGGGATCCGCCCCTCGGCCCCGGGAAAGCGCGAGACCCGTTCGCGGTCCATGGCGCGCCAGACCGCCCGTCGCACCTGGTCCTTGGAGCGCATCCAGCGAAACATATTCTCCGGCCCGGGCGAAGCGCCGCCGGGGTGCGAGAATGGCCCCCGATGGCAGACGAGCGGCGAACCCCCTTGAACGCCCCGGTTGTGGCTCCCGAGAGCGAGGAGGCGGCGCTTCCGGCGCGGCGCCCCGCGGAGGCGCCCCGCGACCTGCTGCCCGCGATCGAGCCGGAGCGGCGGCTCAACGACTGGGGCCGCTCAGAAAGGGTCGAGGGCTTCATGGACCGGACCCTGATCGAGTTCTTCTACCGCTACTGGTTCCGGGTCGAGGTCGAGGGGATCGACAACGTCCCCGCGGAGAGCGGGGCGCTCCTGGTCTCCAACCACGCCGGCGCCCTCCCGCCGGATGCCGCGATGATCGCCAAGGCGATCCGCGACGAGCACCCCCGCCCGCGGCCGCTCTATCTGACCGTCGAGCACTTCTTCAAGGGCTTCCCGGGCCTCTCGATGCTGATCCCGAAGATCGGCGGGGTCGCGGCGCATCCGGCCAACGTCCATCGTCTGCTCTACGACGAGCGCCAGCTCGTGCTGGTCTTCCCGGAGGGCCGCAAGGGGACCGAAAAGCTCTATCGCGACCGCTACCGGCTGCGGCGCTTCGGACGGGGCGGGTTCGTCGAGGCCGCGATGCGGGCCGAGGCCCAGCTGGTCCCGACCTGCGTGGTCGGCGCCGAGGAGGCGATGCCGGTCTTCGGCCAGGTGGACATCCTGCGGCGCCTCACCGGCCTGATCTACTTCCCGATCACCCCGACCTTCCCCTGGCTCGGCCCGCTGGGGATGCTCGGATACCTGCCGGCCAAGTTCAGGATCCGCTTCCTGGAGCCGATCGACACCCTCGCTCTGGGCGGGGCGGAGGCGGCCGAGGACAAGGCGCTGGTGCAGACGCTGGCCCAGGAGATCCGAGCCCAGATCCAGGAGAACCTCCACGAGATGCTGGCCAAGAGGCGCTCGGTTTGGCGCGGGTGAGCGACCCCTCGCGCCACCCGGCCGAAGCGCTCGCCGAGTCACCGGCGCCGGCCGACGAGAGCACCCGGCGGGTCCTGGTCACCGGCCTTTCGACCTATTGGGGCGGTCGTCTGGCGCAGGCGCTCGAGAGCTTCGAGCAGATCGAGGCGATCATCGGGGTCGACGCGAGCGCCCCGACCCGGGAGCTCGAGCGAACCGAGTTCGTCAAGGTGACCAACCAGCACTCGCTGCTCGAGCGGATCGTCCGGGCCGCCGAGATCGACACCGTGATCGACACCCGGCTGGTCGTCAACTCGCTGATGGCGACGCCGCGGAGCGCCCACGAGAACAACGTCATCGGGACCCTGAACATCCTCGCCGCCTGCACTGGGCCCGATTCGCCGGTCCGCCGGTTCGTGTTCAAGAGCTCGGGCCACTACTACGGCTGCGAGCAGGACGATCCCGCGTTCTTCACCGAGCGGATGTCGCGCCCGCATCCGCCGCATACGGGGCTCGAGCGCGACATCGTCGAGGCTGAGCAGACGGTGGGCGACTTCGCCGAGCGCAACCCCCGGGTGACGGTCACCGTGCTGCGCTGCGCCAACGTCCTCGGGCCCGACGTCGAGACGGCGTTCACGCGGATGTTCGGGCTGCCGCTGGTGCCGATGATGCTCGGCTTCGACCCACGGCTGCAGTTCGTGCACGAGGACGACGTCGTCCACGCGCTCGAGCACGCCGCCTTCCACGTCGCCCCGGGGGTCTACAACCTCGCCGCGGACGGCGTCCTGGCCCTCTCGGAGATCATCGGGCTGCTGGGCAAGCGGGCCCTGCCGGCGCTGCCGCCGTGGGGGACGGGTCTGATGACCGGATCCCTGCGGCGGCTCGGCTTCCGGATCCCGGAGGAGGTCATCAACCAGCTGCGCTTCGGCCGCGGGGTCGACAATCGCCTGTTCAAGGCGACGGGCTTCCGCTACAGCTACACGACGCGCGAGACGGTGCTGAAGCTCGGCGAGCACCAGCGGCTCGCCCCGGTGATGCGCGGCGCGGAGCAGACTTACACCTACGAGCGCGAGGTGGAGGAGTTCCTTCGCTGGAGCCCGCACGTGCGCCGCGAGCATCCCGGCGAGCGCGGGGGCGTGGCGGCGGACCGCGAGCCGTTGGGGATCTGAGCCCGGCCGAGCGGGGCTCGAGCGGGCGCGCAAGCGCCGTTGCGGGCGCCCGCCCGCGCCACCGCCGGTCCGAGAACCGCCTTTCGTGTGCCTAAACTCCGTCTGGTTCCGTGGGACGCAGGGCGCAGATAGCTCTCGCCACCGCACTGGGGTTCCTGTTCGTGTTGGCGGTCGCCGCGTACGCGATCGACAGGACGCATTCGGACAAGATCGCCGGCGGCGTCAGGGTGGGCGGGGTCGCGATCGGCGGCCTGTCGACCGACCAGGCTCGCCACCGCCTCCAGCATCGCCTCGTCGACCCCCTCGACAAGCCGGTCACGGTGACCTTCGAGGGCAACAAGTACGTGCTCAGCGCCGACAAGCTCGAGGTGCGCGCCGACATCGACGGGATGGTGGGCTCGGCGTTGGCGGCGAGCCGCTCCGGCGGCTTTCCGACCCGCGTCTGGCGCTACGCGACCGGCGGCTCCGTGGACCGTGAGATCGCTCCCCAGATCACCTATTCGGCCGACGCGCTCGACGGCTTCGTCGACGAGGTGACCAAGCAGATCGACCAGCCCGCGCAGGACGCAAGCGTCGCTCCGACGCCCGCCTCGCTCAACACGGTCCCCGCCGAGGACGGGCTCACCGTCATCACCGGCGGGCTGCGGTCGCGGCTCCGCTCGGCGATCCAGAGCCCGCGCCATCGGTCCGTATCGCCGCCGGTCAAGCGGGTCGACCCGCAGGTGACCACCGACCAGCTGGCCGCGAAGTACCCCGTCTTCCTGACCATCGACCGGGGCAACTTCGAGCTGCGGCTGTGGAACAACCTGAAGCTCGCCAAGACCTACACGATCGCCGTCGGCCAGGCCGGTCTCGAAACGCCCGCCGGCGAGTACTCGATCGACGACAAGCAGGTCAACCCCTCCTGGCACGTTCCGGACTCGTCCTGGGCGGGAGATCTGGCCGGCAAGGTGATCCCGCCCGGCCCCGATGACCCGATCAAGGCGCGGTGGATGGGCTTCTATAACGGCGCCGGGATCCACGGCACCGACGAGGTCTCCTCGCTCGGGACGGCCGCCTCCCACGGCTGCGTGCGGATGTCGATCCCGGACGTCGAGGAGCTCTACGACCAGGTCCCCCTCGGCACCCCGATCTACATCGGCAACTAGGGGCCGGCCGACGAGAGGTCACCTGAGCACCCATACCGTGCAGGACGTTCCCCTCGCCGGCGGGCGCCGCCGCTAGCGGCGCCCGAGCCGGGCGGAGAAGTCGGTTCCGGCCAGGGGAACGGCGGGATCGCCGGGGAAGCTGACCGCGAGCGAACCGGTCCACTCCCCCGGGGACGCGAAGTCGGCGGAGCCGGAGAAGAGCGGACCCGGCGGCTCGAGGTGCGCTGATGTCAGGTTGGAATCGAAGGCGAACGAGCTCTTCGGCCCGATCGCCAACCCGAGGCGCCTGATCTTCACCTCGCCCACGCGCTCCTTCTCGGTGGCGACGAAGCCCCTCGACTCCCACCCCCACCGCCCCAGCGCCTCGAAGCGCACCCCGCCCGACCTCGCCTCGAGCGCGACGCCATGGAGTTCCCGCCCCTCCTGGCGCCTGGTCTCGACCCTTCCCATGAAGCCGTGCGCGGTGTGGGCGCCAACCCGCGCGTAGCCGTGCTCGCCGCGAAATTGGACCCGGCCCTTGAAGCGCCCGTTCGAGCCACTTTCCGCGATCGAGATGCGGAGAAGGCCGCTCGGGGCGAACGCCTTGGCCCGGTGTGCGCGACGATCCGCCAGCGAGCCCTCGATGGACTGGACCCCCAGGGCGCCCGGATGGAAGCGGACCCCGATCCTCCCGAAGCGACCGAGCCCGGCGTCGAGGCGGTGGCGGGTCAGCTTCGCCGGCGCCGTGTACATCGACTCGGAGCCGCGGTTGAAGACCGAGATCGTCACCTCGCCACGCTTGCGGGGATGCTGCCAGCGGACGGCGTCGATCCCAATCCGATAGCCGTTAGAGCGCTCGACGCGGATCTGGGCGAACAGGCCGGAGCGTTGCGCCGACGCGCCCGGGGCGATCACGAGGCCGAGGATCGCTGCCAGCGCCGCAGCAGCGACCTTGTTCAAGACCCCCCTCCCAGACCTCGTCCGTGGAAGGTCTCGCCACCCACTCGCTCAACATACCCGCTGCAAGGGAACGGGGACGCTGTTCATGCAGGCGCAGGTCGAGGCGCCCCGCCGGCGAACCACCCGTCCATGTCGGAGAACCAGAACGAGATCAGCCCGGCGTGGGATGCGGCGCTGGTCGGCTTTCAGCGCGAGCTCCGAACCCGCGGGGCCTCGCTGCACACCATGCGGGCCTACGGCGGCGACCTCTCCGAGCTGGCCGAGTGGGCGACCCGGCGCGGCCGAGAGCCCGGGGAGCTCGCCCATCGGGACCTGCGCGCCTATGCCGCGGCGCTCTCGGAGCGCGGCCTGTCGAAGTCCAGCGTCGCTCGCAAGCTGGCCGCGGTGCGGAGCCTCCACGATCACCTCACCCGGGCGGGCGTCGCCGCCCACAACCCTGGCGAGCTGCTGCCGAGCCCGAAGCGCGGCACGCGGCTTCCCCGCGTCCTCGCGCCGACCGAGATCGCGGCGCTCCTGGAGCGGATCCCCGCCTCGGGGCCGCTGGAGGTCCGCGATCGGGCCATCTTCGAGCTCGCCTATGCCTGCGGGCTGCGCGCCGAGGAGATCGTCAGGCTCGACCTCGACTCGCCCGACTTCGAGTCGGAGGCCCTGCGGGTCAACGGCAAGGGGGCGAAGACGCGGATCGTCCCGATGGGAGAGCCAGCGCAGCGGGCGCTCGAGCGCTATCTCGAGGTGGCCCGGCCCGCGCTGAGCGCCGATCGCTCGGAGCCCTCGCTGTTCCTGTCGCGGCGCGGCCGGCGCCTGTCACCGTCCGACGTGCGGCGACGGCTGGAGCGCTGGGTCCGGCAGGCGGCGGTCGCCGGACACGTCTCTCCGCACACCCTCAGGCACTCGTTCGCGACCCATCTGCTCGAGGGTGGCGCCGACCTGCGCTCGATCCAGGAGCTCCTCGGCCACGCCAGCCTGTCGACCACCCAGGTGTACACGCGGGTCGAGCCGCAGCGGCTTCGCAGCGAGTACGCGCGCTCTCATCCGCGCGCTTGACCGGCGGCGGATAAGTTTTGGGGCCCGGGTATCACGATGGAGACCAACGTCAAAGCCGTCGAACTGCGCGACCTTTGGCGGCGCTACAAGGATCAGGGCGACGAGCGAGCCCGCGAGCGCCTCGTGGTCGCCTACTCGCCGCTGGTCAAGTTCATCGCCGGTCGGATGGCCTCGGGGCTGCCGTCGCACGTCGAGGAGGGCGACCTGATCTCCTACGGGCTGCTCGGCCTGATCGGGGCGATCGAGCGCTTCGACCCCGCCCGCCAGATCAAGTTCGAGACCTTCGCGGTCGCCCGGGTGAAGGGGGCGATCATCGACGAGCTGCGCTCGCTCGACTGGGTGCCGCGGTCGGTGCGGGCGCGGGCCCGCGACATCGAGCGCGCCCACGCCAAGCTCGAGGCCGAGCTGCAGCGCTCGCCGACCGACGAGGAGATGGCCGAGCAGCTCGAGATGACGGTCGAGGAGTTCCAGAGCGCGCTGCTCGAGATCGCGAACTCCTCGGTGCTGGCGCTCGACGACCTGTGGACGTTCGCCGACCCCGAGGGCGGCGGCGGCCAGATCTCGGTGCTCGACACGATCACCGACCCGAACGCGGTCGACCCGGAGGCCGAGGCGCACTCCTCCGAGGTCAAGGATCGCCTCGCCGACGCGATCGAGTCGCTGCCCGAGCGTGAGCGGCTGGTGATCGCCCTCTACTACTACGAGAACCTCACCCTGCGCGAGATCGGCGAGGTGCTCGGGGTGACCGAGTCGCGAGTCTCCCAGCTGCACACCAAGGCTGTGCTCGGGCTGCGCTCGCGGTTCGCCGGCAGTCTGCCCTGACAGGCTTTCGGCCCTGACATATATTGGGGCCGTGGCGCACAAGCCGGCCGACCGGATTCGCAACGTCGCCCTGATCGGCCATCGGGGCAGCGGCAAGACCAGCCTCGCTGAGGCGCTGCTCTACGAGGCGGGGGTCGTCAACCGGCTGGGGCGGGTCGCGGACGGCTCGAGCGTGTTCGACTTCGAGCCCGACGAGCAGGAGCGCGAGATGTCGATCGACGCCCGGGTCGCCTCGTTCGAGTACGGCGATCGGAAGATCAACCTGATCGACACGCCGGGGGACCCGAGCTTCATCGCCGACACGCTCGGCGCGCTGCGCGTCGTCGACGCCGCCGTGGTGGTGGTCAACGCCGTGATGGGCGTTGAGGTGCACACCGAGCGCCTCTGGGAGCGCGCCCAGCAGGAGGGCCTGGCCCGCCTGGTGTTCGTCAACATGCTCGACCGCGAGCGCGCCGACTTCTTCCGCACCCTCGAGTCGCTGAAGGGGGCGTTCGGCGCCCACGCGGTTGCCACCGAGATCCCGATCGGCGCCGAGCACGAGGTCCGGGGGGTGATCGACCTGATCGACATGAAGGCGTTCACCTACGAGGGGGAGGGGAGGGGCAGCGCCACCGAGTCCGAGATCCCGGAGGACCTTCAGGCCCAGGCCGAGGAGTATCGGGAGAAGCTGATGGACGAGGTCGCCGAGAACTCCGACGAGCTGATGGAGCGCTATCTGGAGGGAGAGGAGATCTCGCACGAGGAGATCGTCACGGCGCTCAAGCAGGGCGTCACGCAGGGCCATCTGTTCCCGGTCACCTGCGGCGTCGCGACCAAGAACCTCGGCACCAACCGCCTGCTCGAGGCGCTGGTCGAGGATGTCCCCTCGCCCGCGATGCGTGGCGCCGCCGCGGCCCTCGACGCCGACGGCGGCGAGACCGAGATCGAGCCGTCCGAGGACGGCGATCCGGTCGCCTACGTCTTCAAGACCACCGCCGACCCCTACACGGGCCGGATCAACATGCTGCGGGTCTACTCCGGCGTCCTGCGCTCCGATTCGCAGGCGTTCAACGTCACCCGCAAGGCCAAGGAGCGGATCGGCCAGCTGGCCGCGCCCTGCGGCAAGGACGCGACCAACATCGACGAGCTCGGCGCCGGGGACATCGGCGCGGTGGCCAAGCTCCGCGAGACCCGCGCCGGCGACGTGCTGGCCAGCAAGGACGCCGGCGTCTCGTTCCCGCCGCTCGACCTTCCCGCCCCGGTGATGGCCTTCGCCTTCGAGCCGAAGTCGAAGGGTGACGAGGAGAAGGCGGCCACCGCGCTTCGCCGCCTCGAGGAGGAGGACCCGACGCTCGACGTCCACCGCGACCCGCAGACGGGCGAGCAGATCATCGCCGGGCTGACGCAGGTCCACGTCGAGGTGATAACCGAGCGGATGAAGCGGCGCTACGGCGCCGAGATCGAGCTCCACCCGCCCCAGGTCCCCTACCTGGAGACGATCCGGAAGACCGCGAAGGCCCACGGCCGCTACAAGAAGCAGACCGGCGGCCGAGGCCAGTTCGGCGACTGCAAGATCGAGATCGAGCCCGCCGAGTCCGGGGCCGGGTTCGAGTTCGTGAACGCGATCAAGGGCGGGGTGATCCCGACGGGGTTCATCCCGGCGGTCGAGAAGGGGATCGCCGAGGCGATGCACCAGGGCGTGCTAGCCGGATACCCGGTCAAGGACGTGCGGGTGCGCCTCTACGACGGTCAGCACCACTCGGTCGACTCCTCCGAGATGGCCTTCAAGATTGCCGGCTCGATGGCCTTCAAGCAGGCGGTCGGCGAGGCCGAGCCCTACCTGCTGGAGCCGATCGTCCAGATGACCATCGTCGTGCCCGAGGATGCGGTCGGCGACGTGGTCGGGGACCTCAACTCGAGGCGCGGGCGCCCGCTGGGCGTCGAGCCCAAGGGGTCGATGACCGAGATCAAGGCCGAGGTGCCGATGGCCGAGGTGCTCGACTACGCTCCGGACCTGCGAGCGATCACCGGCGGCCGGGGCGACTACACGATGGAGTTCGAGCGCTACGAGGAGGTGCCCGGGCAGATCGCCCAGAAGGTGATCGCCCAGGCCGGCGACGGCGGCGAGGAGAAGGCGGCCTAGAGCGAGGCTGAGGCGGTCCGGCCGTCGCAACGGCTGGCCCGCGTGCCGTTCGGCGGCGTTGCTACGTTGAGGCGATGGAGCATCCGGTCTGCGACGTCTGCTCGCGAACCCTGCTCAAGGGCGAGCAGGTGCACGAGTACGTGAGCTCGCAGGGCGAGCGCTTCGGGGTCTGTGTCCTTTGCCGCTCTCGCGCCGAGGCGTCGGGATGGATCCCGGCCGAGCAGTACGGGACGATCGCCCCCGAGCCCCCGGCTCGGGCCCGACGCGGGCAGGCGCTCCGAAAGCGGCTGGCCGGAGTGGCTTCGCGCGCCCGAGCGGGGCGGCCCTCGGCCCGCGCGGCCGCCGAGCGCGAGCCCGAGCCGACGCCCGAGCCCGAGCGCCCCGGCGACCCCGAAGCGCCCGGCGAGCCGGAGCCTGATCCGCCGCCGGAGTCCGCCGCAGGGGCCGAGGCGGCGCCGTCGCTGGAGATGGCCCCCGAGGACAAGGCGCCGCGTGCGCAGCGCCCTCAGCCGGAGCGGCGCCCGAAGCGAGAGCCGGCCCGCCAGGCCGCGCCGCCGCAGACCCCGCGGCCGCGCCGCGGGCCCGAGGCGATCATGCGCCGCGCGGTCGAGAGCTTCAACTCGAGCGAGGAGTCGCGCAAGGTCGCCGGCCTGATCCGCTCGCTGGGTGAGCCGCAGGCCGCGGTCGTCCCCAACCCGCCCCGTCAGCTGGCCCTCGTGACCGTGGCCTGGGAGCTCTCCTGGTACCAGTGGGAGGTGAGCGCCGACGGCGATGACGAGTGGGTCCGCGAGGTGGCCAAGGGCGACGAGGTCTCCGAGTTGGCCGAGGAGGCTCGCGCCTGGAACGCGGCCGTGGTCGAGGACGGCAGGCTTCGGTTGCGTGGCGCCGGGAAGCGCCAGCAGGCATCAGCCCAGGAAGCGTGAGCGCTTCCCGCCGGTGATCGCTTGAGCGCCCGCCGGCTGGTGGTCAACGTCGACGGGGGGTCGCGCGGCAACCCCGGCCCGGCGGCGATCGCCGCGGTCCTCGCCGACCCGGATGGCGAGGTGATCGAGGAGCGCTCGGAGTCGATCGGCCCGGCGACCAACAACGTGGCCGAGTACCGAGCGCTCCTGCTCGGGATCGGGCGGGCCCGGGAGCTCGGCGCCGACGAGGTCGAGCTGATCGGCGATTCCGAGCTGGTCGTGCGCCAGGTCCGCGGCGAGTACCGGGTCAAGGATGCCGCCCTGCGGGACCTCCACGGCCGAGTCCGCAAGGCGCTCGCCGAGTTCGACCGCTGGTCGATTCGCCACGTCCGCCGGGAGGCCAACGAGCGCGCCGATCAGCTCGTCAACGAGGCGCTCGACGCAGCCCACTGAGCGCCGTCCGGAGGGCTCGACCGCGTAGCTAGAATGGCGCCCTGCGCGGCTGTAGCTCAGTTGGCTAGAGCGTCTGCTTGCCATGCAGAAGGTCGTGGGTTCGAATCCCATCAGCCGCTCTCAGGGAAGGCTCCGCTAACGCGCTGCCCGCTGCTGCGTCCTGACGAGCGACTCGAAACCGACGCCAGGGCGAAACGCCGCCTGCCGAGCGACGCCGAGCTCGCGCTCGCGTTCGACCACCTCGGCGCGCCCCAGACGCCGCAGTGGGTTTCGACCCACTTCACTAGTCAGACCGGTGACAACGCTGCCGATCTCCGGGACGACGAGTCTCGCAACATCGGACTTGGCTATGCCGCTCCTGACATTCCCCATCAGTTCCGCTGCGTGACCACGGCGACGAACTGATCCACGAAGCGTCTTCGGGGGCGAGATACTGCGCGGGCAATGTCGCAGGAGAACGTCGAGGTTGTCCGGGCCGCAAACGAGGCCTTCCTGAGCGGCGACGTGGAGAGGGCCCTGGCAGCGCTCGACCCTGAGATCGAGTGGCATGCGACCGTGGGGGGCATCGACGAGGGCCGGGTCTACAACGGCCGCGAAGAGGTCGTGCAAGGGTTTGCCGACTACTTCGAGGTCTGGGAGCGGATGGAGATGCGGGCGGACGAGTACATCGACGCCGGCGGGGAGAACGTGGTCGTCTATCACCACGAAGTCGCCAAGGGCCGGGAGAGCGGCGTCGTGGTCGAGACCGACACGGGCACCGTCCAAACGGTCCGCGACGGCAGGATCGTGCGTGTTCGGTCTTATATGGACCGCGCCCAAGCCCTCGAAGCCGCCGGGCTCTCGGAGTAGGCGATGTCGGAAGAGAACGTCGAGGTGGTGCGGAGCTTCTATGACGCCTGGGCGCGGAACGAGTTCCCTGGCCCGATCGAGTTCATGGACCCGGAGATCGAGTACGTGAATCCCGTCGGAGCCGTGGAACCGGGAACCCGACGCGGCCTCGGTGCGTTCATCAATGCGGTTGAAAAGGTCTTCGAGGGGTGGGAGACCTGGCAGATGGAGCCGGAGCAGTTCAGCGCCGTGGGAGATCAGGTAGCGGTGATCGTGCGTTACCGGGCGCGCGGGCGAGGGAGCGGTGTCGAAGTAGAGGGTCGGGAGTCGGCCTTGTGGACCCTCAGCGACGGCAAGGTCGTGCGGTACGCCTGGTTTCATGAACCGGCGGATGCCCTCGAAGCCCCCGGGCTGCGGGACTGGCCCGCGGTCCGCGGCCCCGACGTTCAATAGCTAGGCACAATCCGCAACCTTGCCACCCGAGGTTGCCCATCCGCTGCGTGCAGACCCGCTGCGCTCGATCTTCATCCGCTTCTTGAAGTTCGGCCTGCTCGCTTGGGGTGGACCGGCGGCGCAGATCGCGATGATCAAGCGGGAGTGTGTCGACGAGGAGGGTTGGGTCTCCGAGGAGAGCTTCAAGAAGCTCCTCGCCGTCTACCAGGTGCTGCCCGGCCCCGAGGCGCACGAGCTATGCGTCTACTTCGGACGCCTGCGCGGCGGCAAGCTGGGCGGCTTTCTCGCCGGGCTCGGCTTCATGCTGCCCGGCTTCATCCTCATGCTGGGCCTCTCGGTCCTCTACGTCGAGGCCAGCCTGGCGACCCACCTCGATCAGCTCTTCTACGGACTGACGGCGGCGGTGGGGGCGCTGGTCGCCCGGGCGCTGGTCCGCTTGAGTGGCTCCTTCATCACCGACTTGCCGCTTGCCCTGCTCGCCGTCGCCGGGTTCGCGCTGACGCTGTTCGCCGACGCCAGTTTTGTGCTGGTGCTTCTGGGCGCGGGGCTGGCCTACGAGCTGTGGAAGAACGCTTCCCGCTGGACCCGGCGCGCCAACTCGTTGGTTGTGAGCCCGACGGCGCTAGCCCTGGTCGTCGCCGGGACGATCACCCTCTCGCTCACGGCACAGATCTTCTTCGAGGGGTTGAAGGCAGGGCTGCTCACCTTCGGCGGCGCGTACACGGTGATCCCGTTCCTGCACGACAGTGCGGTTTCGGGGCACCACTGGCTGACGAACGACCAGTTTGTGGATGGCCTGGCGATGAGCGGCGTCCTTCCGGCGCCGCTGATCATCTTCTCCACCTTCGTCGGCTATCTCGCCGGCGGGTTGGGCGGCAGCCTGGTGATAACCGTGGGCATCTTCCTCCCGGCCTTCGTCTTCCCGATCTTTCTCCATCGCCAGCTCGTCTCGGTCGCCGAGAACGAGCGGTTTCGGCCATTTCTGCTCGGAGTCGCTGCCGGGGTGATCGGCCTGATCGCGGCGGTCACGGTCGAGATCCTGAAGACGAGCGTGGTCGACGTCTACACGGCCCTGCTCGCCATCGGCGCGTTCTTGGCGCTCAATCGCTGGCACTCCAAGCTGACGGTGCTGTGGGTCGTCCTAGGCTGTGGTGTCATAGGCGTGCTTCTGCAAGCCACCGTCGTTTGAGGCGGCCACAGCCGGAACCGGCTCCTGTTGCCCGCCAGTGGGATAGCGTCGGCCCGTTCCGAATACAGAACGAGAGGAGACGCTCATGGCAGTAGCGGTGGTCAATGAGATTCCGCAGGGAAATCAGAGCTTCTATGACGAGGTCAACCCCCGAGTGATGCCGGATGGTCGGCTCCCCGAGGGTTGCCAGGTCCACATCGCCGGACCCTCGGGTGGCGGCTGGCGCGTGATCACGGTCTGGGATTCCGAGGAGAGGTTCCAGCAGTTCCGAAGCGAAAAGCTGATCCCCGCGATGAAGGAGGTCGGAGGCGATGACTTCATCGCCCCGAGCGTCGAGCCGGATCCAGTTCACAAGCTCGTGGTGTTCTCTGCCTAGCCCAGGGAGGCCGGGGGAGTCGTCCGGTCACCTGAGCGTCGTGCCCCAGGGCTAGTTGAGCGCAGCCTGCTCCGCCTGGGCGAGTCGTGAAGATCCACTGCGCCTCGGCCATCTCGTCGGCGCTGCGAAGCCTTCCTCGAACCGGAGGCCGTGCGGGACTACACGGTGGGGTTCTGACACGGTTCTCGTTCGTGCCGTGCAGAGGGGCAACGGACAGGCGAGCGGCGCCGTGAGCGACATGCGTCGGCCGCTGCCGTCCGCCGTGGCTGCCAGGCTTTGCGGATCATGGCCCGACGTAACGTCGGCACCCCCGTGCAATCCGAGCCTGTGCTCCACGAGATCAGGATGCTCTACGCGCTGGCGGAGTCGTTCGAGACGAGAGCCCTGGATGGCGCGGTCAAGGATCTGCCCGACGAGGGCATGCCCTTCCGCAACGCCGCCGTCGACTCGTTTCTGCTTCACGCCCGCCAGCTGATCGAGTTCTTCACCGGGCGATATAACCGCGACCTGGTGGCCGACCACTTCACCCGCGGTGAATGGATACCACCGATCGATCTCGGAGATCTCCACCTCCGCCTCTCGAAGGCGATTCACCTGTCCGGGTGGAGAGCAGGGTCCACCGAGGATCAGCGGCGGGTCTTCTTCCGGACGATCATCGACACGCTGACGCCGGAGGTTCGGCGGTTCCTCGAGGCCGCCGACCCGGATCGTCTCTGTCCCGGATTCGTGGACAAGGTCCAGGCTGCCCTCGGCGACTCTCACCCGAGCCCGATGGCCGAGGTGCGGATCTCGTCGACCGGCACCACCGCCGGCACCGCCACGCCCCGTCGGTGAGCCCTCAGGCGCCGCTCTCGGCCAGGAACTCGGCGACCTCGGCGGCCGCCCGCTCGGGCTCGTCGGCGTAGAGGAAGTGCCCGGAGTCCTCCAGCAGCACGACCTTCGCGTCGGCGATCTCGCGCTTCAGCCGGTGGGCGCCGGCCACCGGGGCAAAGGCGTCGTTCTCGCCCCAGAGCACCAGGGTTGGCACCCCCAGCGCGGCGAGTTGGCCGTCGTACGGCTCGAGCTTGGCGAAGTCGCCCGAGCGATAGAGGTCGAGGATGCTCTGCCGGCCCTCCGGCGCCTCGAACGCCTTCCAGTACTCGGCGGTGACCGTGGCGTCGAAGCCGGGGGAGAGGGTGCCGAGCATCTGGGCGAACCCCTGTCGGTCCAGCGCCCCGACAAGCTGCTCCCCCTCGCCCGGGGTGCGCAGGGAGCGCGCCATCCCGTGCCACTTGCCGTTCGCGAAGAAGCCCGTGCCGGAGATGATCAGCGCGGCGACTGCTTCCGGGTGCTCGCAGGCCCACCGCAGCCCGATCAGCCCTCCCCAGTCGTGGACGACCAAGGCGACTCGCTCCAGGGCGAGATCGCGGCGGAATCTCTCGACGGCTGCCGTGTGGCGCTCCCAGGTACTGGGCGGATCGGGCTCTGAGTCCCCGAAGCCCGGGAGGTCCGGGGCGATCGCCCGCCGGCCCGAGTCGGCGAGCGCGGCCAGGACCGCTCGCCACATGTATGAGGTCTCGGGGAACCCGTGCAGACAGAGCGCCGGCGCTAGGCCGCGATCCGGCTCGGGAAGCGCCTCCCGGTAGGCGATTCCCCCAACCCGCTCCTGCGTGAGCTGAGCCACCCGGCGACCCTACAGCGGCAGCGGACCAGACTCGCGAACCGGCCCTGGCGCTCGCTACGCTAGCCCTCCAAGGCGCCTTGGCGGAGTGGTTACGCAGCGGCCTGCAAAGCCGTTTACACCGGTTCGATTCCGGTAGGCGCCTTCGCTTGAACAAGCCAGATCCGGTTCTACGTGCCGGAGTGACGGGCATCAATCGGGCATCAATTTGATGCTTTCTCGC
>JAHEXV010000027.1 GCA_023251935.1 bacterium | reverse complement strand
GACTGGAGCTGGTGTTGCCGCCCGACGTCGGCAGAGGCGGGCGCCGCGCCGCCCCGCGCCTCGAGCTGCTGGCGGCGGCGACCGAGGCGGGCCGGGAGGCGCTCGACGCCGGCGCCCGGCGCGGCCGTCGCCAGCGCGGCGCGCTGGCGCAGCTCGTCCGCTCGGACGGGGGGCCGGCGTCCGAGCGATCGGCCTCCGAGCTGCAAGCCGCCGCCGGGGTCAGCCGCGAGACGCTGAAGCGCCTCGAGGCGCGCGGGCTGGTCACCCTGCGGAGCCGCGAGCGTCGCCGGCGACCGGCGGTCGTCGCGGTCGGGGCCCGCTCGCCTCGGCCGCGGCTCTCGGTCGACCAGCGGGAGGCCCTGGCCGCGATCGAGGCCGCGATCGAAGGCTCCGGAGAGCGGGAGCTGCTGCTGCACGGCGTCACCGGCTCGGGCAAGACGGAGGTCTACATCGCCGCCGCCGAGGCGGCGCTCCGGCGAGGCAGAGCGACGATCGCGCTGGTCCCCGAGATCGCGCTCACGCCGCAGATCGTGGCCCGGTTCACGGCGCGATTCGGCGACCGGGTGGCGCTGCTCCACTCGCGGCTCACTCGGGGCGAACGCCGCGACGAGTGGCGGCGGCTCGAGTCCGGCGAGGCAAGGATCTGCGTCGGGCCGCGCTCGGCGATCTTCGCGCCGGTCGGTGACCTGGGGCTGGTCGTGATCGACGAGGAGCACGACGCCTCCTACAAGCAACAGGGCGATCCTCGCTACGACGCCCGCGAGGTGGCGCGGCATCGGGCCGCGCAGGGTGGCGCTGCCCTGGTGGCCGGCAGCGCGACCCCCCGACCGGAGAGCTGGCTGGCCCTCCGGCGGCTCGAGCTTCCGAGTCGAGCCGATGGCCGTCCACTGCCGCCGGTCGAGGTCGTCGACCTGCGGGGGCGCTCACCCCGGTCGGGGCCCCTCCATCCACGGACCGTGGAGGCGTTGGCGAAGGTCGCCGAGCGGCGCGCGAAGGCGATCGTGCTGCTGAACCGGCGCGGCTGGGCCCCCTTCCTCGCCTGTCAGGCATGCGGGCGGGCCTGGAGCTGTCCCAGCTGCGACGTGTCCCTGGTCATCCATGGGCCGTCCGGCACGGCTGGCGGCGAAGGCTGGGGGTTGCGCTGCCATCATTGCGGCCATGCGGAGCGGGTCCCGGATGTATGTCCCGACTGCGGCTCGGTTGCCGTCGGACGCCACGGCGTCGGCACCGAGAGGCTGGCGACGCTGTTGGCCGAGGCCGCGGCACCCCTGCCGGTATTCCGGCTCGACTCCGACAGCGCGGCGCGCGCCGGGGGCCCGCTCGAGATCCTGAGGCGCTTCGACGAGGCCGACGCGGGCGTGTTGGTGGGCACGCAGATGGTCGGCAAGGGTCACGACTTCCCCGACGTCGTCCTCAGCGTCGTGCTCGACGCCGACGCGACCCTGCGCTTCCCCGATTTCCGGGCCGAGGAGCGCACCTTCGCGCTGGTCGCCCAGCTGGCCGGGCGAAGCGGCCGCGGGGAGCGGGGCGGGAGCGTGCTGGTCCAGACGCTCGCCCCCGACGCGCCCGCGATCCGGCACGCCGCAGCGCATGACGCCGAGGGGTTCCTGGTCGGCGAGATGGAGCGACGCCGGGCGCTTCGCTACCCGCCCTTCTCACACCTGGTGCGGGTCGAGCTCACCGCACCGGATCCCGAGCCGGCGCAGGCAGCGGCCGAGCGGCTCGCCGGCGCTTTGCGCGGCGCGATCCCGCCCGGCACCGAGCTGCTCGGCCCGGCACCCAGGTTCCGGCTTCGCGGACGCGATCGCCGTCAGCTGCTGCTCAAGGCTACGGACCGCGACGCCTCGGTGGCCGCGGTGCGCGGGGCGATCGAGGGGCTCGCGACGGGCCGGGAGCTGCGGGAGGTGGCGGTCGCGGTTGACGTCGATCCTGTGTGAGACGGCCCTGACTGTCCCCGGTGGGACGCCTCTAGACTCGTGGCGATGAGCGACGTGCCCGACGCCACGGTCCGCGAGCCGGAGCTGGTGAGCCCCCAGGGGCCGCCCGACGATCGCCTCGGCGAGCTCGACGAGCGGGCGCGCGAACGACGGACCGCCGCGCTGGCGCAGATCCGCACCTTCGGCGACCCGGTGCTGAAGTCGCGCGCCTCGGAGATCGCGCGGTTCGGGCCCGAGCTTGAGCGTGAGGTCGAGCGGATGATCTCGCTCATGCACGACGCGATCGGCGTCGGCCTCGCCGCCACGCAGCTCGGCGTCATGCACCGCCTGCTGGTCTTCCAGGCTGGCCTCGACGCCACGGCGACCGCGATCGCCAACCCGGAGCTCGAGTGGTGCTCGGCCGAGGTCGCGACCGCCGAGGAGGGCTGCCTCAGCCTGCCGCGGGTGGCGGTCGACGTCGAGCGGCCTCTGTACGCGCGCGTCCGGGGCCGCGACGTCCACGGCGAGCTGCTGGTGGTCGAGGCGTCGGGCCTCGAGGCCCGGGTGCTGCAGCACGAGATCGACCACCTCGACGGCATCCTGATGCTCGACCGCGCGAGCCGCGAGCAGCGCAAGGCGGCGCTCGGGGCGCTCCGCGAGGGCACCACCTACAGCCCGCACCACGACTCCGACGACTCCTCGGCTGCGCCTGCGGAGTCACACCAAGCCGACGACTCCTCGGCTTCGCCTGCGGAGTCGTCGGGTTAGGGCGCGTTACCGGGCGGCAGGTCGTACTCGCGTGACCCGCGACCAATCACTCCGCCGACATCCTCCGCTTCGCGTCCGGTGTCGCCGGGTTAGGGCGCGTTACCGGGCGGCAGGTCGTACTCGCGTGACCCGCGACCAATCACTCCGCCGACATCCTCCGCTTCGCGTCCGGTGTCGTCGGGTTAGGGCGCGTTACCGGGCGGCAGGTCGTACTCGCGTGACCCGCGACCAATCACTCCGCCGACATCCTCCGCTTCACGTCCGGTGTCGTCGGGTTAGGGCGCGTTACCGGGCGGCAGGTCGTACTCGCGTGACCCGCGACTTCGTCGCTAGCTCGGACGGGAGGCTGAACTAGCGTGCGGACCGTGTATCTGGGCACATCGGAGTTCGCGGTCAGGGTGCTGCGGCACCTGGCGGACTCGCGACACCGCCCGGTGCTCGTGGTGACGCCGCCGGACCGGCCTCGGGGGAGGGGACGCCGGACCGGGTCGCCCCCGGTGGCCGATGCGTGCTCGGAGCTCGGGCTCGAGTTGCTCCAAACCGAGAGCATCAACCGGCCGGATGCCGTCGACCGCCTATGCGCCGCGGCGCCTCAGGTGGGGGTCGTCTGCGCCTTCGGCCAGCTGATCGGCGAGCCGCTGCTCTCCGAGCTCCCGATGCTGAACGTGCATCCCTCGCTGCTGCCGCGATGGCGGGGCGCGGCCCCGATCGAGCGGGCGATCATGACCGGGGACGCGGAGACCGGGGTGACGATCATCCGGGTTGGCGCCGGATACGACTCGGGCCCGATCGCCCTCCAGGACCGGGTGGCGATCGCCCCCGGGGAGGATTACGGCTCGCTGGCGACCCGGCTCGCCGAGCTCGGCGCGGAGCTGATCGTGCGCGCGCTCGACCTCGAGGCCGAGGGTGAGCTCGAGCTGCGCGAGCAGGACGAGTCCCTGGTCACCTACGCGGAGAAGGTCGCGCCGGACGAGCGGCGACTGGACCCCGGCAGGACGGCCACCGAGCTCGAACGGACCGTCCGGGCGCTGAGCCCGCACCTCGGCGCCTTCGTCGAGCTCGACCGTGGCGAGCGGCTCGGGGTGCGCGCGGCGGTCGCGGAGCGGGCCGAGCTCGGAGCGGGCCGGCTGGTGGCCGGGGGCGGGGCGCTCCGGCTGGGGTGCAGCGAGGGCGCCCTGCGCCTCGAGCTCGTCCAGCCGGCTGGCGGACGCCCGATGGCCGCCGACGCATACCTCCGCGGGCACCCGGAGCCACGGCTCTCCGGGTGAAGGCGGAGGTCACCCCCCAGCGCCGCGCCGCCTACGAGGTCCTGCGTCGCGTGTTCGAGCACGGGGCCTGGGCCGATCGCGCCCTGCCGGCGGCCGCGGAGCGCCATCGGCTCGACCGCCGCGAACGCTCTCAGGCCCAGCGGCTCGCCTACGGCGCGGTGCAGCGCCGCGGGACCGCCGACCACCTGATCGAGGCACTCGCCGGGCGCCCCGTCGCCCGGCTCGACCCGCCGGTGCTGGCCGCGCTCCGCCTCGGCCTCTACGAGCTCCTCCACTCGGACAGCGTGCCGGGCCATGCCGCGGTCGACCAGGCCGTCGAGCTGGCGAAGTCGGCCGTCGCCGCCCAGCGCCCGGCGGGCGCCAGGCGGGCCGCCGCCGCAGCGGGCCTCGTCAACGCCGTCCTGCGGCGGGCGGCGAGAGAGCGCTCGACCCTGCTCGCGTCGATCGAGGACTCCACGCCCGAGGGTGCGGCGGTCCTCCATTCCTACCCGGAGTGGCTGGCGGCGATGTGGTGGGACGAGCTGGGTGCGGACGGCACCCGATCGCTGATGGCGGCCATGAACGAGCCGGCCGAGACCTGCTTGCGCGTCAACGCGCTCAAGGCGGACCCCGCCCTCCTCGTCGCCGAGTTGATCGCCGCCGAGGGAGGGGTCGAGCGCCCCGCCGCCGCGGCGCCGTTGGCGCCTGCCGAGGCGCTCGTCGTCCACGGCCCGCTCACCGACGCGCTGCGACGGCGAATCGACCGCGGGGAGCTGGTCGCTCAGGCGCGTGTCTCGCAGGCGGTCGTGTCACTGCTCGACCCGCGCCCGGGCCAGCGGGTGCTCGACCTCTGCGCGGCTCCCGGGATCAAGACGAGCGCGATCGCGGCGCGGCTCGGCAACCGAGGCGAGATCGTCGCGGTCGAGGTCGACCCCGGTAGGGCGCGTCAGCTGCGCGAGCTCTGCGAGCGGTTGGGCGCGACCTGCGTGCGGGTGGTCGAAGGGGACGCCGCCAGCGTCGACATCTCGGGGGGCTACGATCGCATCCTCGTGGATCCGCCCTGCTCCGATCTCGGCACGCTCAACTCGCGCCCCGACGCTCGTTGGCGAAAGTCGCCCGCCCTGATCGAGCGGCTCGCTCAGATCCAGCGAACGATCCTCGCTCACGCGGCGGGTGCGCTCGACGACCGGGGCACGCTCGTCTACTCGACCTGCACGATCTCGGCCCGCGAGAACGAGAGCCGGGTCGCCGAGCTCGCCGATCGTGACTCGACGCTGCGCGCCGACGACCTCGGGGCGAGCTACCCGGGGCTCGCCGCCCGGCTCGACCGCCGCTGCCTGCAGACGAGACCGGATCGCGACCGCACCGACGGCTTCTTCGTCGCCCGGCTGCGCCGTGGCCGGGTGCCGGCCGGCGGCGGGGGCTGAGCGGATGTCGGCCGACGCCGGGGGAGGGGAGACGCTGAAGCGGCCCGTCTGCCCGGGTTGCGGCGAGCCCTGGCTTCGCCCGACCCAGCTGCCGGGCCGGTACCGATGCGTCTACTGCCTGCGGCGCTACGAGCTCGCCTCGCAGTGCCCGAATTGCGGCGCGCATCAGACGATCGTCCGGATGAGCTCCTCCGAGGACCTGCTCTGCCAGCATTGCGGCAACTCGATGCTGCAGCCAGTCTGATGGAGACGACGACAGGCCAGCCTGCGCGCGCCGGCTCGGCGGCCGAGCTGTTCGGCGCTCGACGGGTCGCGCCGTCGATCCTCTCGGCCGACTTCGCTCGCCTCGGCGCTCAGGTCGCCGAGGTGATCGCCGCCGGCGCTCGGATCATCCACATCGACGTCATGGACGGCCATTTCGTGCCGCCGATCACGATCGGGCCCCTGGTTGCGGCCTCGATCGCCGACCAGGTCCACGACGCCGGGGGCGCCCTCGACGTCCACCTGATGATCGAGCGCCCCGGCGATCACGTCGCCGAGTTCGCCCGTGCCGGGGCGGACTGCATCACCTTCCACTTCGAGGCCGACCCGCACGTGAACCGGACCCTGGGCGCGATCCGCGAGGCCGGCTGCCTGGCGGGGGTGGCGCTCAACCCCGGAACGCCCGCAACGTCCGTCACCGAGCTGACCTCGGCCGCCGACCTGGTCCTCTGCATGTCGGTCAACCCGGGTTGGGGCGGCCAGGAGTTCATCGCCTCGTCCCCGGACAAGGTGTCCCGGCTGGTCGACCTCGCCCAGGTCCAGCGGATCGAGGTGGACGGCGGGATCGACGCCGACACGGTCGGGTCGGTGGCCGAGGCCGGCGCGACCCTGTTCGTCGCCGGATCGGCGGTCTTCGGTGATCCCGAGCCCGCCGACGCCTACCGCCGCATCACCACCGCCGCCGGCGCTACCTAGCTCGCTTCGTCGGCCGCGGCCAGCGTCGCCTCGATCTCCTCCGGAGAGCCGGGCGTCACGGCGTCGGAGACCCGCACCCGCGGGCTGCGATAGAGCAGGAAGAGCAGTCCGCAGAGCAGGGCGGCGGCGCCGAGGAAGCCGACCTCGACGCGACGGAACTCGCTCAGGACGGGGAGCAGGTTCCAGGCCAGGAAGGCGATCGCGGCGGTTCCCCAGCAGGCCGCCGCGAGCCGTGCCTGGCCTCGGGCGAGGGCCGCCTGGTTGAGCGTTCCCGACGACAGGTAGAAGCCCATCCCGGCCGTGACGAGCAGCAGTCCCGCCCGGTCGTAGCTGAACTTGTCGCCGAACGCGATCTGCATCAACTCCGGGCCCGCCACGAGCACGACCAGCGCGACCGTGCCGGCGAAGGCGGCGACGGCCCGGAGGGTGACCCTGATCGACAGCCGGAAGGCGTCCGCGTCGGTCGCCCGGGCGCTTGAGCGCAGCCGCGTCAGGTGGGGGAGCAGGCTGGTGGCGACCGCCTGGAAGACGACCAGCGGGGCGCGGGCGATCATCAGCACGTTGAAGATGTACCCCGCCGCGGCGGCGTCCTCCGAGGCCCGGACGAGGAGCGGGCCGGCGTTGAGCAGCGTCTGCTCGCTGACCATGATCAGCAGCACCGCGGCGGCGAACCCGCCGCCCCGGGCGAGGGTGAACTCCGCCTGGGTTCCGGACTCCGGCGGGGTCTCGGCGGCGCGCACCCGCACCGCCCTACCGGCGAAGGCGAGCGGGACCACCGCGAGGCTGAGGATCGGCGCGGCGATGATCCCGAGCGCGACTGCGGTCTGCCCGCTGGTGATCCCCAGCGCGACCGCTGCGGCGAACGACATTCGTGCCGTCGACTCGGCCAGTAGCAGACCGCCGTAGAGCCCGAACCGACGATTCCCGGCCAGGAAGCCGCGCGCGAAGAAGCTGGCGGCGAAGGCGAGCACCGCCGTGACCAGGATCCAGTACAGGGTCTCGTTGCCCGACAGGAGGTCGTCCTGGATCGGGCCGCGGAGCGCCAGCGCCACGACGGCGAAGGTGACGGCCAGCCCGAGCTGGATCGTCGCGGCGACTCGCAGCGCCGAGCCGATCGGCTGACCGTGCGCCTGACGCTCGGCGATCGTCCGCGAGAGAAGCTGCTCGACCGGCCGGAAGAGGACCGAGATCAGCACGAAGACCGACGACCACAGGACGACGATCTCGCCGTAGGCGGTGCGGCTCAGGTTGTGCGAGGCGAGCGAGAAGTAGAGGTACGTGAGGACGCCCGCCGACCCGATCCCCACCGACAGCATCCCGGCGGAGCGTCCGAACCGCCGCGCCTCTGCCGTTGCCTCGCGCGTCATCGGTCGCGCACCTTAGACGAGGTGAGGCGTACAATCGGATTGACTGACTGGTCAGTCAACGCGGTGGCGCAAGCTGAGCGCCAGGCTCGAACGAAGGGCGACCGTACGATCAAAGAGATGTCCGCGGTGGTGACAGCGCAGGACCGGCTCCAGCTCCAGCGGGCGCTCGAGCTCGCCGAGGGCGGTCGCGGGCGGGTCAGCCCCAACCCGCTGGTGGGGGCGATCCTGGCGCGTCAGGGCGAGGTGATCGGGGAGGGCTTTCACGCCGAGCTCGGCGGCCTTCACGCCGAGGTCGCGGCGATTCACGAGTGTCGCGCCCGCGGCCTCGATCCCGCCGGCTCGACCCTCTACGTGACGCTGGAGCCCTGCGCTCACCACGGTCGCCAGCCTCCGTGCACGGAGGCGATCCTCGAGGCGCGAATCGCGAGGGTGGTGATCGCGTCCGAGGACCCGAGCGAGAAGGCAAGCGGCCGCGGCCCCGGGATCCTCCGCGACGAGGGTCTCGAGGTCGAGGTCGTCGGCGGCCCGGAGGCGGCCGCCGCGCGGCTCCTCAACCAGGCCTTCCGCAAGCACGCCCGCATCGGGCGTCCGCTGGTCATTGCCAAGTCGGCCCTCAGCCTCGACGGCCGGGTGGCGACCACCGGCGGGGACTCGAGATGGATCTCCGGGGAGGCCAGCCGACGCCTCGCCCATCGCTGGCGGGCGGAGTCCGACGCGGTCTGCGTCGGGATCGGCACGGCGCTCGCCGACGACCCGCTGCTCACCGCTCGAGAGCCGGGCGCGGTCCGTCAGCCGACCCGGGTCGTGTTCGACTCCGAGGCCCGCCTCCCGCTGAGCTCCAAGCTGGTGGAGTCGATCGACGCCGCGCCGCTCGCGGTGATCGCCCGGCCCGCGGCGCCGGCGGAGCGGATCGAGGCGCTGAAGGCCTCCGGGGCCCTGGTGATCGTCTGCGACGGGGACCCCGCGGGGCGCGTGGCGGGGGCGCTCGCCGAGCTCGGTCGCCGCGGCCTCACCAGCCTGCTGCTCGAGGGGGGGCCGACCCTGACCGGGGCGTTCCTCGACGCAAGCGAGGTCGACGAGCTGCGCCTGTTCGTGGCCCCCATCGTGATCGGCGGCGCCGGCGCGAGTCCCGTGGCCGGGGGGACCGGCGCCGCAACGATCACCGATGCGACCCGGGCGCTGGCGATGGAGTGGGAGCGCTCGGACGGCGATCTGCTGATCCGCGCGCGCCTGCGGGAATGGTAGGTGGGCCGGCGGTGTTCACCGGGATCGTTCGGGAGATCGGCGCCGTCGAGGCGATCGAGCGCAGCGACGCCGGCGCGCGCCTCCGCGTTAGCGCCGCCCTCGCGGCCGGGCTGGGCGAGGGCGACTCGATCTCGGTCAACGGCGCCTGCCTGACGGTGGCGTCTCGGGGCGACGGCGCCTTCGAGGCCGACGTGATCAACCAGACCCTTTCGCTCACGACCCTGGGGGGCCTGGAGCCCCGGGCGCCGGTCAACCTCGAGCCCGCGATCAGGGCGGGGGAGCCGCTCGGCGGCCACTTCGTCCAGGGCCACGTCGATGGGACCGGCGCCGTCGCCGCGGTGAGCCAGGACGGCGTCTCGCGCCGGATCAGGATCACGATCCCGGCGGAGCTGGGCCGCTACCTGATCGAGCGCGGCTCGGTGGCCGTCGACGGGGTGAGTCTGACGGTCGCCGGGCTCGCGGACGAGTGGTTCGAGATCGCGCTGATCCCCGAGACGCTCGCCCGGACGACGCTCGGCGACCTCGCCCCGGGGGATTCGGTGAACCTCGAGATGGATCTGATCGCTCGCTATGCGGAGCGCCTCGTGCAAGGCTTTGTGAACCCTGAAAGGAAAGAAGATGACCGAAACTAGTCCTGCCGCCAACCCCGCGGGAGCGGAGCAGCCGGCGGGACCCTTTTCTTCCATCGAGGAGGCGATCGAGGAGATCCGGCGCGGCCGGATGGTGGTCGTCTGCGACGACGAGAACCGCGAGAACGAGGGCGACCTGACGATGGCGGCCCAATTCGCGACCCCCGAGGCGATCAACTTCATGGCCACCCACGGGCGCGGGCTGATCTGCCTCTCGCTGACCGCGGAGCGCTGTGACGAGCTCGGCCTCGACCTGATGGCGGCCAAGAACGAGTCGCCCTTCCACACCGCCTTCACGGTCTCGATCGAGGCCGGTGAGGGGGTGACCACCGGGATCTCCGCTCACGATCGGGCGCACACGATTCAGGTCGCGATGGATCCCCACACCGACCCCGGCGACATCGTCCAGCCCGGGCACGTGTTCCCGCTCAAGGCCAAGGATGGGGGGGTGCTGGAGCGCGCCGGTCAGACCGAGGCCGCGGTCGACCTCGCCCGCCTGGCGGGACTGATCCCGGCGGGGGTGATCTGCGAGATCATGAACGAGGACGGGACGATGGCCCGGGTGCCCGACCTGGTTCCCTACTGCGAGCGTCACGGGCTGAAGATGATCACGGTCGCGGACCTGATCGCCTACCGGCGCCGCAAGGAACGGCTCGTGGAGCGGGTGGTCTCGACCCGCCTGCCGACCGCGTTCGGCGAGTTCACCACGGTCGGCTACCGGTCCCTGGTCGATGACAAGCACCACCTGGCGATGGTCAAGGGCGAGGTACGCGGTCACGACGACGTGCTGGTGCGCGTCCATTCGGAGTGCCTGACCGGCGACGTCTTCCACTCGCTGCGCTGCGACTGCGGAGAGCAGCTCGAGGCGGCGCTGTCGATGATCGAGCGGGAGGGGGCGGGCGTGCTGCTCTACCTCTCACAGGAGGGGCGCGGGATCGGGCTGCTCAACAAGCTCCGTGCCTACCGGCTTCAGGAGGAGGGGCTCGACACCGTCGACGCCAACCTGAAGCTCGGGCTGCCGGCGGACCTTCGCGACTACGGGATCGGGGCGCAGATCCTCGTCGACCTCGGGCTGTCGAGCATCCGCATCCTGACCAACAACCCGAAGAAGATCCACGGCCTCGAGGGCTACGGCCTCTCGGTCACCGATCAGCTCCCGATCCAGGCCGTCCCCAACCCGCACAACGAGGAGTACCTGCGCACGAAGCGCGAGCGCCTCGGCCACACCCTCCACCACCAGGGTCTACCGCTCGACGAGGAGCTGATCCACGAGGAGCACCAGAGCGACCTCGAGCGCGAGGCGCTCGGTTCCGACCAGGCCGAATCGGCGGATGGCTGACCCCACCCCGGGGGAAGGCGAGCCGGCGTCCAGCTTCTCAGAGCGCCAGCGCGAGGTGCTCGGAGCGAGGGAGTTCGCGGTCTGCGTGGCGACCTTCTACGCGGACCTCGCCGAGCGGCTCGCCAACGGGGCCGTCGAGGGGTTCGCCGAGGGTGGCGTCGCGCCGACCTCGGTCCACGCCTACGAGGTCCCGGGGGCGTTCGAGCTGCCCCTCGCCGCCCACTGGTGCGCGGAGTCCGGTCGCTTCGCGGGGATCGCCTGCCTGGGGGCGGTGATCCGGGGCGAGACGAGCCACTACGAGCACGTTTGCGCCGAGGCCGCCCGCGGCGTCCAGCAGGTCCAGCTCGAGACCGGCGTCCCGTGCGCCTTCGGGGTGATCACCTGCGAGACGATGGAGCAGGCTCTCGCCCGCTCGGGGGGCGACAAGCGCGACCAGGGTCGCAGCGCGGCCAACGCGGTGATGCGGATGGCGCTGCTGAAGGAGCAGCTACGATTGCGGACCTGATGGCGAAGGTGTGTCATAGCTGCGGAAAGGGGCCCGCGTTCGGGAACTCGCGCAGCCACTCGATGGTCGCGACGAGGCGTCGCTTCAACCCGAACCTGCAGAAGGTCCGGATCGACGACCGCGGTCGGACCCGCCGCGTCTACGTCTGCACCCGCTGCCTGAAGTCCAACAAGGTCACCAAGGCCGCGTAGCGCGATAATCACTCGCAGTGAAGGCGGACGCCTCCATCGAGAGATTCCGCCGCGTCGTCACGACCGCCTACGGCCACCTCGATGAGCGACGCCGCGAGGTCAACGACCTGAACGTGTTCCCGGTCGCCGACGGCGACACGGGCGACAACATGGCGCTGACGCTGCAGGCGGTGATCGAGGCCCTGCAGAGCGTCGACGGGCGTCAGGTCGACGAGGTCGGGCGACAGGCGATCGTCGACGCGGTGGCGCACGCCGCGCTGATGGGGGCGCGCGGCAACTCCGGCGTCATCCTCAGCCAGATAGTCAGCGGCGCGGCACAGGTTCTCGCCGAGCGAAAGGGTCAGCTCGTCGACCCGGAGCTGGTCCGCGTGGCCCTGATGAAGGCGACGGCGACGGCTCGGCAGGCGATCCCCAACCCCGCCCCGGGAACGATGCTGACCGTGCTCGATGAGATGACCGACGCGATTGGAGATCACATCCCAGAGATGGAGAAGATCCGGCTCGATCCCGGGGCCTCCGACGACGAGCAGGATGCCCTGCTCGCCGAGCTGCTCGAGGTGGCGGTCGACGCCGGACACGCCGCCCTGGAGCGGACCCCGGAGCAGCTCCCGGTGCTCGCCGAGCACGGGGTGGTGGACGCCGGGGGGTACGGGCTGCTGCTGCTGGTCGCCGGGATCCTGGCGGGCCTCCGCGGCCAGGCGGTCGAGGTCCCACACTACGACCCGCCCGAGACGACCCCGTCACACCACGAGGACAGCCGCTACAGGTGGTGCGCGAACTTCGTCGTCGTCGGCGAGGCCATCGACCCACAGATGTTCGTTCCCCGGCTCGAGGAGCTCGGCGACTCGGTGATGGTGGTCGGCGACCGGGACGCGATCCGGGTTCACGTCCACACGAACCAGCGCGAGCAGGCCAAGGCCCTGTTCGCCGACCTCGGCGAGATCACGCACGAGGACCACGCCGACATGCGGCGGCAGATCGAGGCGCGCGACCGGCGGCTTCGAGTCGCCCCCGGTCGCACCGGCGTGATCGCCGTCGCCGCGGGAGCCGGGATGCGGACGCTGCTGGAGGGCCTCGGAGCCTACGTCGTCGACGGCGGCCCGACCCTCAACCCCTCGCCGCACGAGCTCCTGCGCGGGATCGAGGATCTCGGCGCCCCGGAGGTGATCGTGCTCCCGAACTCGGCGAACGTGATCCTGGCGGCGCAGCAGGCCGCCGACCTGAGCGATCGGCGAGTGGTGGTGGTGCCGTCCACCTCCCAGCAGGCTGCGCTGGTTGCCCTGGTCGAGTTCGATCCCGAGCTCGACGCGGGCGAGAACGCCGACCGGCTGAACGTCGCGCTGGGCGAGGTTCGCACCGGTGCCGTCGCGCCGGCCGCCAAGCCCGACCCGCAGGGGCGCTTCCTGCGGGGGGATGCGGTGGGGTTCGAGGGCGCGGAGATCGTCGCCTGGGGTGGCGAGGGATCGACCCTGTCAGCGACCATCGAGCGGATCGCGGCCGGCGCCGAGATCGTCACCGTCCTGCAGGGAGCCGACGCGCGGATCCCGACCGACGAGCTGCCGATCGATCTCCCCGACGGGGTCGAGCTCGAGGTCAAGCGCGGCGGTCAGCCGCACTACTGGTGGCTGATTGCTGCGCAATGAATTACTCCGCCGCCTCCTCCGCTCCCGCCCTGAATACCTTGCCCTCGCCTGCGGCTCGGGCATTTCCCATCTGCTCCCGCGTCCGGGGCCGGCGGGTTAGGGTTCGTTACGTGGCGGCAGGTCGTACTCGCATGAACCGCGACTTCGTCGCTAGCCCGTGACGCTGCTCGAGGAGGTGATGGAGGCTCATGGTGGTGTGGAGCGCTGGCGGGCTGTGCGGGCGATCAGGGCGCGGGTTCGCTCGGGTGGGTTCCTGGTGCGGACGCGCTTTCCCGGCAACCGGCTCGGCGACTACGAGCTCACGGTCGAGATGGGCGAGCCCGCCGCCACGATGGACCCGTTCCCGCGCGACGGCCAGCGGGGCGTGTTCGATCGCGGCCGGGTGCGGATCGAGACCGCGGCCGGCGGGTTGGTCGAGTCGCGCGACGACCCGCGCGCGGCCTTCTCGGGGCTCTCCGGGCTGCGCCGCAACCTGCGCTGGGACGCCCTCGACTCGGCCTATTTCGCGGGCTATGCGATGTGGAACTACCTCACGACGCCGCTGCTCCTGACCCGCGAAGGGGTCACGGTCAGGGACGGCGAGCCGTGGCGAGAGGGGGCCGAGGAATGGCGGCGGCTCGAGGTCGATTTTCCCGATCGGCTCGACACCCACTCGCCGCATCAGACGTTCCACGTCGATCCGCAGGGGCTGCTGCGGCGCCACGACTACACGGCTGCGGTCGTGGGCGGCTGGGCGCGGGCGGCTCACCTGCTCGCCGACCACCGCGAGGTCGGCGGCCTGACCTTTCCCACCCGCCGCTGGGTGCGGCCGCGCGGACCGGGCAACCGGGTCCTGCCCGGCCCGACGCTGGTCTGGATCGAGCTCGGCGAGCTTGCGGTCGAGACGGGGTAGCGTTCACATCGTGCCTCAGCCGGTCCTTTGGCATATCGAGATCTCGCACTTCAACGAGAAGGCGCGATGGGCGCTCGCTCACAAGCGCGTCGAGCACGAGCGCCGGGCGCCGACCCCGGGCGCGCACATGGTCGTCGCGCTGTGGCTGACGCGGGGCCGCCACAAGACGTTCCCCTTGCTCCAGCTCGACGGGCAGGCGATTGCCGACTCGACTGCGATCATCGCGGCGCTGGAGCGCCGATTTCCCGAACCGCCGCTGTATCCGGAGGATCCGGCCGAACGCCGGCGGGCGCTCGAACTGGAGGAGTTCTTCGACGAGGAGCTGGGGGCGCATATGCGGCTGCTCGCCTTCCACGAGGCGACGAAGGACCCCGCCATCGTCGAGCGCTTCACCGTGGACCTGCTCCCTCGCGCTCTCGCAGATCTTGGGCCGGTCCGCGCCGGGGCGACGCGGTTCTTCTCGACCTTCACTGGCCTTCGTTATGGGGTGAAGAGCGATCGCCGGGCGGAGCTCGCGAGAGCCAAGATCCTGGCAGCAGTCGATCGCCTCGAGTCCGAGCTCGGCTCCGGCGATTACCTGGTCGGCGACCGCTTTACCGTCGCCGACCTCACCGCCGCCTCGCTCCTCGGCCCTCTGGTTCGGCCGCCGGAGGGACCCTCGTTGCCGCCCGCGCCCGAGGGATTCGAGCGCTTCCGCGCCCCGCTCAAGGAGCGCCCGGGATACAAGTGGGTGGAGGAGATGTTCCGCAAGCACCGTAAGCCCGCCGGCGCTAGCGACGAAGTCGCGGTAGATGCGGAGGTGCCTGCCGGGTAAGGCTTGGGCCCGAGCCCGCCGCCCCCGGACGCGAAGCGGAGGAGGCGGCGGAGTTATTCATTCGCCGGAGTTATCTCCACAACGGCCTCGACCTCCACCGGGACCCCGAACGGCAGCTCGGCGGCGCCGATCGCCGAGCGGGCATGGCGCCCGGCATCGCCCCAGAGCTCGAGGACGAGGGCCGAGAAGCCGTTGACGACCGCCGGCGTCTCGTCGAAGCCCGGCGCGCAGTTGACGAGCCCGAGGGCCTTCACCCAGCGAGTCACCCGGTCGAGCTCCCCGAGCTCCCGCTTCAGCGAGGCGAGGATCGCCAATCCGGTCAGTCGGGCCGCCTCGTAGCCGTCGGCGGCGGCCAGCTCGGCGCCGACCTTGCCGCGAACGAGAACCTCGTGGCCATCGGTCGGGAGGTGCCCGGAGACGTACGCCAATCCGCCGCTCACCCTCACCGGCTCGAACTTGAACTCGGCGCCCGGAGGGGGCGCGAACGGCTTCGGCAGGGCGAGGCCGAGCTCGGCGAGCCTGTCCTCGATCCTTCCCATCGGCCGTCAACCCTAGCCTTGAGGGAATGGCGACCGCCCCGGCACCGATCCCCCGTTCCGGACCGGTCGCCCGCGCGCTCGGATCACCTGAAGCGCTCGCCCTGGGAGACCTCCGGCGCGCCCCGCTCCGATCGCGGCCCCAGCCGAGCCGGCTCGACGCTCCGATCACCGCCCTGCGGGGAGCCGGGCCGCGCCTCTCGGCGGCCGCCGCGGAGCTCCACCTCTCGACACTCGGCGACCTCCTGCTCCACGTCCCTCACCGGTACCTGGACCGCAGCGAGATTCGGGAGCTCGCCGGGCTGCGGACCGGCGAGCAGGCCACCGTGGAGGTCGAGGTGAGGTCGGTTCGCGTGCGCCCGACCCGCAAGCGGCGCCTGCGGATCGTCGAAGCGGGGGTCGCGGACCGGAGCGGCCCGATGACCGCGATCTGGTTCAACCAGGCCTGGATCGCGGATCGCCTCGCGCCGGGAACCCGACTGCTGCTCTCGGGCAAGCTGGAGCGGGACCGGTTTCGGGTCGCCGAGTACGAGTTCGTGGAAGGGGGGTCGGGCCGGCATACGACGGGGATCGTCCCGGTGCATCCGGCGGGCGAGGGGCTGACGCCGAAGCGAATTCGCGATTGGGCGTCCCAGGTTGGGTCGTTGGCGCGCCACGCGATCGAGCCGCTGC
The DNA here is from genome assembly GCA_023251935.1 of bacterium. Classification (GTDB taxonomy): domain Bacteria; phylum Actinomycetota; class Thermoleophilia; order Solirubrobacterales; family 70-9; genus AC-56. The sequence continues at coordinate 15,310 of JAHEXV010000027.1, read as the reverse complement.
CGGCGGAGCTTCGCGCGAGGCGCCGGCTGGCGGGCGCGGCCGACGCCCTCGCCGCGGTCCACTTTCCCGAGCAGCTCGGCGACGCCGAGCGGGCTCGCGAGCGGCTCGCCTTCGAGGAGCTGTTCCTGCATCAGGCGGCGCTCGCCGCGCGCCGCCAGGGGCGGCGGGCGAGGCGACCCGGTGTCGACCTGGGGAGCCCCGGAGAGCTGGTCGCGGACTGGCTCGGGTCGCTGCCGTTCGAGCTGACCGGCGACCAGCGGGCGGCGGTCGAGGAGATCGACGGCGACCTGGCGCGCCCCGAGCCGATGCAACGCCTGCTGATGGGGGAGGTCGGAAGCGGGAAGACGGTCCTGGCCCTGTTCGCGATGCTGCGCGCGGTCGAGAGCGGATACCAGGCGGCCCTGATGGCTCCGACCGAGACGCTGGCCGACCAGCACGCCGCAACGCTCGACCGGCTGCTCGCGCAGCGCCCGCTCCCGTTCGCGCTGCTGACCAGCGCGACGCCGGCGGCGCGGCGCCGGGAGGCCCTGGCGCGACTCGCGAGCGGCGAGCTCCGCGTGGTGGTCGGGACGCATGCGTTGATCGAGCCCGAGGTCGCGTTTCGTGGGCTCGCCGTCTGCGTCGTAGACGAGCAGCATCGGTTCGGGGTCGAGCAGCGGGCCGCGCTCGACGCCAAGGGTCCCGACGGGGCGGCGCCCCACGCCCTCCACATGACCGCGACGCCGATTCCGCGAACCCTCTCGCTGACCGCCTACGGCGACCTCGACGCTACCGTCCTTCACGAGTTGCCCGCGGGAAGGGAGCCGGTCGACACCTGGGTGGTGGGGGAGGAGAAGCGCGCCGGCGCCTACGAGTTCATCCGCGCCCGCCTGCGCGAGGGACGTCAGGCATACGTCGTCTGCCCGCTGGTCGAGCAGCGGGCCGCGAGCGAGAGATCGCCCGGCCCGGCACGTTGGAGGAAGCTCGAGGCGAAGGCGGCGGCCGAGGAGGCCGAACGGTTGCGCGCCACCGAGTTCGCGGACTTCGAGGTCGGGCTGCTGCACGGCCAGATGCCGGCTCGCGAGAAGCAGAGGGCGATGAAGGGCTTCGCGTCGGGGGCGACCCACGTCCTGGTGGCGACCAGCGTGATCGAGGTGGGAATCGACGTCGCCAACGCGACCGTGATCCTGGTCGAGGGCGCCGAGCGCTACGGGCTGTCGCAGCTTCACCAGCTTCGCGGCAGGGTCGGGCGCGGCGAGCATGCCTCCCAGTGCATCCTGTTCGCGGACCCGGGATCGGAGCTCGCCCGGCGGCGGTTGAGCGCGATCGAGCAGGAGCGCGACGGCTTCAGGCTGGCGGAGGTCGACCTCGCGCTGCGCGGAGAGGGGGAGATCCTCGGGACCCGCCAGCATGGCCTGCCGCGGTTTCGGATCGCGGAGCTCCCGGACGATCTGGCGCTGCTGACCGATGCCCGGCGCGAGGTGATCGCGCTTCGTGACCGGTACGGCTCGCTCGAGGCGCCGGAGCTGGGACCGTTGCTGGACGCCGCCCGGCGGCGGTTCGGCGACGAGCGGGTGATCCCCGCGTGAGGGATCGGAGCTGGTGAGTGCGGGTAGTGGCCGGGGAGCTCAAGGGCCGCCGCCTGGTCTCGCCGCCACGGCGATCGGCGGCCGTGCGACCGACCGCCGACCGCGTGCGCGAGGCGCTGTTCTCGATCCTCGGCGACCTGGAGGGCGTCACCGTTCTCGATCTCTTCTGCGGCACGGGTGCGCTGGCGATCGAAGCGCTCTCGCGGGGGGCCGGCCGCGCAATCCTGGTCGACTCGCGCACCTCGCTGGCGCGAAGGAACGTCAGCCTGCTGGGCGTCGAAGGCCGCTGCGAGGTGGTGCGCTCCGACGTTCCGCGATACCTGCGCCGGGCCGCGGGGCGCTTCGATCTGATCTTCTGCGACCCGCCCTATAGACTCGCCGACCGTCTTGAGGGGGAACTCGACTCGCTCATCCCAGCACGGCTCGCGGAGGGCGGGCGCTTGATTGTCGAGAGCGCCGCCCAACGTCCGCTCGAGCTGAGCCTGCCGCTGGTCACCGAGCGACGCTTCGGTGACACCGTGATCCGGATCCACCGGGCCTCGCGCGGATGACTGACGGGCGCACCGCGATCTGCCCGGGCACCTACGACCCGGTGACGAACGGCCACCTCGACATCATCGGGCGGGCGGCCAACGTGTTCGACAGGGTCGTGGTCGGGGTGGTCAACCAGCCCACTCGCAAGGAGAAGACCGTGTTCACGGCCGAGGAGCGCAAGGGGTTCATCGACGAGGCCGTGTCGCGCAACGGCCTCGCCAACGTCGAGGTGGAGGTCTTCTCGGTCCTGCTGGTCGAGCTGGCCCGCGAGCACGGGGCGAAGGCGATCGTCAAGGGCCTGCGGGCGATCTCCGACTTCGAGTACGAGTTCGAGATGAACCAGCTGAACCGCAAGCTGGCGCCGGAGATCGAGTCGATCTACATCATCGCCTCGCCCGAATACAGCTTCCTGTCCTCCACCGGTGTCAAGGAGATGGCCACCTTCGGGGGGGACGTCTCGGACCTCGTGCCGGCAGGCGTCGCCGCGGCCCTCGCGGACCGCCTGAAACGCTGAAAGATGAGGGCTCGGGCCAGCGACGAAGTCGCGGTAGATTCGGAGGTGCCTGCCGCCACGTGGGCGTTGCAACCCGCCGACACCGGACGCGAAGCGGAGGACGTCGGCGGCGTTGTTCCATGGGCAGGAGCTTGCATTTCGGTGGCGAAATCAGGCCCGTCAGCTCCGCCATTCGCCGCGCCCCGTAAGCTTTCGCACTCATCATGGATGTCCTGGTACTAATCGACAAGCTCGACGACCTAATTCACAACGCCCGGCCGGTGCCGTTGACCGACCAGGTGCGGGTGGACCGGGAGGAGATCTACGACCTGCTCGATCAGATGCGGGCCACGATCCCCGAGGAGATCAAACAGGCGCGCTGGATCGTCAAGGAGCGCCAGGAGATGCTCGCCGAAGCCAAGCGCGAGGCGGAGCGCGTGGTCAAGGAAGCCCGCGACCAGCAGGCTCGTCTGATCTCCGAGGAGGAGGTCTACAAGCAGGCGGAGCGCGCCGCCGAGGAGATCATCGAGGACGCTCGCGAGACCGAGCGCCAGATCCGTCTCGGAGCGGAGGACTACGCGGACGAGATCCTCTCCACCCTCGAGGTCAACCTGGAGAAGTTCCTGGCCGCGGTGCGCCGGGGCCGCGATCGCCTCGCCGGCCGCGAGGAAGAGCCGGCCGAGGTCGGCTAGCCGACCTCGGCCGATCGCGTATCGTCGGCCGGGTGCTGACGCAAAGCGCGGCCGGGGCGGTTCGCAAGGCATCGGAGGAAGACCTCCCGCGGCTCGCGGAGGCGCTCGGGCGGGCGTTCGAAGACGACCCGGGCTTCTCGCATGTGCTTCCGGACCGCGCCGAGCGCGCTGAGCGGCTGCGCCTCTTCTTCGAGACCGAGCTGCGGACGATCGCGATCCCCCATCGCCTCGCCTGGACCACGGACGAGGTGATCGGCGGCGCGATCTGGCTGCCGCCCGACGCATGGCGGGTGCCGGTGACGACCACGCTGCGCGAGGTGGGCCCGATGATCAGGGTGTTCGGCCGGCGGCTGCCGCTCGCTTTTCGCTCCCGCATCCGGATGGAGGGAAGACACCCGCGGAAGCCTCCCCACACCTACCTGGCGGTGATGGGGGTCGCCCCCGAGTGGCAGGGCAAGGGCCTCGGCACGGCGCTGATGCGCCCGGGCCTCGACGACCTCGACGCGCAGTGCGGCCCCGCTTACCTGGAGGCGAGCACGCCGCGCAGCCGCGAGCTCTACAGGCGCAACGGATTCGAGGTCACGGGCGAGTTCAACCTGCCGTCCGGCGGCCCGCCCGTCTGGCAGATGTGGCGGGAGCCCGGGTAGGCTCGGCGCCGTCAGCGAAGCGGAAGGGACGGCCCATGGCTGAGCGGTGGTTTTCGGATGAGGAGCTGGGGGAGATGGCGCGCCCGACGATGGAGCGAGCGATCGAGGCGCTCGAGCGCGGCGAGGCAGATCAGGCGGCGCGGCTGTGCGAGGAGATGAAGCATGAGTCCCAATTCATGCACGACCTGCTCGTCGACGGGATCGCGGGGCTGATCTCCTTCGTCAAGGAGAGGCTCGGCGACGAGGGCGTCGAGGAGGCGTGGCGGTGGAGCCTGGAGCGCAGCTGGCGGCGGCCGGTCGAAACGATCGCCGAGTCCGACCGTCGCGAGGTCGCCAAGGCGCTCGCCGCCACCTGGCGCGCGCACTCGACGAGCGGCGTCGGCCCGCAGCCCGGGGCGTTTGAGATCGCCGAGGACGACGAGAAGCTCACCTTCACCATGAACCCGTGCGGGTCGGGGCAGCGACTCTGGCGCCTCGGGCGCTACCGCGAGGGGGGCTGGGGGGTCACCGACGAGGCTCACGACTGGACCTACGGTCGCCCGGGCTTCCCGCTCTACTGCACCCACTGCGCGTTCATGAACGAGGTGCTGCCGATTCGCTGGATCGGATACCCGGTGTACCCGTCCGACCCGCCCGATGACTTCGACCACGATCCCTGCGTCTGGCACTGGTACAAGGACCCCGCCGACATCCCCACCCGGCACTTCGACCGCTACGGGCTGGAGCGGTCGGATGGGAGCTGAGGGGCCGGACGAGGACGCCGTCCGCGAAGCGCTGGCGGACGCCACGGGGAGCGATCCCGGGCCGGTTCGGATCGCTCGGATTCCGGGCGGCGCGTCGCGCGAGACCTTCGTGGCCGAGGCCCCGGCGCACCGATGGGTGCTCCGGCGCGATCCGCCCGGCGCGCAGTCATTCGTGCCGCTGGAGGCCGAGATCGGCGTCGTTCGCGCCGCCCTGGGGGCCGGCGTCCCGGTGCCGGCGCCGCTTTGCTTCGAGCCCCGGGGCGGGCGGTTCGGAAGCGCTGGCTACCTGATGGACCACGTCGAGGGCACCTCGGTGGCGGCGCGGATCCTGCATCGTGATCGCTATGCGGTCGCTCGCGGGCGGCTCGTCGCCGAGCTGGCCTCGGCGCTCGCCCGCGTCCATTCGATCGACGTCGAGGAGGTCGCCGGCGTCGCGAGGTCCGGCGACGACCCGGCGCTCGCGGCCTGCGAGCTGTGGGAGGGGGAGCTCGACCGGATCGGCGAGCCGCTGCCCGCGGTGGAGGTCGGCCTGCGCTGGCTGCGGCTCAACCGCCCGCCGCCGGTAGAGCGCCCGGCCCTGGTCCACGGCGACTTCCGGCTCGGCAACCTGATCGTCGACGACGACGGCCTGGCGGCGGTGATCGACTGGGAGCTGTGCCACGTCGGGGACCCAGGCGAGGACGTCGGCTGGCTCTGCATCCGCTCGTGGCGGTTCGGCAACGACGATCGCCCGGTGGCCGGGCTCGGCGCGCCGGCGGAGCTCCTCGACGCCTACGCGGCGGCGGGGGGCCGACGGCTGGAGCCCGAGCGCCTCCGGTGGTGGGAGGCGCTGGGCAACGTCAAGTGGGCGGTGATCTGCGCCCGCCAGGCGCACGACCACCTCACCGGCCGCCGCCGAGGCCACGAGCTGGCCTCGCTCGGTCGCCGGATCTGCGAGCCGGAGTGGGACCTCCTGGAGCTGATGCGGTGACTCAGGACCGGCCGGATGCCCCCGAGCTGCTCGACGCCGTGGCCGAGTTCCTGGCTGCCGAGGTCAGCGAGTTGGTGCCGCGAGAGGAGCGCTTCCAGGTCCTGGTGGGGGCGAACCTGTGCGCGATCCTGGGCCGGGAGCTACGGGCCGGCGACGCGCCCCTCCGCGACGACTTGGCCCTCATGGGCGAGCTGCTCGGAGCCGATCCCCCCGCGACGTCCCCCGGCGGGGTGGAGCTTCGCGACGCGGTGCGGGAAGCGGAGGCCGAGCTCGCCCGACGGCTTCGGGCCGGCGAGCTGGACGGCGATCTCGAGGCCGTCGCCTTCCGCCTGCGCGATCACGTCCGCCGCAAGCTCGAGATCGCCCGCCCGGGCTACGCCGACTGAGCGACACCCGTCGCCGTCAGCGCGTCTCCCGGGTCAGCGAGAGCGTGTTCAGCGAGCCGCCGCCGTCGATCGCGATCGCCTCGCCGGTGATGTACCCGGCCTCCTCCGAGGCGAGGAAGGCGACCAGGGCGGCGACCTCGGCGGGCTCGGCCATCCGGCCAGTCGGTTGGGTGGACAGCAGCCGGTCGACGATCTCGGTGGGCATTCGCTTGACCCGCTCGGTCGCGACCATCCCGGGAAGCACCGCGTTGGCCGTGATCCCGCGCCGCGCGTTCTCGGCGGCCAGGGTCTTCATCATCCCGATCAGCCCGGCCTTCGAGGCCGAGTAGGCCACCTGTCCCGGCAGGCCGCTTCGCGCCGCGCCGCTGGAGATCACGACGATCCGCCCCCAGCCCTGCTCGCGCATCCGCGGCAGGCAGGCCTGCACGACGCGAAACGCGCCTGTCAGGTTGACCTCGATGTCGCCGTCCCACTGCTCGGCGGTCATCCGATGGGCGGGGGCGACCGTGTCGACGATCGCCGCGTTCGAGACGCAGACGTCGATCTCGCCGAGCTCCGGCAGCGGGTCGACGGCGAGGTCGACGGTGTGATCGCAGCCGGGCGCCCGATCGAGCGTCGCGACGTCGAGGCCGTCGCGACGGAGCCGCGCCGCGATCGCCGCGCCGATCCCGGCGGCCGCCCCGGTGACGAGCGCCTTCCTCACAGCCCCGTCTCGTGCGCTCCGGCCCGCCCGACGTCGGTCTTCTCGTAGAAGCGCGCCAGCAGGGCCTTGGTCTCCTCCGGGTCCGCGCACGTGTAGGCGTTCCAGGCCTCGGTGCGGAGCTGGAAATCGAGCGGCTGCCCGACCACGTCGAGGATCGTCTGCTTGGCGGAGCGGACGGCGGCCTGCGAGTTGCGAAGGATCTGTCGCGCTACGAGCTCCGCCTCCTCGATCAGCCGCTCGTGCGGCACCACCTTGGCGACCATGTTGCAGGCGAGGGCCCGCTGGGCGTCGATCGGCTCGGCGGTCAAGAGCATCTGCATCGCGACCCCGACCCCACAGCTGTTGACGAGTCGCACCAGGCCGCCGTCACCGTGGTGGAAGCCGCGGCGCGCTTCGAAGGAGCCGAACATCGCCCGCTCGGAGGCGACCCGGATGTCGCACGCGAGCGCCGTCTCGAGCCCCCCGGCGAGCGCCCAGCCGTTGAGCGCCCCGATGATCGGCTTGGGGATCCGGTGCATGCCGCGGGTGAAGCCGTTCAGGCCCAGCTCGACGATCTTCCGGATCTCGCCGGGGCTCGCGTCGGCGATGATCGGCGGGATGTAGGTCTTCAGGTCGGCGCCGGCGCAGAAAGCCTCGCCGGTCCCGGTGAGGATCGCAACGTCCACCGAATCGTCGTCGCGGAAGTCGGCCCACGCGTCGATCATCAGCCGGTGGACGTCGGGGTCGATCGCGTTGCGGGCCTCGGGACGGTTGATCGTCAGGTAGGCGATCCGGTCGCGCTTTTCGTAGGTCAGCTTCGGCATCGGAGCTCCTCTCGCGTTTGGGAACGGGATCGTATGCCGCGCTACCCTGGCCTCAACAGGCGAGTCCGCCGAGAGTGCGGCGGCACCTCAGAGCCCGCGCACGAGCGCGGGCTCTGCATTTTCGCGGCGGCGGAGATCGAGCCGCGCCGGTCGACTGCGACAGGAGGCGCAACCGGGCCGGATCGAAAGGCGTTAACTATGCCGGATGGGAAAGCCATCTATGGCTTGTTTGCCCTAGCAGCATAGCCCCAGCAAGGCTAGCTTTTCCTGACTTCATCCGAGCCGAGGAGGAGATGATGGTGGCGATCGACTGCCCCTACCTGCACCACTTCGAAGCCGAAAGCGAGGACGGCTGATGGCAAACGGCGACCGGGTAATCGTCGGCTGCACCCACGGCGAGGAGGATCCCGATCGGGTCGTGACGGCCTACCTCACGGCTGTCGCCGCGCTCGACCAGGGCAAGGACGTGGTGATGTGGTTGACCGTCGAGGGCGTTCGCCTGGCACTTCGGGGCTACGCCGACGGCATCCGCGTCGATCTGGACCCACCGGTCGCGCGAGTGCACGGCCAGTTCATCGAGAGGGCCGGCCACTTCTACGTTTGTCCGATCTGCTTCAAGGAGCGGGATCTCGACGAACAAGAGCTCGTCGAGAACGCGGAGCTAAAGGGAGCCACGCCGCTGATTGAGTTCGCTGCCGAGGGAGCGACGACCTTCAGCTACTGAAATGGCTTGCCGCTTCCGGAGCGCGCAAAGAGCGAAACAAGAACTATCGGAAGCACTCGCTCATTCGCCCCCGAGGATGCGTTTGCGGCGGCTGGGCTTCGCCGCTGGTGGCGGGCCCGATTCCGGTTTTCAGACTTCCTCAGCGGCCCCCCGGGCCACCGCCCCTGCCATGCGCGAAGAGCCGGACATCTGCGCGCCCGAACACACGGAGAGCGCTGCGTGCGGCTGGAATGATGATCGGGTTGAGAACGAGCCTCGTAGCCGCGGCACTCCTGGCAGGCCTTGCTCTTGCAGGGTGCGGGTCCGACTCCTCAGGTCAACCCCCGTACCCAAGCGATGCGAGCGATCGAGAGCAGATCAAGGCCGTGGTCGGCTACTTCAACACGGCCGCTGCGGACCTGGACGCCAACCTCCTCTGCCAGGAGGTCATCGCGCCGTCCGCCAGGGGCGAGTCCGCCGAGACGTGTGCAGGAAACGTCGGGCCCGCGATGCAGGACTCACCGGAGAACTGGAACGGGAACGAGATCACCGGCGTTTCCAATCTCCGGGTGCGGCGGGATTCAGCGACTGCCAGCGCCGTCAATGAAGGAGCTCGCATCCAGCTCACCTTCGAGCGGGAAGCCGATCGATGGTGGATGCAGGTCTTCGACTAGCGGTTTCCCCAGGGCGAGAACGACTGTCGCTCTGCACGAGGAGCATCAGCGCCCGCCGTTCCGTCCGGAGCGGATGGGAACATGTGTTCGTATGAAGTTCGCGACCCGATCGTCGTCAGCGACATCCAAGGGCGACGCCCAGGATCCCGCAGACCTCCCGCTGGAGCATCTCGAGCACGAGCTCTGCGAGCTCGCCTCCCATCTCGAGGCGGGCATGGCGCGCTGGCTCGCGCTTCTCGCCGAATACGACCGCCGAGACGGCTGGTGGTCATGGCACGGCGTCCGCTCGGTCGCCGAGTGGATCGCCTGGCGGTGCTCGGTGTCACCGCGGGCCGCACGCGAGCAGGTGAGGGTGGCGCGAGCCCTTCGCGAGCTGCCGCGGATCGCCGACGCCTTCGCTCGCGGTGAGCTCTCCTACTCGAAGGTTCGTCCCCTCACCCGCGTTGCCACCGAGCGGACCGAGGCGGATCTGATCGAGCTCGCCAGACACGCCACCGCAGCCCAGCTCGAGCGCGTGCTTCGCGCCTACCGGCGCGTCACCGACGAGGAGGCAAACGCGTGCCAGGAGGAGCGCGAGGTCTGGTGGTCGTGGGACTCGGACGGCTCCCTGGTCATCAGGGGCAGGCTGCCCGCCGAGCAGGGGATGGCGTTCCTGCACGCCCTGGAGAGTTCGAGGACACAGATTCGTGCGGAAGCGCGCGCAGGAGGTGAGGAAAACGGCTCCGCGGAGCCGCGCGCCGAGAACGGCTCCACCGAGGCGGAGAAGCCGCTGGTCGGCTCCGTGCCCACGAACGCCGACGCCCTGTCTCGGATCGTCGAGTCGTACCTCGCCAGCGGCCCGACCGCGGTCAAGGGCGCCGAGCGCCACCACCTGATCGTCCACATCGATGCCGGGACGTTGTCCCGCGACGGGCCCGGGCGCTCTCGGCTGGCCGACGGCCCTGCGATCGCGCCGGAGGTCGCCCGCCGCCTCGGCTGCGACGCCTCGTTGTCCTCGATCGTCAAGCGCGGACGCATGGTGCTCTCGGTCGGGAGAAGGACGAGAGCGATCCCGGCGGCGATCGATCGCGCCCTACGCGAGCGCGATCAGGGATGTCGCTTCCCGGGCTGCGAGAGAACTCGCTTCGTCGACGCGCACCACGTTCGTCACTGGGCTCATGGGGGCGAAACCTCGCTCGACAATCTCGTCCTCCTTTGTCGCCATCACCACCGCCTCGTTCACGAGGGCGGGTTTTCGGTGCGACACGAGACCGGAGGGTTCGTGTTTCGCGACCCGCGTGGCCACAAGCTCCACCCCGCGCCGGCGCTTGAACCTGGCGATCACGCCGATCTTCGGCGCCACAACCGCCTCGCCGGGCTCGCGATCGGCGCCGACACCCTGCTCACCGGCACCGGCGAGGAGATGGATTTGGCCATGGCGGTGGATGCCGTCTTCGCGATCTGCGACCGCACTCACTCGTAGACCGCGCGTATCACCGCCAGGTCGTCGGCTCGCCAGGCGATCCCGCCGGAGCACCACTCGGCCATCTGCTCCGCGGTCGAAGGCATGTCGACGCCCTCCTCGAGCGGCGTCACCTGTGGATCGGCGATCACCAGGTCGCCGATCACCGTCGCCCGCGCCTGCTCGCGGACGCGGCGGAACAGGTCGCGCTTCTGCTCGTCGTCCAGGTGGTGGACCGAGAGCACCGAGAGCACCAGGTCCCACGGCCCGTCGGGGAGCGGGTCCTCCATCCGCGCCAGGCGCACCTCGATCCCCAGCTCTCGCGCCTTGAAGACCATCTCCGGCTGGGCGTCGAGCCCGGTCACCCGGGCGTCGGGGTAGCGCTCCAACAGGCGGCGGGTCGTCTCGCCGGTCCCGACGCCGAGCTCGAGCACCCGCTCGGGGGCGAACGGGATCGCCTCGATCGTCGCCTCCTGAAGCTCGTCGTAGCGTGGCACCTCGGCCCGGATCTGGTCCAGGTAGGTCTCGGGATCCATGTGGAATTGGGCGCTCACGTGGTCGTCGTCCCCGGTCTGCTCTGGCGCTAATCTCGATCGGCGAGTGGTCGCGGGATATCACAGCATCGATCTGGCGCGTTTTGCGCTGCGGCCCGGGGAGGGCCGGCGCCTCGACCTGCACACCGACCCCGGGCCGCTCGAGCTGGGCGGCCAGCGATACGTGGTCGCCGGCGATTCGGTGGACGCGCGGCTCGACCTCTCGCGGACCGCGGGCGGCTACGCGGTCCGCCTCCGGTTCACCGCCCACGTGGCGGGGCCGTGCATGCGCTGCCTCGCGGACGCCGATGTCCCGGTCGAGGTCGATGCCCGCGAGGTCGATCAGCCGGGAAGCGAGGACGAGGAGCTTCGCAGCCCTTACATCGAGGGCGACGAGCTCGAACTGGGCTCCTGGGCCCACGACTCGCTGGCGCTGGCCCTTCCCCTCCAGCTGGTCTGCCGGCCCGATTGCCGGGGGCTTTGCCCGGTGTGCGGAGCGTCGCTCAACGACGCCGACCCGGCGGCGCACCGGCACGAGTCCGGCCCCGACCCGCGTTGGGAGGCGCTCAGGAACCTGCGCTCGGAGGGGTGACGAATCGAGCGCCGCTACCATGCGCGCTGCAGATGGCCGTCCCCAAGAAGAGGACCTCGAGCGCCCGGCGTGACAAGCGCCGCGCCACCCACAAGACGAGCGCCCCGCGGCTCAACGAGTGCCCGCGCTGCCATAGCCCGCGCCTGCCGCACCGGGTCTGCCCGGTCTGCGGGACCTACGCGGGCCGCGAGGTGATCGAGCACGAGATCGGCGAGGCGGCCCCGACCGAGACGGGATCCGCCGAGGAGCAGTAGGCGGATGGCGCCCGGCTCCCCGGCCGCCAGGTGACGACCGTCGCCCTCGACGGCCGCGGCGCCGAGCGAGGGCCCGAGGCGATCATCGCCGGCGCCCGGGCGGCGGCGGAGGACGGGATCCGGCTCCGGGTCTTCGGCGATCCCGACGCGCTGGCGCCCGTCGGCGAGATCGGCGGCGCCGAGCTCGTCCCGGCGCCCGACGAGATCACCAACGCCGACGAGCCGGTCGCCGCGGTCCGCTCGCGGCCAGAGGCCTCGGTGGTGATGGCGGCCCGCGACGTCGCCGAGGGCCGCTCGGACGCGGTCGCGAGCGCCGGGCCGACCGGCGCGACGATGACCGCGGCGCTGTTCGCACTTCGCCGGCTGCACGGGGTGCGTCGCCCGGCGCTCGCTCTGCAGCTCGCCGTTCCGGGCAGGACCGGGCCGCCGACCGTGCTGCTGGACGCGGGCGCCAACACGGAGGCGCGCGCGATCGACCTGGTCCAGTTCGCATACCTGGGCGCCGCCTTCTCGCGGGCGGTGCTCGGGGTCGCCGAGCCGCGAGTGGCCCTGCTGTCGGTCGGCGAGGAGGCTGGAAAGGGGAGGAGGGACGTGACCGAGGCGCACGAGCGGCTGGCGGCGTCCAGCGGGCACGAGGCAGGGCAGGGGGCGCCCGGGATCGACTTCCGCGGGAACCTCGAGGGGCGAGACCTGCTCCAGCAGAAAGCCGACGTGATCGTCACCGACGGCTTCACGGGCAACGTGGTCCTGAAGACGATCGAGGGCACGGCGAGGGCGGTCGCCGACGCCGTCCGAGCCGCCGCCCGATCGGGGCCCCGGGCGGCCGCGGGGGGCCTCCTCCTGCGGCCCTCGCTCGGCGGGCTGCGCCGCCAGATGGACCCCGACTCGACGGGCGGGGCGATCCTGCTCGGGTTGCGGGGCGCGGCGGTCGTCGGTCACGGCAGCTCCGGGCCCGCGGGAATCGCCAATGCCGTCCGCTTGGCCGCCCGCACCGTCGATCAGCGCGCCGTCGAGCTGACCGCGGCGCTGCTCGAGGGATCGGGGATGACCCGGGGCGCGATGCGGGGCGAGCTCTCCCCGGCGGGGAGCGAGTCGTGATAGGAAGGGTCCGGTGAACGCCGACGGGCTGAGCCGCGAGGCCGTCCTGGAGAAGGTCCGGGAGCATCTGTCGACCGAGCTCGAGGTCCCGGTCGCCGAGATCGTCGAGTCGACGCGGCTCCGAGACGATCTCGACGCCGACTCGCTCGACCTCTACGAGCTCGTGATGGAGCTCGAGGACACCTACGGGATCAGCGTCTCGGAGGAGGAGGCGGCCGGGATCGAGACCGTTCAGCAGGCCGTCGACTTCGTGGCCGAGCGGCTCGGGGTCCCGACCTGAGCGCCGAATGCCACGCGGGATTCGCAGGCTCGGCTCGCGTCGCCGGCACCGGGCCGAGGGGCCGGCACGGCTCGCGGAGCTGATCGAGGCGCTGCCGAGCGACCTGAAGCGCCGCGCGGTCACCCACGCGTCATGGACCGAGCACCGTGCCGACTCCTACGGACGCCTGGCGTTCCTGGGCGACGGGGTGCTCGGGGTGGCGGTCGCCGAGCATCTGTTCCGGCGCTTTCCGCGAGCCGACATCGGGCGGCTGACCAAGGTCCACGGTCAGGCGGTCAGCGGTCGCGCCTGCGTCGAGGTCGCCGAGCGCCTCGGGCTGCCGGCGATGCTGCGGGAGGCCGCGCCGGGCGACCTCGAGGGAGGGATCGCCCCCGACGTCCTGCTGTCCTCGGAGCGGGCCCTCGCGTCGGTGTGCGAGGCGACGATCGGCGCCTGCTACCTGCACCACGGGTTCGAGGCCACGAGCGAGGCGACCGTCGCCGCCTTCGCCGAGCAGATCGATCTCGCGTCGGAGACGCTGCTCGACTTCAAGTCCGCGCTCCAGGAGCTTTTGGCGCGCGAGGGCTCCAGGGTGACCTACCATGTGACCCGCGAGGCGGGTCCTCCTCACGACCGCCGCTTCGAGGTCGCGGCCAGGGTCGACTCCGAGGTGATCGGCGCAGGTGAGGGACGGAGCAAGAAGGCGGCCGAGCAGGCCGCCGCGGCCGAGGCCCTCGAGCGTCGGCAGGGGTAGGACACCGCCGCGCCCCGACGAACACCACCGAGAAAGGTCGTCCGACCCGACAGCGAGCCTTCCGGGCCGCGGAGGCACCCCATGCATCTGAGCTCGATCACGATCAAGGGCTTCAAGTCCTTCCCGGAGCGCAGCCGCCTCGTCTTCTCGCCCGGGGTCAGCGTGATCGTGGGGCCGAACGGCTGTGGGAAGTCGAACATCACCGACGCGGTGCTCTGGGCTCTCGGCGAGCAGAGCCCGTTGGCCGTCCGGGGACAGACGATGCAGGACATGATCTTCGCCGGCGGCGAGGGGGAGTCGCCGCGCCGCTACGCGGAGGTCGAGGTGGTGCTCGACAACTCCGATGGGGCGGGAGGGGGGTCGTTCTCCGAGATCGCGGTCAGGCGTCGGCTCGACCGCAACGGCGAGGGCGAGTATCGGCTGAACGGGGCCCGCTGCAGGCTGGTCGACGTGATCGAGACGCTCGCCGACGCGAATCTCGGTCGCGAGATGCATTCGGTGATCAGCCAGGGGCGGGTCGAGGAGATCGTTCACTCGAAGCCGCGCGATCGTCGCCTCCTGGTCGAGGAGGCGGCCGGGCTCGGCAAGCATCGCAAGCGTCGTCGTCGGGCGCAGCTGAAGCTGGAACGCACGCAGGACAACCTCGACCGGGCCCTCGACGTCGAGCGCGAGGCCCGCAGCCGCCTGCGTCCGTTGAAGCGCCAGGCCCAGGCCGCCGACATCCACGCCCGCCTCGAGCGGGAGGCGGGGGAGCTCCGCGCCCGGATGCTCGCCGAGGAGCTCCGTGCCCAGTCGAGCGAGCTCGGCGGCGCGGAACGGATCGCCGCGAAGGCGCACGAGGCGCGGCAGGGGGTCGAAGCGGAGCTGGCCGACGTCAACCGTCGACGGGCCGAGATCGAGGAGCGCCTCGCGGAGCGCGACCGTGAGCGGACGACCGTCTGGGGCCGACTGACCGCGCTGCGCGCCGCGCACGAGCGGCTCAGCGTGCGCGCCGAGGCGCTCTCGGGCCGCCGAGCCGAGCTGGCGGCGGAGATCGAGCGGCAGCGCGCCGCGCTCGGCGCACTCGCCGATGAGGGACCCGCCGACGATGCGGCGGGCGATCCGGTGCTCTCCGGGCTGGAGAGGATCGGCTCCGCGCTCGCCGACGCCCAGGGCGCCCTCGAGCGCGCCCATGGGGCCGCCGCGGCGGCGGATCGGGCAGCGGACGTGGCTCGGATCCGCGAGGCGGCCGAACGCGCCGCCGGCGGCGCCAGGCGGGTCGAGGCCCTGCTGGGCCAGCGTCGTCAGGGCTCGCTCGAGGACCGGATCGGCACCGCCACCGAGCTGCTCGGCCGGCTCGACGCGCTGCTCGCCGCCGCGATCGCCGCCAGGGATGCGGTGGGAGAGCGCTCCGCCGAGCTCGAGCGCCAGATGCTCGCCGACCGCGACCATGACGATGTGCCGACTCAGCTTCGGGCCTGCTC
>JAHEXV010000026.1 GCA_023251935.1 bacterium | reverse complement strand
CGTGTGGTGCGCGGAGGACTCGATGCTGAACCGCCGGGTGGCGCTGAAGTTCCTCCACGAGCGATTCGCGCAGGACGCGAAGTTCGTGGAGCGGTTTCGCCGCGAGGCGTCCTCGGCGGCCGGCCTCCAGCACCCGAACGTGGTCGGCGTCTTCGACCGCGGGACCTTCGACGGCACCCACTACATCGCGATGGAGTACGTGGAGGGGGCCTCGCTGAAGGACCTGATCGAGCGCGGGCTGTCGGTCGGCGAGGCCGTGGAGATCGTCCGCCAGGTGCTCGCCGGGGCGAGGTACGCGCACGCGCACGGGATCGTCCACCGCGACCTGAAGCCCCAGAACGTGTTGGTCGATGCGGAGGGCCGAGCCAGGGTGACGGACTTCGGGATCGCCCGGGCGGGCGCCTCGGAGATCACCCAGACCGGCTCCGTGCTCGGCACCGCCCAGTACCTGTCGCCCGAGCAGGCTCAGGGCCTCCCGGTGACCGCGGCGTCCGACATCTACTCGATCGGCGTCCTCCTCTACGAGGCGCTCACCGGGCGGGTGCCGTTCGAGGCCGACTCGCCGGTGACCGTGGCGCTGAAGCAGGTCTCCGAGCGCCCGCGCCCGCCCAGCGAGCTCAACCCGGCGGTCTCCCGGGCGCTCGACGCGGTGGTCCTGAAGGCGCTCGCCAAGGACCCCGACAATCGGTTCGCCTCGGCCGAGGAGTTCGAGCAGGCGCTCGACGCGGCGGAAGCGGACCCTTCGGGCGGCTCGCTCGGCGACACAGCGTCCTACGCGGCGGTCGCCGCGGCGGCGGGCGCCCCTCCCTCCGAGCCGCCCGAAGAGGAACCGCCGGGGGGCCGCGGGTTCTTCACCCCTGCCCGGCTGGCGTTCCTGGGGATCTTGCTCTTGGCACTCGGCGGGGTGCTCGTTTACGCGCTCACCAGGTCGGGACCGAGCGTCCTGGTGCCGACCGTGATCGGCAAGAGCCAGCCACAGGCCGAGGCGATCCTCGCCGACGCCGGGTTCGAGGTCGCGGTCACATCGGTCCCGTCCGACAACCCCCCCGGGACGGTGACGGAGCAGGATCCGCCCGCGGGCTCGCACGCCGACAAGGGCTCGACGGTGACGATCACGGTGTCCACGGGCCGGGGGACCGTTGTGGTGCCGGACGTCGCGGGGCAGCCCGAGAAGCGGGCGCTGGCGGCGCTCCGCGAACGGGGCCTGCGCCCCAGGGAGACGTCCCGCTCGTCGAGCACCGTGCGAGCCGGGCTGGCGATCGGGACCGTCCCGCCCGCCGGCGCCGAGCTGGAGCGTGGGAAGCGGATCGTCCTGTTGGTCTCGACCGGGGCGAAGCGCGTCAGCGTTCCGTCGGTGATCGGCGAGCAACAGGACGTGGCCGATACCCAGATCCGCGACGCCGGGTTGATCCCCGACTTCGAAAACCGTGATTCGGACGCCCCGGCAGGACAGGTGATCGCCCAGGATCCGGCTGGTGGGAGCACCGTCAAGAAGCACACCGCGGTGACGGTCGTGGTGTCGAACGGCCCCGCCCCCGCCGTCGTTCCGAACGTGGTCGGCCTCTCGCAGGATGCCGCGAAGGGTGACCTGAAGGCGGCGGGCCTGAGTGTTCGAATCGTCAAGCGGTCCACCACCGATCCGAACGAGGATGGCCAGGTGCTCGACCAGGCGCCGAGCGCCGGGACCCGCCTGTCGCCCGGTGAGTTCGTGACGGTCTTCGTCGGGAAGTTCACGGCGCCGACCACCACCACGACGCCAACCACCACGACGTCCACGACGACGCCCTGATGCGGGTCGCGGTGCTCAGCGGCGGGCGCTCCAGCGAGCACGATGTGTCGCTGAGCTCGGGCGGCTCGGTCGCAGATGGCCTGCGCGAGGCCGGCCACGAGGTGATTCCGATCCTGATCGAGCGGGACGGTCGGTGGCTGGCCGACGGAGACGAGGTCGAGCTTCGCGCCTCGGGCGGGCTGCTCGACGCCGAGGTGGCGTTTCCCGTCCTCCACGGCCCGTTCGGCGAGGACGGCACCGTGCAGGGCATGCTCGAATGCCTCGACCTCCCGTACGTCGGGCCCGGCGTCCTCGCCGCCTCGCTGGCGATCGACAAGCTGATCTTCAAGCGCCTGATCGCCTTCCACGGCATCCCGCAGGTGGACTTCTGCGAAGCCGGCGCCGACGGCTGGCGCGATCAGGTGGCCGCGATGGGCCTCCCCGTTTGGGTGAAGCCCGCGCGGCTGGGGTCGAGCGTCGGGATCTCCAAGGTGACGAGCCCCGAGCGCGGGCTGGGCGAGGCGGTCGAGGTGGCGGCCCGTCACGACCCCCGGGTGATCGTCGAGGCCGACGGCGGCGGCAGGGAGGTCGAGTGCTCGGTGCTCGGCAACGACCGGCCGATCGCCTCTCCTCCGGGCGAGATCGTCACCCACGCCGACTGGTACGACTACGAGGCCAAGTACTCCGACGGCGGCATGGACCTGGTCGTCCCGGCCCGAATCGGCGACGAGCAGATCGCCCGGGTCCGCGAGCTCGCGGTGCGGGTGTTCACCGCGATCGGCGGCTCCGGCCTGGCGCGCTGCGACTTCTTCGTCCGCGACGACGGCGAGGTGCTGGTCAACGAGATCAACACGATCCCCGGCTTCACCTCGACCAGCGTGTTCGCGAAGCTGTTCGAGGCGGGCGGGATCCCCTATCCGGAGCTCTGCGACCGCCTCGTCCGCCTGGCCCTGGAGCGCTACGAGGCCGAGCGGGCGCACCGGTTCTAGCTGTTCAGCGTGACCTCGTTGATCTGGAGGTTGTAGCCGGTATCGACGAAGGTGGGCGAGACCTTGGTGATCCAGATCAGGAAGTAGCGGGCCTCGGTCTCGTTGAGCTGGATCGTCTGGTCGGCGTTGGCGTCGCTCACCGACCCGATCGGATCCCCGACGGGCTCTCCCGATTGCGGGTCGACGGTGGGCGGCGTCAGCGATCCATAGATGCGGGCGTCCCAGCCCCCGTCGCCGGACCGGATGGTCATCGTGCGGGCGGTGACCGGCTTCTCGGTGCTGACCACCAGGCCGACGCCGGGCTTGTCCGCGGCGACCGACATCACCGGGCTGGCCTCGTAGGTTTCGGTCGTCCACCCGGTGTCGGGGTTGGAATCGATCGCGGACGGGGTTTCGTCGCTGTGTTCCTCGTTGTCGCCATCAGGATCGAATGCCTGGGCGCTCTGAAGTGGGATTGGGGCGCCTGACGCGATCGCGTTCGGCGCGTGTTTGCCGTTGCCTCCGGTAAGCGCCGCGATTAGCAGCGCCGCCGCCAC
The DNA here is from genome assembly GCA_023251935.1 of bacterium. Taxonomy (GTDB): domain Bacteria; phylum Actinomycetota; class Thermoleophilia; order Solirubrobacterales; family 70-9; genus AC-56. The sequence goes on along the minus strand of JAHEXV010000026.1, from coordinate 28,592 downwards.
CGCCACCAGCACCAACGCGACCCCGGCGGCCGAGACGCGCCGGGTGGTCAACAGGCGGCGCCCGGACGGCACCGCGTCGAGCACGTTGGTCGCCTCTCCGTAGCTGGTCCCGGAGCGCGCGACCTCGACCTCGAGCGCCCCCTCGAGGTCGGTCAGGAAGGCCGCCATGTCGGGATAGCGGCTCTTCGTGTCCTTGCTGGTCGCGCGCTCGACCACCGCTGCCAGCGCCGAGGAGATCTCCGGACGCCTGGCCTGGACGTCGGGCATCTGCTCGTTGACGTGCTTCATCGCCACCCCGACCACGGTCTCGGCGGTGAACGGGACGTCTCCGGTCAGCATCTCGTACAGCAGCACCCCGAGCGAGTAGATGTCGGAGCGGGAATCGACGCCGTGACCCATCGCCTGCTCGGGCGCCACGTAGTCCGTGGTCCCGAGCACGCGGCCGGTCTTGGTCAGCCCGTCGGATTCGAGCGACCGGGCGATCCCGAAGTCGGTCACCTTGGCGCGGCCTTCGGCGTCGATCAGCACGTTCTGCGGCTTGACATCGCGATGGACCAGACGGCGGGCATGAGCGGCGGCCAGCCCGCGGCCGATCTCGATCGCGTACGCCACCGCCTCGTCGATGGGCAGGCGGCCGAGCCGGTCGATCCGCTGCTTCAGCGTCTCGCCCTCGACGTACTCGAGGACGATGTACGGATAGCCCCCGTCGTCGCCGGCGTCGATCACCGCGACCACGTTCGGGTGCGACAGCTGAGCGACGGCTCGCGCCTCACGGCGGAAGCGCTCGATCTGGTCCGGCTGGTCGGAGATCTCGCGATGCATGACCTTGACGGCCACCCAGCGCTCCAGGGTCTCGTCGCGGGCCAGGAAGACCGTCGACATCCCGCCGCTGCCGAGCTTTGACTCGAGCCGGTAGCGGCCCGATAGAACCGTCCCGATCAGGCTCCCCGCCAGCCCGGTTGTCGCTTCCTCGGTCATCCAGTGAGTATTTTCGACACTCATGCCGAGGCCCCGCCGGCCGGATGCCCTCGTGCACGCCCATGCCCGTAGAGGTCCGCTACTACACAGACCCCGCCTGCTCCTGGTCCTGGGCGTCCGAGCCCAAGCTCCGCCGGCTGATGTGGGAGTTCGGCGATCAGCTCCGCTTCGTGTGGGTGATGGGAGGACTGGCGCGAAAGTATGGCCCCGATTATCGCGACGAGGAGGGCGGCATTGGCTCGGGCTCCGACTGCTTCGCGGATCTGATGGCGCACTGGATCGACGTCGATGCGAGGACCGGGATGCCGATCGACGCTCGCCTGTGGACCCAGAACCCGATCCGCTCGACCTATCCCGCCTGCCAGGCCGTCAAGGCGGCCGCCGAGCAGGGGTCAACCGCCGCGTACAGATACCTGCGCCGCCTTCGCGAGGGCCTGATGACCGAGCGCCGCAAGCTCGACCATGTCGACGCACTGGTCGGGGAGGCGGGCGCCGCGGGGCTCGACACAGACCGCTTCGGGATCGACCTCGCCTCACACGCGATCACCGAAGCATTTGCGGCCGACCTCGACGAGGTCCGGCACCCGCCGGCCGAGGCGCGGGAGGCGGGCAAGGTGAGGAGGACCGAGCGGCACGAGCGGCTCAGCTTCCCGTCGGCCGTCTTCTCCGGTGCCGGCCCCGTCCGGCCCGGGGTGTGGGGCTGGCAGCCTTACGAGGCCTATCGTGAGGCGGCCCTGGCGGCCGGCGCCGAGGTGGCCGAGCCGGACCGCCCGCAGCCGCTGGCGGTGATCGAGCGCTTCGGGCGCTGCGCGACCAGGGAGCTCGAGGAGCTCATCGGAGAGGCCCGCCCGGCCCTCGAGGCAGAGCTCTGGGCGCTGGCCCGCGACTGGAAGCTGAAGCCAGTCGAAGTGGTCGGCGGAACGATCTGGGAGCTGCCGTAGCTCTCAGCCCGACTCCCCGCCCTCCGCCGCCCGGACCAGCTCGATCGCCCGAGGGGAAGCCTTGGAGGGCGAGCCGGAGTCGAACGGGGGCGCCGGGTCGTACTCGATCCCGAGCTGGATCGCGTGCGCCACGTCTTCGCCGGAGATTCGGGCGGCGAGCTGGAGCGCCATGTCGATGCCGGCCGAGACGCCGGCGGCGGTGATCACCTTGCCATCCTCGACCACCCGCTCGGCCACCGGCTCGGCGCCGAGCTCTCGCAGGCGCTCGAGGTAGGCCCAGTGGGTGGTGGCGCGCTTGCCGTCGAGGATCCCGGCGGCTCCGAGGACCAGCGCCCCAGTGCAGACCGAGGTCGTCCAGGTCGAGCCTTGGTGCGCGGTGCGCAGCCAGCCGAGCACATCGGGATCGCTCATCAGCGGCCGGCTGCCCTTGCCGCCGGGAACGACCACGACATCCGGATCGGGGAGCTCGGTCAGCGCCAGGTCCGCGTGCACGCCCAGTGAGCCGACGTCGGTTCGCTGCAGTCCCGGCTCAGTGGCGATGAAGCTGAGCTCGGCTCCGGGCAACCGCGAGAGGACCTCGTAGGGCCCGACCGCGTCGAGCGCGGTCAGCCGGTCGAAGATCAGGATCGCGATCCGCATCACGGCCGACCGTACCAACCCCGGTGCTAGCCGCGTACCACCTCACGGGGCCGATCGGTCGCCCGCCCGATCCGCTTTGCCTCTGGATAGTGGCCCCGCAGGAGCGTCAGCGCCGCGTCCTCGTCGCCGGCGGCGACCACGCAGCAGAACCCGCATCCCATGTTGAAGACCTCGTGCATCTCGTCGTCCGAGACCCCGCCCAGCTCCTGGATCAGGCCGAACACCGGCGCCACCGGAAGCGGGTCGTCGATCTCGTAGCCGACCGCGGCGTCGAGCCGCAGCAGGTTGTCGAGGCCGTCTCCGGTGATGTGGACAAGGCCCCGGACCTCGACGGGAGAGCCCAACAGCTCTCCAACCGCGGGCACGTAGATCTCGGTGGGCTCGAGCAAGACGTCGCCGAGCGGCCGGCCGAGGCGCAGATCGCCCAGCGGCACCTCGGCGAGGGCGCGGCGCGCCAGGGTGTAGCCGTTTGAGTGCAGCCCCGAGGAGGGGAGGCCGATCACGGGATCGCCTGGCTTGACCGCGGCGCCGGTGACGATTTCGTCGAGCTCGACCAGGCCGACGCAGGTCCCGCCAAGCTCGTGGCCGGAGACGATCTCGCCCACCTGCGCGATCTCCCCCCCCGGGATCTCGATCCCGGCGAGCTCGGCCCCGCGGGCCAGGCCGACGCCCAATTGTCCGCAGACCTCGGCGTCGGCGTGCTCGGTGAGCACGAAATCGAGCATCGCGATCGGCTCCGCGCCGACGCAGATCACGTCGTTGGCGTTCATCGCCACGCAGTCGACGCCGATCGTGTCGTAGCGTCGCAGGCTCTCGGCGACGATCATCTTGGTTCCGACGGTGTCCGTGGAGAGGGCGAGGCCAGTGTGCCCGCCGACCCGCAGGACGCTCGCGAAGTGCCCGGGGAGGGGAACGACGCGCGACGGCTTGCCGGTGTCGATCGCGCCCAGGTGACGCACCAGGGCCTCGACCGCGGCATCGGCCGCGGTCGGGTCGACCCCGGCGCGAGCGTACGCGTCGGCTGTCACCTCGGCGCCTGGGCGGGAGGAGTCGTCAAGGAGCGGATTCAACCACCCTCGTTCGCCCGGCTCCATCCTGAGAGAGAGCGATCGCGCCGGGCTGGCCAGTCGCGGCATCCCGACGACGTCGCTCCCGCCGCAGCTTCAGCAGGACCGCCGTCGCCAACCCAACTCGATAGGCGGCGTAGGGCCAGAGCGCTCGGTCGCGCTCGACCAGCGTGATCAGCTTCTGCGAGGCGAGGGTCGAGGCGAACGACGCCGCCACCCCCGTCGCCATCGCGCCTCCCAGGCCGGGCCCGATTCCGCGCCGGCGAAGCCGGACGCCCTTCAGCACGGTGGCCCCGACGATCACCGGCAGGGCGACGGTCCGGGAGAGGAGGTTGGCGTGCTCTCGATCGAAGCGCCGCCAGCGCGCCGCCGCCAAGGTCGCGCCGTTGCGGGACACGCCCGGGGCGAGGGCCGCGGCCTGTCCCAACCCAAGGGCGAGGCCGTCGACGGCGGTCGCCTCGCCGGGGCCGCGCAGTTGAGGGCGGCGATCGGCGAGCGTCATCGCGAGCGCCCCGGCGATCAAGCCGATCGCGGTCGCCCGCGGGCCGCCCAGGCGGCGCTCGATCTGCCGCTCGAAGCGATAGCCGACGATCGCCGGGGGAACGAAGGAGAGCGCCACGACCGCCGCCCGCCGAGCGTCGAACAGCCGCAGCTCCTCGGCGATCACCCGACGCTGACCGATCAGCAACGCCGCGGCCGCCCCGGCGTGGAGCGCCACCTCGAAGCTCTTGCGTGACTCCGGGTCGAGGTCGTTCCATCGCCAGCCCGCCAGCCAGGGGATCAGCGACAGGTGGGCGGAGCTCGAGACCGGCAACAGCTCCGCCGGGCCTTGAACGACCCCGAGCACGGCCGCCCTAGCCCGGGTGACCCCGTGGTGCGCCGGGGCTGGGGTCAGCCGGGAGGCGTCGTCTCCCACCTGGCGCTCCCGCGACGCCGCCGCACCACCAGGTAGATCACCGCGATCGCGATCCCGGCGACGACGGCGTAGTCGAGGTAATGGAGGTAGTCCTTCCACTGGTCCCAGCGATCGCCGACCTCCCGCCCGATGATCGCCAGGCCGAGCACCCAGGGGATGCATCCGGCCAGCGTGTAGACGACGAACTTCCCGAGCGGCATTCGCGCCACTCCGGCCGGGAGGGAGATGAAGGTGCGGATGATCGGCAACATCCGCGTGAAGAAGACGGTCGCCGGCCCGTGTCGCTCGAACCACCGGTCCGCCGACTCGAGGTGGCGCCGGTTGACGTGGATGAGGCGATTGCGGTCGAGCAGCTCGATCCGCCCGTAGTAGCCGACCGCGTAGGCGATCAGCGAGCCGACCAGGTTGCCCAGCACGCCGGCCGCGACGATCCCGAACAGGGTGAGATTCCCCTCCGACACGTTGAAGCCCGCGAACAGCATGGTCGCCTCGCTGGGGATCGGGATGCAGGCGCTCTCCAGGACCATCAGCACGAAGACGCCCGCCAGCCCGGTCGCGTCGATCAGGTTGGTCGCCGCGTTGACGAGTGGTTCGAGAATGTCACCGGTCATGTGACGGCAGCATTACACTCGCCCGAATGTCCCGCCTCCGCGCCGCGCGAGATCCGGTGTACAGGCGCTGGGCGCTGCAGTTCGCGGCCGACGCTCTGCTCGCGGCCGCCGCCTTCGCGCTGGCCTTCAAGCTGCGCTTTCTCGACGCCTCCGGCGGCATCCCCGATCGCTACTGGACCATGCTCACGGGCGCGATCGTGTTCGTCGCCCTCGGGAAGGCGGTCGTGTTCAGCGTCCTCGGGCTGCACCGAAAGTGGTGGCGCTACTTCCAGCTCCCCGATCTCTGGCCGGTGGTGCGGGCCGCCGCGGTGGCGAGCGGCCTGCTGGTTGCCGTGTTCACGCTCGCGAAGCCGTATGCGTACAGCCTGCCACGCTCGGTCGTCGTCTTCGACTTCCTGCTGACCATCTTCCTGCTCGGCGGCGCGCGGTTGGCGAGGAGGATGTTGGCCGAGCGGCCCGACCGAGCGGCCCGGCGGGGCCGCACCCGGGGCGTGCTGATCGTCGGCGCCGGCTCGGGCGGCCAGATGGTCGTCCGCGAGCTGCGGGTCAACCCCAATCTCGGCGCCCGGGCGATCGGCTTCGTGGACGACGATCCCCGCAAGCGCGGGATGACCGCGGCCGGGATCAAGGTGCTCGGCCCGACCGGCGAGATCGGCGAGATCCTCGACCGCAGAGGACCCGACGAGGTGATCATCGCAATCCCCTCGGCCCCCGGAGTCCTGCGGGCGAAGGTCGTGGCGGCGTGCAGGGAGCGTGACATCCCGGTGCGCACCCTGCCGACCGTGTTCGAGCTCTTGCGGGGTGGCGTCCAGCTGACTCGCCAGCTTCGCGAGGTGCGGGTCGAGGACGTGCTCGGACGAGACCCGGTGGTGATGGAGCTCGACCGCTTGGGCGCCTACCTGGAGGACAAGATCGTCCTCGTCACCGGGGCTGGCGGGTCGATCGGCTCGGAGCTCAGCCGGCAGGTTGCCCGGGTGCGGCCGAAGCTCCTCGTCCTGGTCGACCACGCGGAGGAGAACCTGTTTCGGATCGACCGCGAGATGGTCGACGACCGGCACTTCACGAGGGTCGAGGCGGTGCTTGCCGACTGCCGCGAGGCGGAGCGGATGCTGGAGGTGATGCAGCGCTTCAAGCCGGAGGTGGTGTTCCACGCCGCCGCCTACAAGCACGTCGCCCTGATCGAGGCGAACCCGCTCGAGGCGGTGCGCAACAACGCGATCGCCACCCGGGTGACGGCCGAGACGGCCGCCGCGGCGGGGACCGAGCGCTTCGTCCTCATCTCCACTGACAAGGCCGTCAATCCGGCGACCGTGATGGGGGCGTCGAAGGCGATGGCCGAATGGATCGTCGAGGCCGCTGGCCAGCGCCATGCGCGCACCCGGTTCGTGATCGTCCGGTTCGGCAACGTCCTCGCCTCGTCGGGGAGCGTGGTGCCGATCTTCCGCGACCAGATCGAGAGGGGCGGACCGGTCACCGTCACCCATCCGGAGATGACCAGATACTTCATGACGATTCCCGAGGCGGTGCAGCTCGTGATCCAGTCGGGCGACCTCGGCGGCGGCTCGGGAGACGTTTTCGTGCTCGAGATGGGCGAGCCGGTGCGCATCCTCGACCTGGCACGCAAGATGATCACGCTGGCCGGCTTCGAGCCCGAGGTCGATGTCGCGATCGACTTCGTCGGACCTCGGCCCGGCGAGAAGATCCACGAGGAGCTCTTCAACCGGGACGAGCGCGCCCAGCCGACGAGCGCGGAGCGGATCGTTCGGGCGGTGAGGACGCACCCTCTCGACCCGGGCTGGGTGGAACGTTCGGTGGAGCGCCTGGAGGCGCTGGTGGCCGCCGGAGACGAGGCGGGCCTCGCCGAGCGGGTCGTCGAGGTGGTCTCGGAGCGCCTCGAGCGCGCCCCCGTGGACCTCTGAGTGCCGCGATCTCGGCCGACCGAAGCCCCTCGAGCCACGCCGAAACCCACCGCGGAAGGCTCAGGCGACGCCCTTAAGATGCGCCCCCGTCGATGCACGTGATCGAGTCCATCGGGCCTCTGCTGGGCATCGCTGCCTTCCTCGGGCTGGCGGTGCTGGCCTTCCTGCTGTTCCAGCAGTCACGCGACGTCCGCAGCCTGCGTGAGTGGGCGGGACGGGCGCCCGAGCGGGCTCAGGAGGCGGCAGAGGCCGTGCAGGCGGCTTCGGAGGCGTCGCGGGCCGACCCGGCCGGCACCGAGCGCCCCCCGGAGCGGTCACCGACGATCGGCGAACGCCTCCGGGGCGCCTTCGGACGCGCCACCGCGCGAGTCGGGTCCTGGCTCAGGGCGGTGGACCGCCGCCTGCCCGTCGACGGGCGTTACCTGCTCGCGGTCCTCGCGGTGGGGGTGGCGGTGGCGGCCGTGGCGACGAGCGGGTTCGGCCTCGTCGGCGGCGACGGCGGGTCGCGGGGCCACAAGCGCGGATCCGCCAAGCCGACGGTCGCGGTTTTGAACGGGACCTCGGTGACGGGTCTCGCCGACACCGTGGACAAAAAGGTGATCGAGCCGGCCGGCTACAAGACGGGAAAGATCACCAACGCGGGATCGAGCTTCGCGAACACGGTGGTCATGTACGTCCCGGGAGATCGGGCCCTGGCCAAGGAGCTGTCGAGGGCGATCAAGCCAAAGCTGGGCGAGACGCCGGTGCAGGAGATGACCCCCGATGTCAAGGGCCGCGCCGGCGGCGCCCCCCTGGCCCTCGCATTGGGGCTCGACGACTCCGGGTTCGGCGGCGCATAGGCCGTGTTCGCGGCCACCGACACCTACCACGCGCTGGTCAAGCTGCCGGGCTACGTATCGCTCGCGGCGATCTTCACCTTTCTCCTCCTGCTCGTTCTCTACACGTCCCAGCGGCGCGATCTGCAGCGGCTGTCAGCCTGGATGGAGCGCGAGCCCGCCCACCCGGCGGCGGACCTGACTGCGAGCGAGGCGCTCCTCGACCGGGCCGAGGAGGAGCTCGAGGCTGTGCTCGGGACCGGCGAGGAGGCGACGGTCGCCGCCGCGGATGTGGCCGACCATGCGCCCGTGTCGGAGTCCACCCTCGTGGCGCCCCCGCAGGCGCCGGCCACCCCGACCGCTCCCTCGCACCCGGTCGGATCGCCGGCCTCGCGAGTGACCAGCGAGCGGCCGGCCCTGGAGCGAATCACCACCGAACGAGCCGCGCTGCAACCACACCCGCGTTGGCACAGGCTGTTGCGGCGGGTCGGCCAGCCTCGGGTGCTGGGCGTGGTCGCGATGCTCACCGTGGTGCTCGGGATCGCGGCGATCTTCGGGTCCGAGCGCCTCCTCCAGGGGAACGGACAGGCGGGACACCAGTCCAAGCCGGGCGCGATCGTTCCCGGCGACGTCCACGTTGCGGTCCTGAACGGAACTTCGGTGCCGGGACTTGCTGGCAAGGTCGGAGACGACGTCCAGGTGAACGGCTTCGAGCTTGGCACGATCAGCAACAGCCGCACGCGCTTCGATCAGACGGTGGTCATGTACGAGCCCGGCCAGCGGCGACCCGCCAGGCGGGTCGCGCACGACCTCGGGGTCGAGCCGGTGCAGCGCATCGATCGACAGACCGAGCAGGCAGCCGGAGGCGCGGACGTGGTGGTGATCGCCGGAGCGGATCGCGCCAGGCCGTGAGTCGGGTCGGCCCCGTCCTGTTCGTGGCGCTGCTGGTCGCGACCGTGGTCACCGCTGCGATCGTCGTCCACGCTCGGACGCCCGACCTGGAGCTCCAGGTGACGCACCTGACGCACAAGATCTCGCCGCGGGGGGGAGGCGAGTACCGGGTGGCCCACGTTCGCTTCTTCGTTCGGGAGAGCGACCCCGACGCCACGGTCGAGGTGGTCGGCCCGAACCTGAAGCTGGTCCGCACCCTGTACCGGGGTCCGTTGGAGGCGAACGATGCAGTCACGTTCACCTGGGACGGACGAAACGAGCACGGTGCGATCGCCGACCCCGACCATCGCTACCGCCTCCGGGTGATCCTGCCCAGCCGCGACCGCGACATGGTCTACCCGCGGCGGATCGACATCGTCGAGCCGGCAGGCTCGTGACCGCTTCCGCGCTCCAGCTCCTGGGGATGCTGGTGGCCTGCGGAGGTGCCGCGGTCGCGCTCCTGGCGCGCGATCCCCGGCTTCGGTACGGCGCCGCGGCGATCGCGCTGATCGCCGCTCCGGCCCTGGTGGCCGGAGACGTCTGGCACTCGGCGCGCTTCGTCGAGCTCCGCCATCACCCTGCGAAGCTGGCCGCCGCGATCGCCCTCGCCGTGGTGGCGGTGGGTGCCGGCGCGGCACTCTTCCGCCGCTTCGCTTGGGCGTTCCCCGTCGGGGTGTTCGCGACGCTGCCGCTCCGCGTTCCCGTGCAGCTCGGGGGCGAGACCTCGCACCTCCTGGTCCCGCTGTATCTGGTGATCGGCGCCGGATTGGTCTGCTACGCATACGGCAGGCTGACCGGGCCCCGACGCGGCACCGCCGAGCGCAGCCCGCCCGGCGACTCCTCCGCGCCGCGCCTGGCGGAGTGGCCCGCAGCGGCGTGGCTCTACCGGGTCCTCGCCGCGACCCTGGTCCTCTACGCGCTCCAGACCACGTACTCGGAGGACGTCTCGAACGCGATCGAGAACGCCTGCTTCTTCCTCGTCCCGTTCGCGATCATGCTGATGCTGCTGGGCGAGGTGCGATGGACGCGACGGGTGCTGGGCGGGATCTTGGTGGCGGTCGCGGGAATGGGACTGCTCTTCGCCGGGGCCGCGTTCGCCGAATACGCGACGCGTGACCTGATCTTGAGCCGTGGCAACCTGCTGGAGTCGAACCAGCTCCATCTCTACTTCCGGGTCAACTCGCTGTTCTACGACCCGAACATCTTCGGTCGCGACCTGGCCCTCGTCCTGGTCGCGCTCGGCGCCTATCTGGCGTGGACCCGCGGCACCCGGGCGGCGCTCGCCGCGGCCGTCGTCTCGGGCATCCTGGTGGCGGCGCTCGCGCTCAGCTATTCGATCACCAGTTTCGTGGCGTTGTTCGCCGGGCTCCTGGTCGTCGCGGGGCTTCGGTGGGGCGCGCGGTGGGCCCTCGCCGGCGGCGCGTTGGCCCTCGTCTGCGGCGCGATCGTCCTGGTGGCGATCGGAACGGCGCACACCGACGCCCGGGTGGCCGAGAGCAGCAAGGAGGCGGCCCGCGGCCAGGTGGATCTGGTCAAGGGCGGGATCAGGCTGGCGCGTGACCGCCCCGTCTGGGGCTGGGGCTCGGGCTCCTTCGGCGCAGCCTTCTCGCGCCACATCGAGCGAGCGAAGACGACCGTCTCCCACACCGAGCCGATCACCGTGGCGGCCGAGCAGGGGGTGGTCGGCTTGGTCGCCTACCTGGCGCTCGTGGTTCTGGCGCTGATCGTCATGTTCAAGGGCGCGTCGGCCTCCGCGGCCACGGCGGCGACGGCCGCCTGCTTCGTGGCGATCGTCGTTCACAGCCTCGGCTACGCCGCGTTCACGATCGATCCGGCGACCTGGGCCCTGCTGGGCGTCGGAGTCGCGCTCCGGCGCACCGGGCCCTTGGTCGCCGATCCGGCCGCTGCCGCGGCGGGCCTCGGCTCCCCCCGATCCCCGCACGATCCTCGTCCGGCCGCCGTCTAGCAGGTGGCGGCGCAGGCGAGGTAGCCCGCGATGTTCGAGTACCTGCGTCGGCTTGCGACGACCGGGGCCGCGTACACGGCCTCGAGCGTCGTCTCGAAGCTGATCGCGGTCTTTCTCCTGCCCGTCTATACGCACTATCTGACACCGAGCGACTACGGCGCGGCGGAGGTGATGCTGGCCTCGGTGATCGCCGCCAGCATCGTGGTGCGCTTCGGGGTCATCGAGGCGATCCTGCGCTTCTACTACCTGGCGGGCGAAAGCCCGGCGAGGGTCGTGTCGACCGGCTTTGCCAGCCTGTTCTGGGGCGCGACGATCGCCGCCGCGATCGCCCTGCCGTTCGCGGGGCCGATCTCGGAGGCACTGCTGCGACACGAGGACGCCGGGCTGGCCCGGCTGGCGATCCTCGGCCTCTGGACGCTGACCCTCTACGAGTACGCGCTGACGCTGCTGCGCCTCGACGAGCGCGCCAGGGCGTACTTCGGGATCACGCTGGCGAACGTCCTGGTGACGATTCCGTTCACCGTCTGGCTGATCGTCGTCGAAGGGCAGCGGGCGAGCGGGATCCTGCTCGGCACCTACGGCACCGGAGCCCTCTTCGTGGTCTGGATGCTGTGGCGGGAGCGTCGCCGGCTCTCCCTGGTCCCCGACCTCCACCTCCTGCGTCGAATGTTCCGGTTCGGCTTGCCGACGATGCCGGCGGAGCTGTCCCTCTACTCGCTCAACTTCATCGATCGGATCGTGATCGCGCGGCGGGCCGGCCTCGCCGAAGCGGGCCTCTACGCGCTCGCGGTCAAGTTCGCCCAGGGCATGCAGGTGCTCGCCCGTGGCTTTCAGCTCGCCTGGCCCCCGCTTGCGTACTCGATCCGCGACGACGACGAGGCACGCCACGCCTATTCGGCGATCTTCACCTGGTTCGCCGCCGTGCTGGCCTTCGCGGTCACGGGTCTGTGGCTCGACTCGCGGTGGATCGTCAGGCTGCTCGCCGCCCCGGACTTCCTCCCGTCCTACAGGGCTGTGGGCCTGCTGGCGACCGGAATCGCCCTCTACGCGCTCTACCTCGCGATGGTGGTGATCCTCGGGCGTACCGGGCGCACCGAGTTCAGCTTTCCGGCGACGATCGCCGCGGTGTCCACCAACGTGGCGCTCAACCTCGCGCTCGTTCCCTCCCGGGGGATCGTCGGCGCCGGCCTGGCCCTGGTTGCCTCCTACCTGGTCGTCCTGGTGCTGATGTACGCGTTCACGCAACGCCTCTTCCCGGTCCCCTACGAATGGCGGCGCCTTGCCCTGGTCGTGGTGTCAGCGGCAACTCTGGTGGGGGCTGGGGAGGCCCTGCTTCCGACCGCGGGGCTTGCCGGGCTGGCGGCCCGAACCGCGCTCTGGCTCGCTTACCCGCTGGCCCTGTTCGCGCTCGGGTTCCTGCACGCCGAGGAGCGCTCGCGGCTGGGCGCGATGCTCCGTCCCTCGGCGATCGCCGCGCGCGCCCGCAGCCTGCGCGCCGCCGCGGAGCCGACCGAAGGGGAGGCGCGGCCGGCGCCGCACCTCGGCCCGGAGGTCTACGAGGCGGTCGCCCGCGACGAGGACCGCCCCGGGACCTGATCGTCCGTGGTCTGCCCGGCTCGTGAGGCGGCCAGCTGCAGGTTGTACGCCTCGGCCGCTTCGCGCATCCCCTCGCCGCGGCTCGGCCGAAGCGCCTGCCGAGCGTGGAGCCAGTAGCGGCGAGCGTCGTGTCCTGGCAGGAACGCCGCCGCAACCGCGCGCGGAACGTACGACCAGGCCCAGAGCAGGCGGGCGATCCCCGCCCCCGCCCGCGAGTGATGCTTGCGCATGTAGGTCTCCCGCCCGCGATGGAACTGTACGATCCGGCGGGCGCTGCCCGAGCGGTCGGTGGCCAGCTGCTCGCGATGGATGGCGCGCGCGGCCGGGACGTGGAGGACATGCCAACCGGCGTCGCTCAACCGTCGTTGGAAGTCGACCTCCTCCGAGTAGACGAAGAAGTCGGGGTCCAGGTAGCCGACCGCCTCGGCCGCGTCGCGCCGAACCAGCATCGCGCACGACTGAACCCAGCCGACCTCGCGCGGCCGATCGCCCTCCGGAGGGGTCCCGCTCTGGGTCACGAGCCGCCGATGGAGGAAGAGCGCCTGGGCGAGGGCCGTACCCGGGGCCGGGTATCGCCAGGCGCAGGCGATCGGGGCGCCCTGCGGGTCGAGGAGCTGGGCGCCGGCCACCGCCGCGCCAGGATCGGCGTGCAGGGCGTCGAGCAGCGCCCCGGTGGCTCCGTCGAGGAGCTCGGAGTCCTCGTTGAGCAGCAGGCAGAAGCGGCCCTTCGCCTCTCGAAGCAAGAGCGAGTTGTTCTCGGCCAGCCCGGCTCGGCGCTCCCGGGCGATCAGCCGAACCTCTCCGAATCGCGCCGCGACCGCCGCCACGGAGCCGTCGTCCGATGCGTTGTCGAGGACCAGGATCTCGTGCTCGACGGCGGCGGGATGCGTGCGACGAATCGCCTCCAGGCAGGTGAGCAGGAGCTCCCGCCCGTTGGTGTTCACCACGCAGTAGGAAAGCTCCATCGCCACAATCACCGAACGTACCGGAGCAGCCGGTTGACGGCGCCGCCGGTACGTGGCCACGACATCCCGCCCGAGCCGCCGCCGATGCGAGTCCAGATCGTCGATCCGCCCGCCTACACGCCCCCCTACGACAGGGCCCTGTGCGCGGCGCTGGCGCGCTCCGGCGCCGAGGTGGAGCTGGTGACCAGCAGGTTCGCCTACGGCCCGGTCCCGCCGGCGGAGGGGTATCGGGTCTCGGAGGTCTTCTACCGACGCTCGGGCGGCCGCCCGGCTGCCGGCCTTCCACGGCGGGCGTTGAAGGTGGCCGAGCACGTCGCGGACATGACGCGCTTCCGGCGGGATGGCGGCGCCAGGGACGTCGTCCACTACCAGTGGCTGCCGGTGCCGGTCCTCGACGGCCGCCTGCTGCCGCGGGTGCGCCCTCGGGTGCTCACGGCTCACGGGGTGCTCCGAAGGGAGGACTTCCAAAGACGCCTGGCGCGCGGCCTGCGCGGCCTGCTGAAGCGGATGGACGCGGTCGTCGCCCTGTCCGAGCACGGGGCGCGGCGCCTTCGTGACGAGGCTGGGATCGACACCGACCGGGTGCGGGTGATCCCGCACGGCGCCCTCGACTACCTGACGAGGCTGCCGGACGAGGCCCCGCTGCCCGACGAGCTGGCCGCTGTCGAGGGGCCGGTGATCCTCTGCTTCGGGCTGATCCGCCCCTACAAGGGCGTGGACGTGCTGCTCGAGGCCTTCCGCTCGGTCGACGGAGCGGAGCTGTGGGTGGTCGGCAGGCCGCTCGGGGTCGCCCTGGACGAGCTTCGCAAGCTGGCCGCGCGTCCCCGGGGCACGGTGCGATTGGTGCCCAGGTTCGTGCCCGACCGCGAGCTGGCGGCGTACTTTCGCCGCGCCGACCTGGTGGTGCTTCCGCATCGCGACGCCGAGCAGTCGGGCGTGCTGTACGCAGCGCTCGCCTTCGGCAAGCCGATCGTGATGAGCGACGTTGGGGGATTCGCCGAGGTCGCCGCGCACGGAGCCGGCCGTCTCGTGCCGCCGGGCGACCCGGAGGCTCTGAGGGAGGCGATCGAGCGCCTGCTCGCCGACCCCGACCTGCGCGGGCGGTTGGCGGCGTCGGCCCGCGATGCCGCCGCCGGGCCGTACTCCTGGGACGCCGTCGCCGAGCAGACCCTGGCCCTCTATCGAGAGTTGCTCGGTTGACGATCCCGACGGTCGCCTTCTGGGCAAGCGTGGGCCTGCTCGTCTACGCCCATCTCGGCTATCCGGCGGTGCTCTGGGCGCTGGCCCGCGCTCGTCGTCCCGAGCGGCCACCCAGGCGGTCGCAGCCGGCGTTGCCGAACGTCTCGCTGATCGTCGCCGCGCACGACGAGGAGGCGAGCATCACCCGGTGGGTGCGGTCGACGCTCGCCTTCGACTACCCGCGTCAGCGGCTCGAGGTCGTCGTCGTCTCGGACGGCTCCACCGACCACACCCTCGAATTGGCCGCGAAGGCCGGCGCGGACCTGGTGCTGGAGGTGCCGCGGGGCGGCAAGGTCGCCGCCCTCAACGCGGCGGTGGCGAAGGCGCGGGGCGACGTGCTCGCCTTCTCCGACGCCAACTCGAGCTGGGAGCCCGACGCCCTGAGGCGACTGATCGCCCGGTTCGCCGACCCGAAGGTCGGCTACGTCTGCGGACAGCTTCGCCTCGAGGGGGACGGCGGCGAGAACGAGGAGGGCCTCTACTGGCGCTACGAGACGGCGATCCGCGCCCTCGAGTCCGACCTCGCCGGAGTGACGGCCGGCAACGGGGCTATCAACGCGGTTCGCCGGCCCGCCTACATCGCGCTCGAGCCGACTCGCGGCCAGGACATCTCCCTTCCCTACGAGGTCACCAAGCGGGGCTGGCGAGCCGTCTTCGAGCCGGCGGCGGTCGCCCACGAGCCGATGGCGGCGACGCTCGGCTCGGAGTTTCGGCGCAAGAGGAGGATGCTGGCCGGGGCCTGGGCGACGATGCTGCGGCACGGAATGCTCTCGCCGAGCGGGTACGGGCCGGCCTACGCGTTCGAGATCGTCTCTCACCGCGCGCTTCGCTATCTGTCGCCGATCCTCCACCTGATTGCGCTGGCGGCCAACCTGGCGTTGCTCGGCAACGGCTGGCTGTACGTCGTCACCCTCGCGGCCCAGCTCGCCCTGCTCGCCGCCGCGGCGCTCGCCTCCCTGGTCCCCCTGCGTGCCTTCCGGATCGCCCGCTACTACGTCGCGGTCACCGCGGCGAGCGGCGCCGGGCTCTGGGACTACCTGCGCCGCGGCGTGCCGCTGACCTGGGAGAAGGCGGAGGGGACGCGGTGAGGCAAGGCACCACCGACCGCCCCCCACGGCCACCCGCGGGGAAGTCCGGGCGCCGGGGGCTGCCGCGGGTCGTCGATCTGGCCCTGGCGGCAGCGGGCCTGGCGGTCACGACCCCATTCCTGTTGATCGCCGCGCTGGCGATCAGGCTCGATTCGCGGGGCCCGGCCATCTACCGCCAGCCACGGGCCGGCGCCGACGGCGAGGTGTTCGAGCTCTACAAGCTCCGCACGATGAGGCTCGGCGCCGACCCGGTCGGCGTCGGCACGCCGGTGCTGGAGGGGGACCCGCGCGTCACCCGGGTCGGCCGCCTGCTCCGACGCCTCTCGCTCGACGAGGCGCCGAACCTGATCAACGTGGTGCGCGGGGAGATGGCGATCGTCGGCCCCCGCCCGACCCTCCCGGCTCAGGTAGAGCTCTACACGCCCCGACAGCGCCGCCGGCTCGAGGTCAAGCCCGGCTTGACCGGGTGGGCGCAGGTGAACGGCCGGGCGGGGATCCCCTGGGAGGAGCGCATCGAGCTCGACGTCTGGTACGTGGACCATCGCTCGCCCGCCCTCGACCTGCGGATCCTCGCTCGCACCGTGCGCCTGCTCCTCACCGGCCACGGCCTTTACGGGTAGTCGTGACCGGGTAGGGTGCGCCCGCGATGGCGACGACCATCGAGTTGCGCGATTTCCGTCCCGAGGACGCTCCGGCCGTGCATCGCTGGTTCAACGATTCCCGGGTCACCGCGGACCTGGTCGGCAGCCGCGATGCCTTCACGCTGTCCGACGCGGCGGGATGGGTGGAGCGGGCGATGGACACGAGCCGCGATCGCAAGTGGGCGATCCTGCTCGAAGGCAGCGGCGACCCGGTCGGCTTCGTCGCCCTGTTCGGGCTCGCGCGCGACACGGGCCCCGAGCTGGCGGTGCTGGTGGGAGACCCGGAGGCCTGGGGCAAGGGCGTCGCCCGGGAGGCCGAGCGGCAGGCATGCATAGAGGCGTTCGAGGCGTTCGAGGCCCACCGCATCCACGCCGAGATTCCGGCCACCAACCGGGCCGCCCAGAAGGTGGTCACCCACCTGGGCTTCCAGCGGGAGGGCGTGATGCGCAGGGCGATCCGCCGCGACCGCGAGGCGATTGACAACGAGGTCTGGGGGCTGCTGCCGGAGGAGTTCACCGGCTGGGGGGATCGGACGAGCTGATCGCCGGCGACGACCCGATGGCCGCCGGCCTCCTGCCCGACCGAGGGGCTTCGGCCGAGACGGACGACTTCTTCCGCTGCCGCGCCTTTTACGACGCCGAGGGTGTCAGCCACACCGTGCGCGTGGAGTCCGATGACGCCTCGATCGCGTTGCCGCTCGTGGTCCGCCAGATCGATGGCTCGGGTCTCGCCGACGCGGTGTCTCCCTATGGCTATCCGGGCGCCGCGGTTCTCGGGTGGGCCGATGCGCCCCCCGACCCGGCGTCGATCGACTGGTCCGGCACCGGCCTGGTGAGCATCTTCATCCGCGAGCGTCTCGCCGCCGATCCGTGCCTGGCCGGCGCCACGACCCGCTCCAGGGTGCAGGTCCACGAGCCCGCGCGGGATCGAAGGCTTCGCGCTCGCTTCGCCGAGCAGATCCGTCGTAACGCCAGGCTCGGCTACCGGGTCGAGGCCGTCCCCGGGCCCGAGGCGTCGGAGGAGCAGCTGTCCGGCTTCCACGCCGCCTACACCGAGACGATGGAGAGGGCCGGCGCGGCCCAGCGGTACCTCTTCGATCGCTCCTATCTGGCCGCGGTGCTCGCCTTCGAGCGGTCCTGGTTGTTCCTTTGTCATGGCCCGGAGGGATTGACGGCCGCGGGGGCGATCGTCGGACTCTCGGACGGGCTCCTCCACTACTACCTCGGGGGCACGGCCGGCGCCCACCTCGGCCGGTCGCCGTTCAAGAACGTGGTCGACTCGATGGTCGGCCTCGCCGACCGGCTCGAGATGCCGTTGAACCTCGGCGGAGGGGTTCGGCCCGGCGACGGGCTCGAGGACTTCAAACGGGGATTCGCCAACGCCGAGCTGCCCTTCCACACCCACGAGATCGTCTGCGACCGCGACGCATACCGCCGTCTCGCTGAGGCCAGTGCGTCGACCGAGTTCTTTCCCGCTTACCGGTCGCCAGCGGGTTGACCGCTTCGAGCGGCCTCAGCCGCTCGCGGCGCGGGCGGCGCGCCCGCCGTTCGCCCCACCCGGCGCATGGACCTGATCGAGGAACTCGGCGAGCTCGTCGTTGAGCCGCGCCGGCTGGACCCGCCACTCGAGGATCGAGTTGGCGTCGACGAGCCGCGCGTTGGGGAGCTCATCGACCAACATGTCGGCATCGGAGAACGGGTGCAGCGGATCGGCGGGGTGGCCGATCACGAGCGCCGGGTGGGTGATCTCGCGCCGAACCTCGGACGCGGGTGCGGAGCCGCCGAACAGGATTCCTTCGAGCACGGCGCGGGATGAGTCCGGATCGCGGCGAAGCCAATCGAGCAGGATGTCGACCAGGTAATGCGATCGCGGGACGCGTCTCAGCGCTTGGGACACCGGGTCGAGCACGGGCCTTCCGAACCGTAGGCCGAGCAGGATCGGGGTGAAGATCAGCGCCGCTCCGAGCAGCGCGTCCTCGAGCACCGGCATCTCGATGAACAGGGCGCCGGCGCTCTGCGGATGGTGCACCGCCAGCTCCAGGGTGACGTTGGCCCCCAGCGACGTCCCGCCGACCACCGGGGAGGTCAGCTCCAGGTGCGCGATCAGCGCCGCGAGCTGGTTCGCGAACGAGTTCATCGAGTAGGTGCGCATGTCGGCGGGCTTGTCGGAATCTCCGTGCCCGAGCAGGTCGACGACGATCACCCGGTTTCCGCGCGCGGCCATCTCCGGCGCCAGGCGGTCGTACATGCGCCGGTTCATGAGCAGGCCGTGAACCAGGACGAGCACCCGCTCTCCCTCACCGTGAACGGCGTACGTGATCCGGTGGCCGTGGTACCTGAACGACCCCTGGTCGGCCATCGCGCAGCCCAGTCTATTCGACGCCCAGCGGCGCCGAGGCGGGCTCCCCGCCCACCCGCTCCCACGGCCGCGACGCGCGCAGCGCGCTGAGCACCGCCCGCGTCCCCGGCGCCCGGTTGAGCGCGTAGAAGTGGATGCCCGGTGCCCCGCGGGCGAGCAGCTCCTCGCACTGCTGCGCGGCGTAGGCGACGCCGAGGAGGGTCTCAGCCTCGGGGTCGCCGCCGAGCCCGTCCATCGAGGCCGACAGCTCCGCGGGGATCGACGCGTCGCAGAGATCGCAGATCCGGGCGACCTGGGCGTAGCTCGCGATCGGGATCACCCCGGGGATGATCGGCACCTCGATTCCGGCCTCGCGGGCGGCGTCGATGAACCTGAAGTAGACCCGATTGTCGAAGAAGAGCTGGGTGATCAGGAAACGCGCGCCCGCCGCGACCTTGGTCTTCAGATAGGCGAGATCCGCCTCGAGGCTCGGCGCCTCCGGATGCACCTCCGGAAAGCACGCCCCGCCGATCGCGAAGCCGTATCGCTTGGAGATGAAGGCCGCGAGCTCGGCGGCGCTGGAAAGCCCCCCCTCGGGCGCCCTGAACTCGGCCTCCCCGCGGGGCGGGTCCCCGCGCAGGGCGAGCACGTTCTCGATCCCGGCGGCCTCGAAGCGGTCGAGGATCTCCGCCAGCCCCTCCCTGGTCTCGCCCACGCAGCTCAGGTGGGCCATCGCCTCGAGCCCGTGGTCGCGCTTGATCCGCGTCGCGATCTCCACCGTGCCGTCGCGCGTCGCTCCGCCGGCGCCGTAGGTGACCGAGACGAAGTCCGGGTCGAGCGGCTCGAGCGCCGCGACGGTCTCGAACAGGCCCTCGACGCCCTCGGGCGTCCGGGGCGGGAAGAACTCGACCGAGAAGACCGGCTTGTCCTTCGAGAGGATCTCGTCGATCCGCATCGTCGGAGGATGGTAGAGGCGAGAGGGGCTTCAGCCGCTCAGATAGCCGATCTCCCGTGCCCGTCGCGCGAGCTCCTCGCGGAACCGCGGGTGGGCGATCGCGATCAGGCGCCCGGTTCGCTCCCGGATCGAGCTGCCGCGAAGCTCGGCGATCCCGTACTCGGTCACCACGCAGTCGACGGTGTTCTTGAACGTGGTAACCGCGGCGCCCGGATGCAGCTGGGGCACGATCCGCGAGGTGAGCCCGTCGCCGGTCGTCGAATGGAGGACGATGAACGACTGGCCCTGCTCGGCGAGGACGGCGCCGCGCGCGTAGTCGGGCTGCCCGCCGGACGAGGACCAGTAGTCGCTGCCGAGGGACTCGGATGCGCACTGGCCGAGGAAATCGACCTCGAGCGTGGCGTTGATCGCGACGAAGCGCGGCTCGCGCGCGATGTTGCGCGGGTCGTTTGTGTAGTCGACCGGCCAGAACTCCACCCCCGGGTTGTCGCCGACGAACTCGTACAGGCGGGAGGTCCCGAGCGCCGTGGTGGTGATCAGCTTGTTGCGATGGGTCGCCTTGCGCGTCCCGGTCACCGCGCCGGACTCGACCAGGCCGACGAACCCGTCGCTGAGCAGCTCGGTGTGCACGCCGAGGTCCCGGCGGTCGGCGAGCAACTCAAGGACCAGGTTCGGGATCGTCCCGATCCCGGCCTGGATCGTGCCCCCGTCGGGGACTCGCTCGGCCACCAGCTCCGCGATCCGGCGGTCGGCGTCACGCGGCTCGCGCGACGGCAGCTCGACCAGCTCGTAGTCGGCCTCGCACCAGCCGACGATCTCGCTGACGTGGAGCTGGTTCTCGCCGAAGGTTCGAGGCATCCGGCGGTTGACCTCGACGAAGAAGGGGACCTGCCCGATCATCGCCGCCGCGTACTCGGCGTGGCAGCCGAGCGAGAAGTAGCCGTGGCGATCGGGCGGCGAGACGGCCGCGATCACCAGGGAGCGCTCGGTGCAGGTGTGCATCAGCCGCGGCACGTCGCTGAAGCTGTTCGGCACCAGATCGCACTTGCCCTGATGGAAGGCGTCCTTGTCGTGCGGGGAGAGAAACCACGAGACGTGACGCAGGCCCGGGACCTCGCCGTTGATGTAGGCGCGATCGCGCAGCGGCAACATCTGGTGCAGGCGGACATCGCGCAGCAGGCCGGCGCCGGTCTCGATCGCGTCGAGAACGGTGGCGGGCGCGCCGTTGCCCAGCCCGACGATCACGTCGCCGCCGACCGGAACGTGGTCCAGCACGACGTCCGCGGACCGGCGGCGGTCCGCGAGGGCGGCGGCGATCCCGGGCGCGCTCATCGCCTGACCCCCGGGCCGACCTGCCCGCTCGGGCCGGCGGGGGCGAGGTTCCAGTGGACGACGACGGGAAGCTCGTGCTCGTACCCCAGGGTGCAGAGGGCGCCGGTCCCGAGGGCGAGGAGGCCGCCGCCCTCGGGCGTCAGGCCCACCCAGCGGGCGCCCAGCACCCTCAGCATGTGGCCGTGCCCGAAGGCGATCGCGTCGCCGGGGGTGGCGCGAGCCTCGGAGATCATCCGGTCGGCGCGGGCGCCGACGTCGGCTGCCGTCTCGCCATTTGGGCCCCCGTCCCGCCACAGGCTCCAGTCCGGGCGCCGCTCATGGATCTGCGGCGTCGTCTGACCTTCGTAATCGCCGTAGTCCCACTCGTGAAGGTCGTCGCGGAGCTGGGCTTGGTCCCCCAGTCCGGCGAGCTCGCAGGTCTCGACGGCGCGCCGCAGCGGGCTGGTCAAGACGAGCGCGAACGAACGCCCGGCGAGCAGTGCGGCAAGCTCCCGCGCTCGGCGGCGCCCGTTCTCGGTCAGCGGCAGGTCGGTGTGCCCCGTGTGGCGCCCTTCGGCGCTCCACTCCGTCTCGCCATGACGCGCCAGCAGGAGCTCGGCCATCGGCGCAGGCTAGCCGAGGCTAGAGCGGGCGTCGCGGTCCGCCCGCGCAACCTCCGTGTCCGCCCGCCCTTCAGGCGCCGCTGAACCGAGCGGCGCGCTTCTCGAGGAACGCGGTCACGCCCTCGACGAAGTCCCCCGAGGCGACCATCTCCTGCTGGATCTGGGCCTCGAGCGCAAGTTGGTCGTCCATTCCACGGTAGAGGCGGTTGTTGAGCTGACGCTTGGTGCCGGCGTAGGACCTGGTGGGGCCGGCCGCAAGGCGGGCCACCAGTTCGTCTGTGCGCTGGTCGAACTCCTCGTCCGGCCAGGCCCAGTTAGCCAGCCCCCACTCGACCGCCCGCTCGGCGCTCACCCGCTCTCCGAGCAGGGCCATCTCGAAGGCGCGTGCGTGGCCGGCGCGAGCGGGAATCAGCACCGAGGAGCCGCCGTCCGGCACCAGCCCGATGTTGACGAAGGCGAGCAGCAGGTAGGCCGAGCGGCTGATCGCGATCAGGTCGCAGCAAAGCGCGAGCGAGCATCCGATCCCCACCGCGGGCCCGTTGACCGCCGCCACCACCGGCTTGGGCATCGCACGGACGCTGGCGATGATCGGGTGGTAGCGCTCGGTGAGAACCCTCTGGACGTCGGGGCGCCCCTCCGGCGTTTGCGGATGTCCCTCTCCCATGTCCTTCAGATCGGCTCCGGAAGAGAAACCACGGCCGGCGCCCGTGATCACCACGGCGCGGACGTCGTCGTCATCGGCCACCGACGCGACGGCCGCCTTCAGGTCGAGCCCGAACTGCTGGTTCCACGCGTTGAGGGAATCGGGCCGGTTCAGCTCGATCTTCGCCGCGCCGTCGCGGCGTAGGACGTTGACCGTCTCGTAGGCGTGTGCGATCTCGTAGGCGCTCATCGGCTCCTCCTCTGCAAGGCCCGGCGCTGGGGCCGGCGGGTGGACGTGATCGACCCGCGGCTCATCATCGCGGGCTCCGCTCGAAGGTCGGCTCGACGGTGACCGGGAAGTTGACCGAGTTGGCGACGAAGCACGAACGGTGCGCCTCGTCGTGCAGCTGCCGCGCCCGGTCGAGCCGGTCCAGGTCGGCGAGCTCGGCTGCGGGGCGCAGGGTCACCTCGGTGAAGCGTCGATCTCGACCGCGGCGAGGCGTGAGACGTCGAGCAGCATCCCGCCGTCGCGGGAGTGATTGCCCGCCCAGCTGTGCCCGCCCGATCGAACGCCGATCCTCATCCCGGCCTGGCCGGCCGCTCGGACGGCCCGCGCGACGTCCGCCTCGTCCTCGGCCTGCACGATGACGTCCGGGAAGCGGTCGGGGGTGCGCGCGTTCCAAACCGCGCCGCGCCGCCTCATACCCCGCCTCTCCGCGCCTGAAGGCGCGCCCCCCGAGGTCGACTACCACCGCACGGCTCTTCCGGTCGTCAGTCGGGAGGAGTGATCGGAGCTCGTCAAGGGGGATCGGGCACCGGGCTGCGTTCGGGCACGGTGTCCGACAGTATGTACGGAACATCCGGGCCCGCTCGATGAGGGGGCCCGCCCCGCTAACGCCAGTTGGACAACGACCCAGGAGGAGAGCTGATGGCGAAGGAACCGCGTTCACTGGGAGGCAAGGTCGTCGCGATCACCGGCGGCGCTCGCGGCATCGGCAAGGCGACGGCCGAGGCGCTGGCGCGGGAGGGGGCCAAGGTCGCGATCGGCGATCTCGACAAGGCGCTCGCCGAGGAGAC
The DNA here is from genome assembly GCA_023251935.1 of bacterium. Taxonomy (GTDB): domain Bacteria; phylum Actinomycetota; class Thermoleophilia; order Solirubrobacterales; family 70-9; genus AC-56. The sequence continues at coordinate 5,335 of JAHEXV010000026.1, read as the reverse complement.
GGCCGCGGGGCTGGGCACCGAGGCGATCGGGTTGGAGCTCGACGTCACCCGCCGAGACTCCTTCGCCAACTTCCTCGACCAGGTCTCCGAGCGGCTGGGACCGCTCGACGTCCTGGTCAACAACGCCGGGATCATGCCGATCGGCCCGTTTACGGAGGAGACCGACGCCACCGCTCAGCGGATGATCGACATCAACCTGCACGGCGTCATCTACGGGATGAAGCTGGCGATCCCCGGCATGCGGCAGCGCGGCAGCGGCCACCTGGTCAACATCGCCTCACAGGCGGGCAAGGTGGGGCTTCCCGGTGGCGCCACCTATTGCGCCACCAAGCACGCCGTGGTCGGGCTCAGCGAGGCGGTCAGCGCCGAGCTCAGCGCCTCGGGAGTCGAGATCTCGGTGGTGATGCCGGCCGTCGTCAACACCGAGCTCGGCTCGGGCCTGCCGGACACCCGGGGCGTCAAGAAGCTGGAGCCCGAACAGGTCGCCGAGGCGATCGTCGGGGCGCTCCAGTTCCCGAAGTTCGACGTCTGGGTTCCCGCCTCGAGCGCGGTGATCGACAAGCTGATCCACCCGCTTCCCCGCCGTGCGCGCGAGGTGATCGCCCGCTTCATGAAGGCCGACCAGGTGCTCGCCGCGCCGGACCGGGCCCAGCGAGGCGCCTACGAGGATCGCGCCGCCCGCCCGGTGTCTGGGGGCGAGCCCGAGACGGAGGCGACGGCAGAGGAGCCGGTGGAGCAGGTCAAGTAGGGTCGCCGACGGTTGACCGAATCGACCGCAACGACGAGCGAGATCTTTCGCACGCCCGACGAGCGCTTCGCGGGCCTGCCGGGCTTCGAGTTGGCTCCGCGCTACGTCGAGCTCGACGGCCTGCGGCTCCATTACGTTGACGAGGGACCGAGCGAGGGCACGCCGATCGTCTGCTTCCACGGCGAGCCGACCTGGGCGTTCCTCTACCGCAAGATGGTGGGGCCGCTTGTTGCGGCGGGACACCGCGTGATCTGCCCCGACTACGCGGGCTTCGGGCGCTCGGACAAGCCGACCGACCGGCGCTGGTACACGTACGAGCGCCATGTGGGCCTGGTCAGCGACCTGCTCGAGACGCTCGATCTCAGCGGCGCGGCCGCGGTGGTGCAGGACTGGGGAGGGCCGATCGGCCTGCGGTGGGCGGTCGAGCACGCCGATCGCGTCGACCGGCTGGCGATCCTCAACACCGGCATCTTCACGGGCCGGGTGTCGAAGGGCTTTCTGGCCTGGCGGGATTTCGCCGAGAAGAACCCGGACCTCCCGGTCGGGAGGGTGATCCAGGGCGCGACCACCAGCGAGCTGCCGCCAGAGGTGGTGGCCGGCTACGAGGCGCCGTTCCCGACCGCTGAGTCGAAGGCTGGCGCCGCCCAGTTCCCGCTGCTCGTGCCGACCGCGGAGGATGCGACCGGGGCCGAGGAGATGCGCGCCGTGGCCGACGCCCTGTCGCGCTGGGAGAAGCCGGCGCTGGTCGCCTTCTCGGACTCCGACCCGGTGTTCCCGCATCCGAAATCCGGGCAGGTCTTCTGTGACCGGATCCCGGGAGCGCGCCCGCAGGTGACGATCGCGGGTGCCGCGCACTTCCTGCAGGAGGATCGCGGCGAGCAGATCGCCGCGGAGATTATCTCCTTCCTCGCCGCGGCCTGATCGCACCCCGGCCGACGCGGGCCCTGAGCGGCTTGGCGGGGGGGCCGGATCATCTCCCATCATCGCCTCGCAGGTGGGCCCGTACTTGCTGTCAGCGCACCTCGACCGTTTGACCGAGATCCTTGACGAGGCGAAGACCATAAAGCGCGGATCCAGCGCAGCGAGGCGGGGGATCGAGCAGGTCGACAACGGCTACGAGAAGTTGCGGGCCGACGCTCTCGCGGTGATCGGAGAAATCACTGCGGGTCTCAACTGAGGGTCTGGAAGCCGCCGGGTTGCGGGAGTAGCTCCCTTCCCCCGGCGTCCGAACCAGGCGCAGCTCACGCCAGAGCTCGCCCCGGCCCCCGGTCACGAAGCGATCTCCAGACGAGGCAGGATTGACAGGAACCCGCCCAACTCCTGGGAGCCCTGGCAAAGGTGCTGCGCTCAGCCTCGGGACGCGCAAGCCGACGTCCTACCGCGCGGTGTGAGCTGCGCGAATAGCCCTGATCGGCCCGAACAAGAACTGATAAATCGGCAACGTGAAGCACTCCCCCTGCTCGCGGCGCGTAGCAGGCGGTCCGTCAGCTCACTGCTGGCTCCCCGCAGACTCCTTGGTACGAATCTGTGCGTCTAGCCGCCGGCCATTGCCGCCTGGGCCTCGGCCAGCTTCGCTCGCACCGTGTCGATTCCCTCCTTGAACTCCAGCAGCGGGCGCACCCCCCAGGTGACCAGTCCAAACAGAGGGTAATCCGCTATCAGGTCCAGGACCTCGCGATGGGAATCGGCGTTGGTGATGCTGAAGCCGCCGCCCTCCACGAACCCGAAGATGCAGTCAAAGGTGCCGTCGTCGACCTTTCCCTCGAGCCAGTCGATGGCCACGTCGAACTGCTCAGGCGTTGGGGCATCGGACCGGGTGTGGCGCTGATCAAGTACTTCATCTCAACCTCCTCCAGAGCTCGCGTAACGCTCCGAGTATCCCACCGCGAGTGCACCGAGCGGCTGGTGATTCGATGAAGTCACGACGGCACAGGCGCTGTTGGGATCGGCGGGAGACAGGGCGAGGCTCACAGGACTAGCCCGCCGGGCGTCGCGTCAGCTCGGAGCTCCGCCGTCTTGAGATTCTTCGATAGAACGAGCGCGTGTTCACGGGTCTCGGCCTCGCGCCGCTCGTCCTGATCTTCGCCGCGGCAGCCGCAGCCGTCTGGATGGCGGGGATCCACCTTTCGAACTCGACCGATTCACTCGACTTTCGGCTCGGCCTTGGCGAGGCGCTCGGGGGAGTGATCCTGCTCGCGGTCGCCACCAATCTGCCTGAGATCGCGATCACCTCCTCAGCGGCTCTCGCCCACAACCTCGGGATCGCGATCGGCAACATCCTCGGCGGGATCGCGATCCAGACCGTCGTGCTCGTCGCGCTTGACGCGGCGATGGGTCCCGAGTCCGCCCTCACCACGCGGGCGGCCTCGCTCGTGCTGGTGCTCGAGAGCATGCTGGTCGTCACCGTGCTCGCGATCGCGGTGATGGGCGCGCAGCTGCCATCGTCGCAGGGGCGATTGGAGCCGGCCACCGTGGTGATCGCGCTCACCTGGCTGGTGGGGATCTGGCTGATCAACCGAGCCCGCCACGGCCTGCCGTGGCATGACTCTTCGGGCAATGCACCCGGCGCCCAGGAGAGGCCGCGGGGCCATTCCAAGGCGGTGATGGCGGAGAAGATGAGCCTCGTCCGTGCCACTGCGGTCTTTGCAGTGGCTGGCGCGGTGACCCTGGGCGCGGGCGTCGTCCTGGAGAGAAGCGGCGAACGGATCGCCACCCACGTCGGGCTCTCGGGCGTCGTCTTCGGCGCCACGATTCTCGCTGCGGCGACCGCCTTGCCGGAACTCTCGACCGGGATCAGGTCCGTGAGGCTCGGCGACTACCAGCTGGCGGTCTCCGACATCTTCGGCGGCAATGCATTCCTACCGGTGCTCTTCCTGGTGGCGAGTCTGCTCTCTGGGTCGGCGGTCCTGCCCCAAGCGCAGCCGACCGACATCTACCTAACGGCACTGGCAATCGTGTTGACCGTCGTCTACGCGTGGGGCCTGATCATGCGCCCGCAACGCCAGGTATTGCGGATGGGCATCGCTTCGCTGGTCGTGCTCGGTCTCTACGTCGCCGCCATCGCTGGGCTGATCGGAGTGACGAATCGTTGACTCGAGGATTGGGATTGACGCGCTCCGCCGAACCTCACCCCGGACGAGCCGTGGCTGGCCGCGCCATCCGGGCAGGACGCTCGGCCTCGCTCGCTCGCTGTACCTCGCTACCGTCGGATCGAAGCTGCTTTGGGAGTCGCGCGGGCCGTCCCAACTGCGCCTCGCGACGATCTATCGGGGCGGCGAACGGCGCACGAGCTGCCGGGCTGGCGCCGGCCGGGCTACGACCAGAACTCGTCCCAAGCGTAGAGATCGTGAAAGTGCTCCCGACCGTCCGTAATCCGGCCGTCCTTGAGCTCGAAGACGATGCAGTTGCCAACATCCAGGCGCTTGCCATCTCTCTCCGCGGTGCTGCGCTGGATGCCGACCACGCGGTCGCCACCATCTGCAAGCAAGTCCTCCAGTTCGGCCTGGAAGGTGCCCCCTGTCTCCTGCCCCAGGCGGCCGAAGTAGGCGAGAATCGCCTCGGAGCCCTGGTAGTCGGTGGCCATCGAGCTCCGCCCCGGCAGGTGCCACACAGCGCTCTCGTCGAAGATTTCGGTGAGCGTCTCCAAGTCGCCCCTGTTGAAGGCGTCGTAAGCGCGCCGCATGATCGCCACGTTTTCGTCTGCGTCCATCGTCTCCTCCTACTAGCTGGTCTCGGTCCGCGTGCGAACCTAACAGGCTGGGGCTGCCGCGGTCGCCTCTGGGCGGTGCGAGGGGGACGGCCAAAGCCAGCAGTGCCAGCCCTGAGGGAATGGGCGGTATTCCTGGGAGCCGTGGCTCGTCGGCGACTCTCGCTTTGCATGGAAAGCAGCAGCGCAGTCGGGCCGTGGGCCCCGAAGACTGGCAGCTGTACGCACTGGCCTGACGCCGCCGTGGTGTTCTCCTCCGGCGTTCGGTCGGGGCGTCTGCTCGGCCGCCCTACGCTAGTTCGTGAGCGCCTTCGCCCGGCGGGCTGAGCTTCTCAATGGGCGGATTGCCGACCCACCCGCCTCCGCGTCCGCGCGCTCCTCCTCGTCCGCGTCGTGAACCGCCCATCCGACCCGCTCGATCAGCTGAGCTGAGTGATGACCACTTCGCAGATCGGCGGAGGTGACGCGCTCGTCGAGGGTGATCGCACCCTCAGACTGGGTGTTCGGCTCGCTCATCATCTCGTCGAGGGTAATCGCGCCCTCATGCTCAGCGTTTGGCTCGCTCATCACGATGATTCTCGGCATAACAAATTCCTTCCGGTGGCTGGACCCCTGGGTACCACCGGGGGGCCGATCAAGGCATCGATGGCGATGTGAGGCTCATGATCAAGGTAGCGGACCATGCCCGCAGACGTCGATCAGTGGCTGAGGCTGATGGAGGCTCGTGTTGGCTGCCCCACGGGCGGCCGCAGCCGGCGGGTGCCTCACCCCGGACGAGCCGTGGCTGGCCGCGCCGACCCGAGCAGTACCTCGAGCAGATCGCCCACCTCCCGCCCCTCAACGAGAGGATGTCGCAGGGGGAGGTCCGCGACGACCTGGTA
>JAHEXV010000102.1 GCA_023251935.1 bacterium | reverse complement strand
AGGCGGCGGCATCCATCAGCTGGCCGACCTCCGACGGATCGGAGAGCTTCACCCGGACCAGCCACCCCCGGCCGTAGGGGTCCTCGTTGACGAGCTCCGGCTGCTCGCCGGCGCTCTCGTCGATGGCGACGATCTCGCCGGAAAGTGGCGCGTAGACGTCGGAGACCGCCTTCACCGACTCGACCTCGGCGTAGGCCTGGTCCTTGATCACCTGCGAGCCGATCTCGGGCGGCTCGTAGAAGACCACCTCGCCGAGGGCGTCCTGCGCGTACCACGTGACGCCGAAGGTGGCCTCCCCCTCCTCGATCCGGGCCCAGTCGTGCTCGGCGTGGTAGCGAAGCTCGTCCGGATAGCTCTCCTCCGCCAACTCAGCTCTCCTTTCGGTGATACAGAGGCTTCGCCTCTATGCGGCCCGGGCGACGCTTGCCCCGGACGTCGATCTCGATCTCGGTGCCCGGCTCGGCGAGCTCGATCGGGACATAGGCCATCCCGATCCCGACCCCGAGCGAGGGCGAGAGAGTGCCGCTGGTGACCGTGCCCACCTCCTCCCCGCCGGTGACGACGGCGTTCTCGGGGCGAGGGATCCCGGGGCCGGTGAGCACGAACGGGGCGAGCCGCTGCTCGGTGCCCCGCTCGCGAGCCTCGGTAACCGCGGCCGAGCCGATGAAGTCCGTCTCCTGCTTGCAGCACCAGCCGAGGCCCGCCTCGACCGGGTTCCGGGACTCGTCCATGTCGTTTCCGTACAGGTGGAAGCAGACCTCCAGCCGCAGCGTGTCCCGGGCGCCGAGCCCGGCCGGGGTCGCGCCGGCGCCGACCAGCCCCTCCCAGACCGCCGGAGCATCGCCCGGCCCGAGCAGGAGCTCGACGCCGTCTTCGCCCGTGTACCCGGTGCCACAGGCCAGCGTCTCGGCGCCGGCGATCGCGAGCTCGGCCGTCTGCATGCGAGGCGGCAGCTCGCCCCCCGCGAGGCCGGCGACGATTGACCGCGCCCGCGGGCCCTGCACCGCGAGCATCGCGTAGTCGCCGATCGCGTCCACGACCTCGGCCTCGAAGTCGGTGGCGTGGGCGGCGAACCACGCATAGTCGCGGTCGTGGTTGGCGGCGTTGGTGACGGTCAGGTAGCGGCTCTCGCCGAGGCGGTAGGTGAACAGATCGTCGAGGATCCCGCCGTCCTCGCGGCAGAGGACCGAGTACTGGGCGCCGCCGGGCTCGAGCTGTGAGACGTCGTTGGAGAGCAGCCGCTGCAGCAGCGCTCCGGCCTGCGGCCCGACGGTCTCGATCTCACCCATGTGGGAGACGTCGAACACGCCACACGCCGAGCGAACGGCGAGGTGCTCCTCGCGCACCCCCTCGTAGGAGACCGGCATCTGGAAGCCGGCGAATGGCACCAGCCTGGCGCCGGCGGCGACGTGCGCGTCGTAGAGGGGCGTTCGCTTCAGGGCGGCGGTGGCCACCCCGCGGAGGCTAGTGGCCTAGCGACCCTTCAGGAACGACGGGACGTCGATCTCGTCCTCGGAGACCTGGAGCTCGCGGCGCTCGCGGTCCTCGAGCCCGCTGACACCGCGCCGGCGGGCCCGATCGCGGAGCTGCATCGGCCGCCGGGCGAGCGTCTCGGAACCCTCGAAGCCGGTGGCGATCACGGTCACCCGGACCTCGTCGGCCATCGACGGGTCGATCACCGTGCCGAAGATGATGTTGGCGCCCTTGTCGGCGGTCGAGACGACGATGTCGGCCGCCTCGTGGACCTCGAACAGGTTGAGGTCCTCCGAGCCGGTGAAGTTGAGCAGCATCCCGGTCGCGCCCTCGACCGACTCCTCCATCAGCGGCGACGAGACGGCGATCTTGGCGGCCTCGGCGGCCCGGTTCTCGCCCGATGCCGACCCGATCCCCATCATCGCCGAGCCGGCCTCCGACATCACCGCGCGAACGTCGGCGAAGTCGAGGTTGATCTGGCCGGGCGTGGTGATCAGGTCGGTGATCCCCTGGACGCCCTGACGGAGGATGTCGTCGGCCATCCTGAACGCCTCGCTCACGGAGGTCCGCCGCTCGACGACCTGGAGCAGCTTCTCGTTCGGGACGATGATCAGGGTGTCGCACTTGGCGCGCAGCTTGTCGATCCCGTCGAGGGCCTGCTGCATGCGGCGGCTGCCCTCGAACTCGAACGGCTTGGTGATCACCCCGACGGTCAGCGCGCCGATCTCCTCCTTGGCGATCTCGGCGATCACCGGGGCGGCGCCGGTTCCGGTGCCGCCGCCCTCGCCGGCGGTGACGAAGACCATGTCGGCGCCCTTCAGCGCCTCTTTGATCTCGTCGCGGGTCTCGGCGGCGGCGCCGGCGCCGATCTCGGGGTTGGCGCCCGCGCCGAGGCCCTTGGTGAGCTGATGGCCGATCGAAAGCTTGATGTCGGCCTCACATGCCTGCAGCGCCTGCACGTCGGTGTTGACGGCGATGAACTCGACGCCCCTGAGGCCGGCGTCGACCATCCGGCTGACGGCATTCGTGCCGCCGCCGCCGGTGCCGACGACCTTGATCACCGCGAGATACGAGGATTCGACCATGACTCTCGCCTCTTTTGTTCTCCCGTTTGCTCGTCCGAGACTAAAGCGACGCTTGAGAGTTTCGGGTCACCTTGAGCCTCAAGCCTGAGACGAAGGTAAGGCATTGTGACATCGATGTCAACGCCCAGGATCGCCGGCGGCACGGAATCGTGCAAGACGAACCCTCGATCCATGATCGAGAGTTTAGGGAATCGGACCGACCTCAGGTAGTGGTCGAGGCTTGCACGATCGGACGCTCAGGGCATGCTCGTGACCGCGGTCTCCGAGGGCGTCACCGGGGTCGACGCCGGCGACGGGCTCGACGTCCCCCCGACCGCCGGGCGCTGGGGCACGCGGACGTCGACGTAGGTGAGCGCGGTCAGCTCGGGGTCCGCGAGCACCGCCGCGGCCGCGTCCCACTTCGCCTTCCGGTTGCCGGTGGCCCCGAATCGAAGCTCGATGCCGCCCTGCATCGTGACCACGACGCCGTACTGGCTCAGGACCGTGGTGCCGTCGATCAACGGGCGAAGCGGCGCCGGCGCGGCGCCGACCATCAGCGCCTCGGCAAGTGCTTCGCCGCTCAGGCGGCCGGAGCCGGGCAGCGAATCCACCCGCAGCTGCGGAAGCTGGCCGTCCACCGGGGCCCCGGAGAGCAGCGAGCCGTCGGCCGCCACCGGCACCGTGCGATCGCCGTCGATCGCGACCAGCGCCGGCCGGCGCTCGGTGACGTGGATCGTCAGCCCGTGCGGGAAGCTGGGGTCGGCGCTCACCGAGGCCACCGTCGGGAGGTCGCGGACGGCGCCCTCGAGA
>JAHEXV010000001.1 GCA_023251935.1 bacterium | reverse complement strand
TGAAGCAAGTCCATAAGGCACCCTGCACCCGCGCAGCCCTAGCTCACGACCGAGGTGCCCGTTAGGATCGGCCCGTGATGTGAATGGGGCCGCGGTGCGCAAACACCCGGCCCCCGGCGCCGGACTCAGTTACCCGATGCCCGGCGCAGGGGAAACGGTATCCGCCCGCCGGTCCCTCGATCGAGAGGAGATCCGAATGACGATCTCGAAGAGGGCTCGCGCCAGCGGACACGTGCGCGCGATCGCCCGCAAGCGCGGCACGATGCTGTACGCGAAGTGTCGGCTGCCGTCCGGCAAGAACATGCAGCGCCTACTTGGCCAGGAGTGGACCAAGCGCACTCGAGCGCCGAGGGGCTACCTGACCAGGGCACAGGCGGAGGTCCAGCTAGGGGCGATCCTGGAGGACGCCGAAGCTGGTCTGCTCGATGAGTCCAGCGACGGCCAAGGGCCGACCTTCACCGACGCCGCGAACGAGTACCTGCGCTACGTGGGCGAGGTCCGACGAATCGACCCGCAGACGGTCGCCGACTATCGGGGCGTGATCAACACCTACCTCGAGGATGAGTTCGGTGGACTCCGACTCGAGGCGATCACCCCCGACCTGATCGACGCCTACAAAGAGAAGCTGATCGCCGCAGGCAAGCTGCGCAATCGGACGATTGTGCGCCACCTAACCGTGCTTCACGGGATCTTCAAGCGCGCCAAGCGCAAGTGGGGGCTCCGCGACAACCCGGCGTCGGCGGATCTCGTGGAGAGGCCGAAGGTCGTCTATACGGGTGAGTTCGACACCTTCGATCGCGACGAGATCGAGGGGCTGGCCGCCGCCGCCGCGTCGAAGCAGGATGGGGCCATCTACAAGGTGGCGGCGTACACCGGCCTGCGCCAAGGTGAACTCCTGGCGCTGCGCTGGGAGCACGTCGATTTGGTGGACGGGCTGCTCCATGTTCGCCGCAACTTCACAGGCGGCTTGGAGAAGGTCCCCAAGGGGAAGCGGGTGCGAAGCGTCCCGATGATGCCCGAGGTGATCGACACGCTGGCACGGCTAAAGGGGCGCGAGCACTTCACCGAGGATGGTGACCTCGTGTTCTGCTCGGCCGTTGGCGATCACCTTGATCACTTCGGGCTCCGTCGTCGCTACTACGACGCGCTCGAAGCCGCTGGACTACGGCGGATCCGGTTTCACGACCTGCGGCATTGCTTCGGCTCGGCCGCGATCACGACGCTCGACCCGTACAAGGTCCAGTCGTACATGGGCCACCAGCACTACTCGACCACTCAACGCTACCTCCACCACAAGCCGAGGCGCGAGGATGCCGCGGCGCTCGAGGAGGCGTTCGGGCCAACGGCAACGGCCCAGCATGCCGTTGCGAACGGTGCCCCCGGCCGTGCCCCGAACGGGGACAGTTCGGATGCAACTCAGCGCAACTCAGAGCACCGAATCGTGCCCGAGGCGACTGAGCAAGTAGGGACCTAGGACCCTGCAAAGCCGTTTACACCGGTTCGATTCCGGTAGGCGCCTTCGCTTGAACAAGCCAGATCCGGTTCTACGTGCCGGAGTGACGGGCATCAATCGGGCATCAATTTGATGCTTTCTCGCCCTGCCGCTGCCTTGAGCCTCATGCTCCGGAGGACATAGCGAGCGGGACGACAGGGCGGAGTCCAGGGCACGAGAAACGCGCGTCTATGCGGTGGGCCCTAGGTCGCTGCCCTGCGTGCCCTTCCGGAGGCTCATGAGCCCGTCTCATACCCGATACCGGGGGTAGGCAGGATTTCGCGGCGAACGCCAGCAAGGAGGTACGTCCATCACCCGGTTTCCGGAGCCTCGCATGAGGTCGCCTCAGCGGGGGAGGGGGTAGGCGGATTCGAGAGCGTCGCCCGAGCGGAGTCAGGCCGTCCTTGGTCGTAAGGACTGGGTGTAGGGTCGGCCACAGGCTGCGCCGCAATACGCGGACCGTCCGATGAGGGAGACCCGTGAGAGGAGATCATTGATCAAGGGCCGGTTTTTCTGCTCGCCCGCGGTGCTCCTCGTCACCACCCTCGGAACGATCGGTGTCCAGGCTGCGCCGGCCGTAGCCGCGCACCCCTATCAAGTCATCCCACCGAGCTCACTCCTCCGCCAGCACCTCGGCCTTGCCCCCCCGCCCATCCACGCGCTACCGAGCGCCAAGGCATCGCCCTCGGCCGCGTCCCGCGCCCATCTCTTCCCGTGCCACGAGGCCGCCCCCGACGGGCGCTGCGGGAGGGTCAGTGTCCCCCTCGATCGCGCCCACCCGTCGCGAGGGAAGATCCCGATCTTCTTCGAGTACTTCCGCCATCGCGACCCAGGGCCGGCGAGGAGGGCGATTCTGGTCACCGAGGGCGGCCCCGGCTCCTCGATCACCCAGGACGGGTTCATCGGGCCCTTCTACCGAGACCTGTTCGATCCGCTGCTTCGCAAGCGTGACCTGATCCTGCTCGATCAGCGCGGGGTTGGCCGCTCCGACGCAATCGATTGCGAACCGCTGCAGCACGCCTCAGATCTCGGCTCGCCTCACATCTATCGCAACGTTCGCGCCTGCGGAAAGCAGCTCGGGCGAGCCGCACGTCTATACGGCAGCGGAAATGTGGCGCTCGACATTGAGGCGGTGCGCGAGGCGCTCGGGATCGCCAAGCTCGACCTCTACGGCGGCTCCGCGGCGGGGCAGGACGTGCAGTCCTACGCGGTGCGCTTCCCACGGCACGTGCGCTCGGCGGTGCTCGACTCCCCGTTCGTGGCCTCGAACTTCGATGCCCCCGGCTCTCAGCTCGATGACTTCAGCACGGACTCGGCCCACGCGCTCCCGCATGTCGCCGACCTGCTCTGCGCGCGCTCGGAGAGCTGCTCGGCGGAGCGGGCAAATGCGCATGGGAACGTGGCATGGCTCGCACAGCGCGTACGACGCCATCCGCTCGATGGGACCGGCTACGACGCCCAGGGAACCCCCCATCAAGTCCACGTCACCGAGACCTTTCTCGCCTGGACAATCCTCAATGCCGACGACTTCGGTTTCACCTCGCTCAGCGAGATTGGGGCCGCCGCGGACGCGCTGCGCGCCGGCGATCGGGTGCCGCTGCTTCGCCTAGCGGCCGAGAGCGACGCTTCCGACGGCGATGCGGGGGATCCAACCGCCTTCTCGGTCGGTGACAACTTCGCCCGCTTCTGCACCGACAACCGGTTCTCCTGGGACAAGAATGCCCCGATCGCGACCCGGATGCGTCAGTGGCGACATGCTCGAGACGCCCTCGAGTCGGGCCGCTTCGATCCCTTCTCCGTCGACGGCTGGCTGGCTCGTCCGATCAGCCCCGTCGGGCCCGATCCGTGCATCGTGTGGCCGGCGCCCAAGCGACATGTTCCGCCGCCGATCCCACACGGCGCGAAGTTCCCCGGGCGCGTGCCCGCGCTGGTTCTGACCGGCGACCTGGATCTCAGCCTCCCACCGCCGGACTCGAAGCCCCTGACCCGCCTGTGGCCGCACAGCGACTACGTCGAGATTGCCAACTCCGGCCACCACACGGCGACCAACACGCGCTCCGACTGCGCCGACCCGATCATCGTGCACTTCATCGCCAAGCTGCGGCCGGGAGACACGAGCTGCGCTAGAGTCGCCAATGCGGTGTCCTTCCCCGGGGTGGGGCGCTTCGCCCTCATCGCGGATGACGCCCGGCCGGCCGCCGTCAACCAGGGCGACGGCGACCACTCGACCCCGGCCGACCGCAAGGTCGCCACCGTTGCCACAGCAGCGATCACGGATGCCTTCCGGCGCAGCTTCATCCAGTCCGAGCAGGCCCCAGGCGTGGGCCTCCGCGGCGGGACCTTCTCGATCAACTTTGGAGACGCCAAGGCCACAGTCCAGCTGGCGAGCGCCCGCTTTGCCAAGGACGTCGCCGTCAGCGGTACCGCTGACTACAGCTACGAGAGTCAAGCGATCGACGCGACCGTGACGGTCGACGGTCCGGGTAGCGAAGACGGGACCCTCCATGTGACCGGCGTCTGGTTCGGCTTCGGCGTCCCGAACACCGTGCTCCAGATCCGCGGGTCCCTCTGCGGGAGACAGGTGGCGCTGAGGTGCCAGCGACTTAGCTTTGCCCATCAGCCGTTCCGGGAGTCCCGCGCGAGCTCGTCTGGGCGGGGGGTAAGCGGATCGGAACCCGCTCGTTGCGCGGAGTCACTTACCGGCGCATGGCTCCTCCCTCGGTCGGGCGGCTGAGCTGACCCTACCTCGCGCCACACCTCGCGTCCAGGCTGGGGGCACCCCCCTACGCGCGCAAACCGAAACCGCCCGAAAGCTGCCCGCGCGAGAGAAACTCCGCGAGACTTCTTCACTCCCGCAGCCCGGCGGCTTCGAGCACCAGCTAGCGCGGTTCGTCGAAATCCCGTCGGATGCGGACGTGCTCGCAGTTCGACGCGACCTCCGACTTCGCGATCGTCTTCACCTTGTCGATCCCCTTGCCGCAGGAGATTCGATTCCGATCGTGGGTGTCGAGGATGCCGTCGGCGCCGAACTCCCGGTAGATCTCGCAGTCCCTTGTCAAGGTCAGCGTCGGCTCCGTCGCCGCTGTGGCCCTGCCGCTCGCCAGGCCGATCAAGCCGAGCGCGACTGCAGTGGCGAGCGCAACGGCGAGGGCGGTGATCAGGCGTTTCGTCATCCCGCGAGAAGCATCTCGCCTGGCGCCTTCCCGAGCAGTAACCCAAGGGCTAAACCGGCGACACCTGCCCTCCTGCGACATCGCCTACTCCTTAAGCCCGGCGGCTTCGAGGGCCTCTTTCGGATCGAGGTAGGTCCGAAGGTAAGTCACCTTGCCGTTCTTCCACTGAGAGATCGTCCAGCGTTCTATCGGTCCATGGCTATTAGCCGAATGCAAGTACGTACTGATGCGTCCCTACACCCACTTGGGTTAGGGTCGCGTGGGAGGTCAATCAGTGCGTCGAAAGTTCCGTCCGTCCGTCCGTCGTGCAGCGCTCTGCTCGTTGGCCGGGAGCTTGATTGCCTCCGCGGCCTACGCGCATTCGCCTCGCCATCACCTCCAGTCGCGTGACCCGCGCTGCTTCGGCCATCGGGCGACCATCGTCGGGCCAAATGATCCCGGTGACACTCCGCCCGGCACCGGGAATGGCCCGCGCTTGGCGATCATCGGCACCCCCCACGCAGACGTGATCGTTGGCACTCGCGCTGCCGAATGGATCGTCGGCAACGGCGGCGCGGACGTCATCTGCGCCGGTCCGGGGAGGGATGATGTGTTCGTCGGCTGGAGCGACACCCACGCCGACAAGCGCGGCCGCGTCGACGCGGGCCGGGGAGCTGACTACGTTGAGGGCAGCTTCAAGCCCGACGTGCTTGATCTCGGCGCTGGAGACGACACGGTGGACGGCGAGTTCGGCGCCGATGTCATCACGGCCGGCCCCGGGGACGACTTCATCCGGGCGCAGGTGGGTAACGACCGAGTCTTCGGCGAGATCGGCGCTGACCACGTCGAGACATCCACGGGCGACGATTTCGTGGACGGCGGATCGGGCGATGATCAGGTCAGCACCGGCGATGGGCGGGACGTCGTCCGAGGCGATGGGGGCGACGATTCGATGCATTTGCTGATCGGGAACGACCACGGCTACGGCGGCGTTGGGAACGACTTCATCGGCGGCTTCGACGGCCGCGACGTGATGCAGGGCGGGCCGGGTGCCGACGTCTGCTCTGGCGGCCACGACCACGACCGCTACATCGGCTGCGAGAGGCACAGGGAGAGAACCGGGCCGAGGCCGCCGGCGACGCCGCACGTCAGGCTGCCGCCCTACAGCGGCACCCAGCCCGAGAAGGACCTGCTCGCCTTCCGTGGGTATCTGCGGCGGCTCAGCGCGGTTCAGACGAACCATCGGCTCGGCTGGATCATCGCCCGCTATCACCGGCTCGCGCACGCCGCAAATGACGCCGTGGATCTGCATTGGGGGCAGATGCTGGACGACGGCGTGCCGCCAATGACGGCGGCGTTACGGCGCTCGGTGGACCATTACGGGGTGCGGCAGGTCGAGATTGGGATCGTGGACGAGATCGACCGCCTGCGGATCGTTTTCTACCAGCACCAGCGGAAGCATTAGGGCCTCCGCGGTGCGCGAGCGAGGGGATCGGCACACCAACGGGAGGCTCAGGCTGGACATCCGCGACATGCGAATCAACCGCGGCAGCGGGATCGGCACTCGGGGCCACGCCGACAAGGCCGACCTCGACAAGCTCCCGAGCACCGCAACTCGGTGGTCAAGGGCTGAGAGGACTCACCGGTCCGGCTCAGGTGCTCATAGGCCCGGCGCACGATCTCCACGCTCTCCTTGCAGTATCTCGCCGGGGAGAGGCCCCGGAGATCAGTTCGTCGCCGAGGTCACGCAGCGGTAGTGATAAGGCTGAGACGCGGAGTCCGTGCCGCTATGAAGTTGGCGAGCCAAGTTGTCGCTGAGCACAGCACCCTTGGTGGCGGTGGTGGTCCCGTTGTCGTCCGAGTAGTTCGTCGCCACCCATTCGGCGACCTGGCCCGCCTCCAGGTGCTCAAACACCAGCGCGAGCTCGGGCAGGGTCGGCAACCGGAGCCCTGCTGCGGCGCATGTCTTGACCGCGTCCACGAGGGGATCGCCGGTGTGCCCGGGGTCCTCGAAGCAGAGGTCCCCAGCGTCGTGCAAGCCAGGCGGGCAATGCAGTCTCAGGGATGTCTTTATCCCGCCGGACAGGTCGTGCCCGTTGACCGATCCGCCGATGATGTTCGAATGATCGCCGGAGGGCGGATGGTGGCCCGAGATCGTGCCGTGGGCGACTTGGCTGTTCTTGCTGATGAGCACACTCGCGAGCGCAGTGCCGCCGAGGGCGACGAACAGGGCGATCACGGAGACGACGTTGGCGAAGGTCAGGCGGCTCCGGATCTGATGCATAGCTCCTCCCCGAGGTGAATGGCTCGCGCCAACCCTAAATCGCGGAAGCGGCCGCGTCCAGCGGTGCTACTCCCGCAGCCCGGCGGCTTCGAGGGCCTTCGCGCGGTCTCGAAAGAACCTCAGTGATGTCGGTCGATTCCCTCGGACCGCCCACAACATCGCTGTTCGACGACGCTCAAGCTCCACTCCGCTCCCGCGCCCCTTCCCGGTCGACCTCAACAGCGCGAGCACGTGGTCCCTCGACTCGAGGGGCTCCTCCGGCTCCCACGTGTAGCTCTCCCACACGTCCCGCACCTCGGCGTAGAAGCGCCTGATCCCGTCGTGACCTTCATAGACCGCCGGATTGAAGACGCGGTCGGACATGTCCAGGCGAAACGTCGGGTCGCAGAGCCGGATCAAAGCGTCGAGGTCCCCGCTGTTGAGGGCTTCATGCGCGTCCCGCACGATCTCCACGTTCTCCTCCGACATCGCCAGGGCAGTATCTCGCGCGACATGGGAAGGCTTCTCGCGACGTGCCCCAGCACGAGGCGGCGGTCGGCGCCCAGGCCGTGATGTAGGGTCGTTTCGATGTCGAGAGCCCGGGCAACTCGGCGCCTTCGATTCCGCGGGGTTCTGCCCGTCCTCTTGGCGCTGGTCCTCTCGGTGCTCCTCATGGGTTCGACGAGCGCCTCGGCACAGAACGGCGCAATCAGAACCGCCAAGGTGACCAGCAAGCAGGTTGGCGACTGCACCCTGCGGGCGCGGATCCAGCGCTACTTCCACCCTCACATCGTCTCCCCGCCGGTCGACATCGCGGGGGCCGATGAGTTTCGGGGTGGCGGCAGGATCAGCTGCCAGGGGCTCCACGCATCGCTTCGCGGCACGCTCGCCCTGAAGGTGGGCGGTGCCGCCGTCCGTACCAGGTCGTTCTCCTACGTGGGTCACGGAAGCGGCACCTGGTTCGACAACTCGTGGTGGCCGTCGGACTTCGGGGGCGGGATCGCGGGGCTGTGCTGGCACTACCAGACCCTGCTCACGGTGAGGATCGACGGACGACCCCCGAGCGTCCTCACCACGGGCCCCCCGCTCGGGCTCTGCGACCAGCAGTTCTAGGGGCTGGCGGGCGGGGTGGGTGTGGAGGCTCCCGTCACCGCCGAGGGGATCGCCTTCGAGAGCGGTGCCGGCCGCTGGGTGCTGGCCGTCGCGGTCATGGGCTCGGGGATCGCCTTCCTCGACGGGACGGTCGTCAACGTCGCCCTGCCCGACATCGGCCGCGACCTGGGGGCATCAACGAGCGCCCTGCAATGGGTTCTGAACGGCTACCTGCTGACCCTTGCCTCGCTGATCCTGCTCGGAGGCTCGCTCGGCGATCGCCACGGGCGGCGGCGGATCTTCGTCTTGGGGGTGGGCGTGTTCACGGCTGCCTCGCTCGCCTGTGCGCTCGCCCCGAACGCCGAGCTCTTGGTCGCCGCGCGGCTGGTCCAGGGGATCGGCGGGGCGCTCCTCACCCCGGGCAGCCTGGCGATGATCGAGTCGAGCTTTCGACCCGCCGACCGCGCCCGGGCGATCGGCGCCTGGTCGGGCCTCGGTGGCGTCGCGACCACGCTCGGGCCGCTGCTGGGCGGGTACCTGGTCGAGGCGGTTTCGTGGCGGGCGATCTTCGTGATCAACCTTCCGCTCGGTCTTTTGGTCGTGACGATGGCCAGCCGCCACGTGCCCGAGACTCGCGATCCGAGCGCGAACGGGCGCCTCGACTTCCTGGGCGCGGCGCTGGCGGCGCTCGGCCTGGCGGGCACCAGCTACGCGCTGATCGAGGGCCCGAACAGCGGCGGCTCGGCGTTGATCATCGTGGCCGGGGCCGGGGGAGTGCTGGCCCTGATCGCCTTCCTGCTCGCCGAGCGGCGCAGCCCGAACCCGATGATGCCGCTCGAGCTCTTCGCCTCCCGGCAGTTCAGCGCCGCCAACCTGGTCACCTTCGCCGTCTACGCGGCGCTGGGCGGCTTCTTCTTCCTCTTCGTCGCCTTTCTGCAGATCTCGCTCGGCTACTCGCCGATCGCCGCGGGCGCCGCCTCGCTGCCGGTGACCGTCCTGATGCTCGCGCTCTCGGCTCGCTCCGGGGCCCTCGCCCAGCGAATCGGGGCGCGAATCCCGCTCAGCGTCGGCCCGCTGGTGATCGCGGCCGGCCTCCTGTTGATGACCCGGATCGAGCCCGGCGATCGCTACCTGACCAGCGTCTTGCCGGCCGTCGTCGTCTTCGGCCTCGGCCTCACCCTGGTGGTGGCTCCGGTCACCGCCACGGTGCTGGCCGCCGCCGACGCCCGCCGCTCAGGGATCGCCTCGGGGATCAACAACGCGGTCTCCCGGGTCGCCGGATTGCTCGCCGTCGCCGTCCTGCCGCTGATCGCCG
This sequence comes from bacterium, assembly GCA_023251935.1. Lineage (GTDB taxonomy): Bacteria > Actinomycetota > Thermoleophilia > Solirubrobacterales > 70-9 > AC-56. Next base: position 91,570 of record JAHEXV010000001.1, on the reverse strand, counting down.
GCCTGACCGGAGACGCCTTCTACGACCCTGCTTCGATGACCGACGGGTTCCACGTCGCGATGCTGGTCTGTGCCGGGCTCGCGGTGGTCGGCGGCACGCTGGCCTGGCTGACGATCAGCGATCGGGTGCTCGAGACCGAGCCGGAGCCCGAGGGCGGCACCCCGGAGCGGCTGGCGAGCGACTACATGTGCCCGGTCTCCGGCGCCCCGCTGCGCCCGGGCCGCGAGGCCGACTGCCACCCGGTGGTCGAAGCGGCCGCCCACGGCCAAGCAGGGCGCTAACGAGAGCGTGAGACGCTGACCACCGATTTCCCCGACGCCCACCAAAGGAGGTGCGATCGCCGTGACCGATGCCGACTCCTCCGGCCCCCAGAACCAAAGGCCGGATCGCTTCCTGGTTTTCTCTGCCTCGCTGAGGGACGACTCGCTGAACGGGCGATTGTCGCGCCTGGCCGCGGCCACCATCGAGGCCAACGGCGGGATGGTCGAGTTGCGTGGGATGCGCGACTTCGACGGCCCCTCCTACGACGCCGACGTGCAGGCCGAGGAGGGCTTTCCGTCTGGCGCCGAGAGCCTCCGCGACTCGCTCCAGCAAAGCGACGCCTTCGTGATCAGCTCCCCCGAGTACAACTTCTCGATCCCGGGGGCGCTGAAGAACTCGATCGACTGGGTGTCGCGATTCAGCCCCCAGCCGCTGAACGAGAAGCACGGCCTCCTGATGTCGGCCTCGCCCTCGATGGCGGGCGGAAACCGGGGGCTTTGGGCGCTTCGGGTCCCGTTCGAGCACCTGGGAGCGCGCCTTTACCCGGACATGTTCTCCCTCGCCCAGGCGCACCAGGCCTTCGACGCCGAGGGAAGGATCGCCAGCCCCCAGCTCCAAGCGCGCTTCGAGAGCAACGTCGTCAACTTCATGGACCAGGTCGAGGCCTCGAAGCACTATCCGTGCATCAAGCGCGCCTGGGTCGAGTATCTGGGCGAGGATCCGGATCCCGCCTTCGATCGGGTGGAGTGAGGGCCGGGTGCCCGGGCGATCGGGTGATGTTGGCGCGCCGATCCCACGGAAAAGGGCCCCTGGGGAAGGGGCCCTTGGTTTCCGAAGGACGTGCCGCCAGCGATGCGACCGCTGGCCCGTCGGTCCTTAAGTCTCGGTCATCGCCGCCTGCCATCCACGACGGCTCACGCTAACTTAACACCAATCGCCGAGCGACGTTACGCCCCCCGCAAAATGCGGGGATCTTCGCTTGTTTGCTGGGCCTCTCCGGTTCGGCTAACGACCATCGCGCCGCTACTACGAGACGGATAATGTGAGCGTTTGCTCGCGGCGGTTGGCCGGCTGGCCAGGGTCGCATAAGATGAGCGCGTGCGCTATCTGATCACCGGCGGGTCCGGGTACATCGGCTCGCGGCTGACCGAGATTCTCGCCGCGCGCGAGGAAACCGAGCGGATCGTCGACCTGGACGTGCGGGCGCCGGCCCAGCCGCAGGCGAAGGCCGAGTTCGTGCGCGGGGACGTCCGCGACCGGGCGGCGATGCGATCGCTACTCGACCGGGAGCGCCCTGACGCCCTGATCCACCTCGCCTTCCTGCTCAACCCGATCCGCGACGAGGCGCGGATGTACGACGTCGACGTCAACGGCACCCAGGCGGTCCTGGACGCCGCGGCCGAGGCCGGCACGCAGCAGGTCCTGGTCACCTCGTCGGCGACCGCCTACGGGGCGTTCCCCGACAACCCGAGGCCGATCGCGGAGGACTGGCCGGTCCGCGGGCAGCCCGACTTCTCCTACGCTCGCGACAAGGCCGACGCCGATCGCCTCTGCCAGCTCTGGGCGCTCGAGCACCCGGACCGGGTGATGACGATCGTTCGCCCCTGCATCGTCTTCGGGCCGAGCGTCGACAACTACATCTCGCGGACGTGGAAGAACTCGAGCTTCATGCCGATCATGGACGGGGTCGACGAGGAGTTCCAGCTCGTGCACGAGGACGACGTGGTGAGCGCGATCGTCGCGCTGCTCGACGCGAAGGCCGCGGGGGCGTTCAACGTCGCCGGCGACGGGGTGCTTCGGTGGGGTGAGTCGGCCCAGATGATCGGGCTGCGGACCCGCGAGCTCTCGTTCAAGGCGGCCCGGCGGATCTACTCGATCGCTTGGGCGTTGCACGCGCCGCGGGTCGAGTCGCCACCCGGCAACCTCAACTTCGTCCGCTATCCGTGGCTGGTCTCGAACGACAAACTGAAGGCCGAGACCGGCTGGCGTCCGTCGGCCGACACTCGCGAGGTGTTCGTCGAGACGATGTACGCGAAGGGGTTGATAGCCGTGCCGGGGTCCCGCTCGGCGGAGCCGACCCCGACTTCCTGAGCGACCGCCGGCTCAGTGGTGGTGCCGGTGCCTTCGGTTGCGCAGGCGCTGCTTGGCCGAACCGCGATTGGGCGCCCGATCGTCGTGGATCGTGCATTGGTCGACGACCCAGAAGTACTTGTCGTGGCGCCCGACGGCGTTCGCGATCACGCTTCGCTTGACGAAGTAGACGATCGTTCGGCGGTGGTTTCGGAGGTGGGACCAGACCTTCGGCTCGCCCGGGCTGAGCACGAAGGAGGCGAGGCCGATGGAACCGTGGACGCGGTGATCGGTGATGATTACGGGCGCCGCGTTCAGGCCCAGCCTCATCTTGCCGCGGGTCGTGACCGTGTGCCGGAGGTGCCCCTTCTTGGCGAGCTCGGAGGTCGCCTGGACGACGTCGCAGGCCCCGGGGCGTTTGTGGGGCTCGAAGGCGCCGCCGTCGCCGCGCTTGTCGTTGACGACGATCCGCTTGCCGATCACGCTCGTCGCCAGCGCCAGGCTTCCCAGCACCGCCAGGATGGCGATCAGGCCGACGCCCAGCGCTCGCCGCTTGGACTTGATTCCCATCATCCGAGTGATCCCTGCCGCCCAACAGCGTAGCTGGAGCGGCTTGTCGAGTCCAGGCCGAGCACGATCCAGGGGCCGGTTTCAAGGCGCCACGCCACGTGTCGCGCCGGGTCCAGCCGATCGCCAGGTAGGGTTTCCGACCGGTGAGACGTCGCCTCGGGAACCGTGACGCTTCACGACGTGGCGCGGTCGCCTTGCTGGTCGCCTCCGGATTGGCGGCCGGGTGGTGGGTGAGCGAAGCCGAGACGCATTCGCAGGCCACCGGCGCCAATGCCTCGCCGAGCCGGCCGAACGTGGTCGTGATCGAGACCGACGACCAGACGCTCGAGTCGATGAAGGCGATGCGCAACGTCAACTCGCTGATCGGCGCCCACGGGGTTACGTTCACCAACAGCTTCGTCAACTACTCGCTCTGCTGTCCGTCGCGCGCCACGTTCCTGACCGGCCAGTACGCGCACAACCACGGCGTCTTGAGCAACGAGGGCCGAACGGGCGGCTTTCACCGCTGGGAGTCCCTGCACGCACACAACAACCTCGCCCTTTGGCTGCGCGGCGCCGGCTACTACACGGCGATCGTCGGCAAGTACCTGAACGGATATGCGAACCGCCCACGCGTGCCGCCCGGCTGGTCGGACTGGCGCGTCGCCGCTCCCGATGACCAGAGCGTCTACGACTACACGCTGAACGACAACGGCACCCTGGTCCACTACCACGCTCAGCCGGCCGACTTCAAGCAAGACGTGCTGACCCGAGAAGCGGTTGAGCTGATCGACAGCCGGGCCCGAAAGCCGACACCGTTCTTCCTCTGGCTCACCTACACGGCGCCGCACGTCGCCAACCCGGACCCGAGTCGCAACCTCCCGCACGACTGCGGCAACGCTGCGAAGCCGCCGGCCCGTTATTCCCGCGCGTTCGCCACCGCCCGCCTGCCGAAGCCCCCGAACTTCAACGAGGGCGACGTCTCCGACAAGCCGGCCGCGATTCAGGGATGGCCCCTCCTGAACGCCGATGGGATCGCGGACATCCAGCGCCGGTACCGCTGCGAGCTCGAGTCGCTGCTGGCGGTGGACGACGGCGTCAAGAAGGTGGTCGACACCCTGAAGGCAAACGGCGCGCTCGACGACACGCTGATCGTCTACACCTCCGACAACGGCTACTTCCACGGCGAGCACCGGATCCCGGACGGGAAGATGCGACCCTACGAGGAGTCGATCCGGGTGCCACTCGAGATGCGAGGGCCGGGAATCCCGCCCGGGGTGAAGGTCAACCCGTTGGTGATCAACGCCGACCTGGCGCCGACGATCGTCGATGCGGCGAACGCCGATCCCGGGCTGGTCATGGACGGGCGCTCGCTGCTCGGGGTCATCGACCATCCGGCGAGCGACATGGACCGGGAGCTCCTGATCGAGGAGCCCGGTGGCCTCGCGGGGGTCCACGCGTGGGGACCCGGCTTCGAGGCGATCCGGACCCCGCGCTACATCTATGTCGAGTTCAAGGACGACCAGCCCGAGCTCTACGACCTGAAGCTGGACCCGTTCGAGCTGCAGAACCTCGTCAACCACCCGGCGTACGCCTCGCTCAGGGCGACGCTCGCGGCGCGGCTTCAGAAGCTGAAGGGCTGTGCCGGTCGCAGCTGCCGCGTCTACGCGCGATGAACGCCGCTCGTCGACACCGCTCAACCGCTCCAGCCGCCCCGGAGAAGCTATAACTGAGAGACCGGGCGCTTAGCTCAGTTGGGAGAGCGCCAGCTCGACAAGCTGGAGGTCACTGGTTCGAGCCCAGTAGCGCCCATCCTGCGCCCCTTGCCCTGGAGATCCGCAAATCACGAGGAGGAAAGTGGCGATGGCCGACGGCACAGGACTGATCAAGCGCTTCTACGAGGAAGTGATCGGGGGTGGGCAGATCGACCTCGTCGACGAGTTGACCACCGAGGACCTCGTCGATCACGAGCAGGGGCTTCCCGGGCAGCCGCCCGGACGCGAGGGCGTCAAGTTCTTCATCAATGCGATGCGCGGGGCGTTTCCCGACATCCGGGCAAAGGCGATCGAGCCGACGCTGGTGCACGGAGACCTCGAGGCCGCGCACGTCGTCCTGACCGGCACCCACCGGGGGGAGCTGATGGGCGTCGCGGCGACCAACCGAAGCGTCGAGTTCGAAACGCTCGACATCATTCGCGTCGAGGGCGGCAGGGTCGCCGAGCATTGGGGCGTCACCGATGTGATGAGCCTCATGCAGCAGCTCGGCGCTCTGCCCGAGTAACAAGTCAAGTTGAAGGTCCCGGGGTGCAGGAGTAGGTTTCCTCACCCGCGCCGTGACGACGCCCGCTGCTGATTACTAGCGCCTGCGGACGGTTGCGTTCCAGAGGAACTCGACATCCGAATTGTGGTAATCGGGGGCCAGCGCGGTGTCGAGAGGCGGCGCCGGATACCACTCGAGGTAACGAGCTCCCGGGTGGCTGGCGCTGATCAGGTGAACGTCTCCCTCGAGCTTCATGGCGATGAACTGGCCCTCGAGGATGCGCAGGTGGGTGTGGAACCTGTAGGTGCCGGCCGGCTGGGGGATCTCCTCGGGGTCGCTTTGGTCGACCACCCGCCACTTCCCGTGGGCACCCCTGCGCACGACGCGCAAGCGCACCTCGTAGGAATGGTCGTCGACGCCCTTGCGGTAGCGCCACCGACGAACGATGCCGTCGATTGGGGACTTCATGGGATGCGGGTTGCCGGGGATCGCCCGCTGCAGGATCATGCAGGTCCCGAACGTCCCGCACCCGAACCCGCTGTTGGGCGTCGGGGCGGGCTTCAGGTCGCTGCCGATCGTGACCGCGAGTGCGCTGGTCGGGAACCCGAGCGCCAGCGCGCCGAGGGCTGCGAGGAGCAACGTCCGCAGCCAGGTGGATCTGCGCCGGCTGGGCCTCATGGACACGCCGGTCAACCCTATCCCACCGCCTCGCGAGGCCGGGAGCCACGATCGTCGCGGCGCCGTCCGATCGCCGCCGCCAGCGTGGCGGCGAGGACGAGCGCGGCGAGCAGCTCGAGGGCGACGAACTGGCCGTTGCCCTGCGGCCCGATGACGGTGAACTTGTCGTGCAGCGAGGCGGCCAGCAGGGCGACGGCACCCGCGCCGAGCGCCCACGCCGGCGCGGCCCGGGGCGACGCGTCACGCAGCAGGTAGGCGAGGGCGACGCACAGCGGGAAGAGGCCGAGGGCCGTGAGGCGCTGCTCGTTCGCCTCGAACCCCGGGAAGTGGGGGCTGATGATCAGCGGCTGGACGATGACCGACGCCCCGATCAGGATCGCGGACCAGAACTCGACCGGGGGCCGGAGGCGCTCCCCGGCCCGCCACAGGCCGAGGAAGACGCCGGCGAGCGCCCCCGCCCAGAGGACCAGCGGCGCGGCGATCCGGGCCAGATGGGTGGCGAGCGCGGAGGCGCTCCCCGGATGGCCGATCACCGGGATCACGGTGTCGCTCGGGATGCTGGGGGCGAAGCTGTAGGTGAAGGAGGGGATCGCGAGCTTGATCGCCCCGTAGAGGACGAGGACCACCGCCACCGGCACCGCCGTCGTGACCAGCCGCTGTCGCGCGGGCCGGGAGCGCCACCCCGATCCGGCGTACAGCCACACGGCCGCCGCAGGGACGGCGAGCAGCGCGCTCTGGCGGCCGAGGATCGAGATCACGGCTCCGGCGAGGACGCCCGCGAATCGCACCGCCACCAGGCCCCAGACGAGGATCGCGGTGCCGATCACGAACGCCTCGTCGACCGGCCCCGGGGCGATCGCGTCCCCTCTGAGCACGTAGGGGTTGAGGGCGAACAGCCCCACGCAGAGGAGCGTCGCCGGGGCGCCGAGCCCGAGCCGCCTGCAGATGTCGACCATCAGGGCGAGGGTGACGATCACGAACAGGGCGAACATGACCCGGAACGGCGTGTGGGGGCCGACGCCGAACAGCTCGCCGGCGGATCCGAGGACCCAGGGGACCGCAAACCGCTCGCTGAAGGCCGACCCGATGTCGGTGTGCGGGAACCCCGGCGCCGCGGCCGCGATCGTCGCGTAGGTCTCGGTGTCGAGCGCCTGGGTGGCGCGGATCCCCTGGTCCCATCCGTACCAGTGGTTGGTGGCCGCGAGGAAGGCGAGCATCGCCAGGACGCCATAGAGGGTCTTCACGGTCGCCCCGATTCATATACTTTCGCGATGCCGCAGGGGCGCGAAGCTCGACCGCGGGCCTGCGGAGCGTGGATCGCGGGCAGCGCCCGCGCGGTCCGCTGATGGCGACCTCGCAGGCAGGCCAGCCGCGGGGCATGTGGCAGCGCCAGGCCGACTGGACCTGGAACCTGATCCGGCGGATCCACCTCGGCGCCCGAAGGCCGGCGAACTGGGCACAGCTGTTTCAGTTCGGCGTCGTCGGCGCGGTCGGGTACGTGGTCAACCTGGGGGTGTTCACGGTCCTGACGCTCGCCCTCGACGTCGGACACATCCGGGCCGCGGTGCTGGCGTTCTGCGTCGCCGTCTCTAACAACTTCCTCTGGAACCGCGTCTGGACCTTCAGGGAGTCGGCCGAGGGCGGGCACACCGGCTTTCAGGCGACGCGCTTCTTCGCGGTCAGCCTCGGGGGCCTGGCGGTCAACCTCGCCGTCCTGGCGCTCCTCGTCGATGTCTTCGGCGCGCCCGACATCCCCTCGCAGGCGGTGGCGATCGCGGTCGCGGTCCCGGTCAACTTCATCGGCAACAAGCTGTGGACGTTCGCCTGGACCTAGCGGGCCTCTCACCCCGCTAGCCCGCGGCGCGCATCTGGGCCCGGCGGCGGCCGCCGGGCAGGCGCATCGCGGGCACCCGCCAGGCGGCCTCCAGGACGATCCGCTTGGTCATCTTGGACTCGCCGACGCGGCGGTCGCGAAACACGATTGGAAGCTCGACGACCCGGAACCCGGCGCGAATCGCGCGATAGGTGGTCTCGACCTGAAAGGCGTAGCCGAAGGCCGAGATCGAGGGCGGGTCGATTGCCTCGAGGACCTCGCGGCGAAAGACCTTGAAGCCGCCAGTGAGGTCGTGCACCTCGACGCCGAGGACTGCGCGAGCATAGGCGCAGCCCCCCCGGCTGATCAGGCGTCGCAGCGGCCCCCACTCCTCGACCCCGCCACCGTCGACATACCGAGAGCCGAGCACCAGGTCGGCGTCGCGCGCGGCGTCGAGCAGGCGGGGGAGGTCGGCCGGGTCGTGGGAGAAGTCCGCGTCCATCTGGGCGACCAGGTCGGCGCCGGAGTCGAGCGCCTCGCGAAAGCCGGCGACGTAGGCCGGGCCGAGGCCCTGCTTGCGTGGCCGGTGGAGCACCGAGACGCCCGGGTCCGCGGCGGCGAGGCGATCCGCGATCTCGCCCGTGCCGTCGGGCGAGGAGTCGTCGACGACCAGCACGTGCCCCCCGGATCCGAGGCGCGGGCGGATCGCCGCGACGATCGCCTCGAGGTTCGAGGCCTCGTTGTAGGTGGGGAGGACGAGCCCCACAGCGGGGCCCGGCGCGGCGGTCGGCGGGCTCACGGCGGCGATGCTCTCACGACTGCGGGACGCCGCGTGCGACGACCAGGCCATGCGCTAGCGTCTTGGCGGGGATGCTTTCGTAGATGCTGTCGACTAACGGCTTCAACGTCGAGCTGATCGATCGACAGGATGCCCTCGGGGGCGTGCTTGACTCCTGGCGGCGCCTCGCGGCGGCGCGGGGAAACGCGTTCGTGACCCCCGAGTGGTACCTGGCCGCGATCGGAACGCTCCACGAGGGAAGCGTCCCGACGGTTGTCGTGGTCCGGGATGGGGACGGGACCGTGCGAGGGCTGCTGCCGATGCTCGAGGTCCGATCCGAGGGAGCCCCTCGCCTGGCCTCGTTTCCGGGCACCCGGTATGGCGACCTCTTCCACCCGGTGGCCGCCGAGGGCGATGACGAGCGGATCGCGACCGCGGCCGCGCCGGTGCTCGCCCGGCACCTCGGGGCCCGATGCCAGCTCGACCTGGGGAGGGTGGATGCCGGGGCGCGGTGGTGGAGGGAGCTGGCCCGGGCATGGCCGGCTCGGATGACCGCCGTTCCGCGCCCCGCCGAGGCGCTTCCGTACATCGAGCTGAACGGGTCGAGCTGGGAGGACTACCTGGCCGGACGGAGCCGGCAGTTCCGCAACCAGGTCGGCCGCAAGATGCGCTGGCTGCGCCGAGACCATCAGGTGCGCGTCAGGCAACCCGCCTCCGGCGAGGAGGTGCTGGGCGACGTCGCCACCCTCTTCGAGCTGCACGATGCCCGCTGGAAGGGGCGGCACGAGGTCTCGGCGATCGCGGATCCGGGGGCGCGCGACTTCCATCGCAGGTTCGTCGTCGAGGCTCACGAGCGTGGATGGTTGCGGCTCTACCTGCTCGAGGTGGACGCGGTTCCGGTGGCCGGTTGGTACGGCTGGCGGGTGGGGGAGCGCTTCTCCTACTACCAGGCGGGGTTCGATCCGGCCTGGGGGCGCTACAGCGTCGGCTTCCTGCTGCTCGCGGAGACGGTTCGCGAGGCGATCGCCGAGGGCGCCGCCGAGTACGACCTGCTGCTCGGCGACGAGCCGTTCAAGGCGCGGTTCGCGACCGACAGGCGCCTCGGGCAATCGGTGTTGCTCGCCCCGCGGCTCTCCGGACCGCGCCTCAAGGCGACCGCCAGGGCGTGGCTTGCGCGGGCGCGAGGGCGGAGTGCCGCCGAGCCGCCATCGCAGCCGACGGCCACCCGAGCCCTCTGACGGCCGCCCCGTCGTCGCTCAGGTCACGTACCACTCGCCGTCGAGGTGGGTGAGCAGCGAGGAGCTGGTGGCGAGCACGGCTTGGACCTCGGGGTCGCGCACGTGGATGACGGGCTGGCGGGCGAAGCCGATCACCGCCAGGCGGCGGCGCAGCGGACCCTCGAGATGCGGCTCGAGGCGGCCGGTCAGCGCCGCGCTGCCGCCCGCCCGCGCGTGCTCGGTCAGCTCCGAGACCACGGTCTCGACCTCCGGCTCGGGGGCGCACAGATGGAGCACCCGGCTGGCGCCCCCCGGACGGGCCAGGTAGCAATACCAGCCGACCGGGTTCTGATCGCGGCGGACGAGCCGGGTGACGACGGACCCCATCACCGCGCCGACCTCGGCGAGCAGCCCCTCGAGGTACGGCTGGTCGTAGTCGATCCTGAGCCGCAGCCCGCGGGTCAGGGCCGGGAGCTCGGCGACGATGGTGGCCGCGGTCGCGTCCTCGCCTCTCACCTCCGGGGGTGGCGGCGGGAAGGCGCGGGGCACGAACCGGCGGCCCGACGCCTGGACCGGGAGGGCGGCCACGGGCAGCGCCTCGCGCATCGGCGCCCGCCGGGCCATCGCGGCGACGATTCCGCCGGCCCATCGGACCGGCTTCAGGACCAGCATCCAATCGCACGAGCGCGGATGATCCAGGTGGCCGCCGAACGCCCGCCACATGCGCACGACGCCCTCGGTTGGGCTATCCGTCCAGGTGAGGTCCTGGCCACCGGAGAGGAGCCGGCGGAGCAGCAGCGCCCCGGCGGGCCCGGCGCCGCGGTCGGCGGCGACAGTCAGATGGGCGCAGCAGACCCCGCGCAGCTCCCGGTCGTCGAATCGCAGCCGGCGCACCTGGGCGCCGATGAACCCCAGGATGTCCCCCTGGTCATCGACCGCCACCAGGGACGGCAGCTCGGGGTCGGCCCACGGGGAGTCGATTAGGGTTTGGGCCAGGAAGGACTCGTCGTGCGTCCACCAGTGCAGGCGGGCCTCGAGAAGGGCGATCACCGCTTTCAGGTCCGTCCGCTCGAACGGCCGAATTTCCGTCATGCGACCAAACTATCGCCAGATCGCGTCAGACTCGGAGAACGCCGGGCGTTACGTCGAGTGCGATCCTGCACCGAAGCGATGACCTCGATCACCTCCACCGGACCCGTCGAATCCTTCGATCCGGCAGCCTGCCTGGATCGGTTGGCGAGCAGGACCGCCGATGCCGTCCGTGAGCTCGGCAGGGGCGGCGCCGTCGTCGCGATCTCGGGCGGAGTCGACTCCGGCGTCGTCGCGGGCATCTGCGTTCGCGCCCTCGGCCCCGACCACGTGCTCTGCCTGCGACTTCCCGAACGGGACGCGGCCAGCGAGTCGTCCGACATCGGCCTCGAGCTGGCCAACGCACTCGGGGCGAAGACGGTCGAGGAGCCGATCACCGAGGCGCTCGAGGCGCTCGGCTGCTACCGGCGTCGCGACGACGCGATCCGCCGGGTGTTCCCGGACTACGAGCCCGACTGGCGGCATAAGCTGGTCCGCTCGCGGCCGACCGGCGGCGTGATCGTCTTCTCGCTCGTCGTCGAGCGCCCGGACGGGACCGAGGAGCAACGGCGGATGCCGCCGGATGCCTACCGTGAGCTGCTGGCGGCCTCGAACATGAAGCAGCGGACCCGCAAGCTGCTCGAGTACACGTGGGCGGATCGCCTCTCCTATGCGGTGGCGGGGACGCCGAACCTGCTCGAATACGACCAGGGGTTCTTCGTCAAGGGAGGGGACGGGCTCGCGGACCTGAAGCCGATCGCGGGGGTGTACAAGGGCCAGGTCTACGCGCTCGCCCGCAGGCTCGGCCTCCCGGACTCGGTCGCCAGCCGCTACCCGACCACTGACACCTTCAGCTTGCCGCAGACCCAGGAGGAGTTCTTCTTCGGCCATCCGTACGAGCAGATGGACCTGTTGATGTGGGGGCACCAGGAAGGTGTCCCGCCGGCCGAGCTGGCGCCCCGGGTGAGCCTCGAGGCCAACGAGGTCGAGGCCGCCTATCGCGAGATCGAGCGAAAGCGGGTGGCCACCGAGTACCTCCACGCGCCCGCGGTGCTCGTCGATCCCGCCGACTGACCGTGTGCGGGATCGCCGGCATCGTGCGGCCCGAGGGCGGCCAACCCGTCGCCGAAGCGGCGCTGTTGCGGATGGCTCGCGCGATTCGCCACCGCGGGCCGGACGGCTTCGGGCTGGCGCTTGACGCGGGCGCCGGCCTCGTCTCGACCCGGCTGGCGATCGTCGATCTGCCCTGCGGCTGGCAGCCGCTGGAGGCCTCGGAGGGCGGCGACCTGCTGGTCTACAACGGCGAGGTCTACAACCACCTGGAGCTGCGGGACGAGCTCGCGGCGCGCGGGGAGTCGTTCAAGACCTCCAGCGACACCGAGGTCGTCCTGCGGCTGCTCGAGCGCGAGGGCCTGAGCGCCCTGGAGCGCTTCAACGGCCAGTTCGCCTTCGCCTGGTGGCAGCCCGAGCGACGCCGGCTGGTGCTGGTCCGAGACCGCTTCGGGGTGCGGCCGCTCCACTACGCCCTGCTCGGTGACGGCACCCTGGTCTTCGGGTCGGAGGCCAAGGCGCTGTTCGCCTCCGGCGAGGTCGACGCCCGGCCGGACCTCGCGGGGATCGACGAGGTGTTCACGCTCTGGGGCGCCAGGGCTCCACGCACCGCCTTCCTCGGCGTCCACCAGCTGCCGCCGGGCGGCCTGTTGGTGTGGGAACGAGGGCGAATCGTCGAGCAGCGCAAGTGGTGGGTGCCCGAGTACGGCGCCGACGGCTCGGCGAACTCGGACCTGCGCGGTCTGCTCGGCGACAGCGTTCGGCTTCGCCTGCGGGCCGACGTGCCGGTCGGCGCCTACCTGTCCGGCGGGCTGGACTCGAGCCTGATCAGCGCCCTCGCCCAGATCGAGAAGGGCGGCGAGCTCCGCACCTTCTCGATCGCCTTCAAGGACCCGCGCTACGACGAGCGCGCCCACCAGGAGGCCGTCGCCCGCTCGCTCGGCACCCGCCACCACGTGGTCGAGGCGGGCCCGGGGGAGATCGCCCGGGCGCTCCCCGCGGTGCTCCGGCACACCGAGACGCCGCTGGTGCGAACCGCGCCGGTGCCGCTCTTCCTGCTCGCCGAGCAGGTGCGCGCCAACGACCTGACGGTGGTGATCACCGGCGAGGGCGCCGACGAGCTGTTCTGGGGATACGACCTGTTCAAGGAGGTCGTGGTCCGGGAGCTGAATCAGCGCGACCCCGAACGGGCCCGGGCGCTGCTCGAGGAGTTCTACCCATACCTCGGTGGAGGGGGCGCCCGCCGCGGCCCCGCATTCACCCGCTTCCTGCTCGAGACCGGCTCGCCCGACGATCCGCTCGGCTCGCACCTGACCCGAGCCGGGGCGACGGCCACGGTGAAGGCCTTCTACCGGCCGGAGGTCGCCGCCGAGGTCGGCGAGGGGGCCTCGCTCGACCGGCTTCGCGGCGAGCTGCCGGCCGAGTTCGATCGCTGGAGCACGCTGGAGCGGGCGGCCTGGCTCGAGGTGGCCACCCTGCTAGAGCCCTACCTGCTGGCGGCCCAGGGCGATCGGGTGGCGATGGCGCACGGCGTCGAGGGCCGATTCCCGTTCCTCGACCACCGCGTGTTCGCGTGCTCCTCGGAGCTGCCGTCGGAGCGCAAGCTCGACGGGCTGCGCGACAAGGTCGCGCTGCGAGAGCTGGCGGCCGATCTGCTCCCGGAGGAGATCGTCGCCCGCCCCAAACAGCCCTATCGGGCGCCCGAGGTGGTCCCCTTCTTCGGGCCCGAGGCCCCGGACTGGGTCGAGGAATCGCTGTCGCCCGCGGCGCTGGCCGAGACGTCGATCTGGGACGCCGGGCGGGTCGAGGGGCTCCTGCAACGGTGCCGGGCCGGCCGCGCGACCGGGATGCGCGAGGGGATGGCCCTGATCGGGATTCTCTCGACCCAGCTCTGGCACGCGGCGTTCTGCGAAGCGGGCCCCGACGCGTATCCGCCCGAGACCTCGGAGCCACGTGTAAGAATCGACCGCTCCGCGCCGGGCCCGGCGGGGGAGGCTGAATGACGGACGGCAACAGCGACATCCGAAAGGACATGCGGGCGTTCATCGAGGAGAACTTCCTATACCTGCGCCCCGACGTGGAGCTCTCCGACGGCGACGACTTCCTGGCGCTGGGAATCATCGACTCGCTCGGGTTCGTGGAGCTGGTGGAGGAGGTTCAGTCCCGCTACGCGATCGCCATCGACGATGTCGAGATCACAGAGGAGAACTTCGGTTCGATCGACGCGATCACCGGCTTCGTCGAGGGGAAGCGCGCGGCGGCGTGAGCATCCGCACGATCGCCGGGGACCTGAGCTACGCCGCCGACCGTGACCCCGACCGGGCGGCGGTGATAGCCGGGGATCGTGAGGTCTCCTACGGCGAGCTGGATCGGCTGGCCGCCGGCTTCGCGGCCGGCCTCCGAGGGCTCGGCGTGCAGCGCGGCGACCGGATCGCGCTCCTGCTCCCCAATGACGTCCCGGCGGCGATCGCGATCGAGGGATCGTGGCGGGCCGGGGCCGCCCTCGCAGCCCTCAACCCGACGATCAAGGGGAACAGTCTCGACTACGTGCTCGCGGACACCGAGCCAGCCGCGATCGTCTGCGACGCGGAGCGCGCCGACCTCGCCCGCGTCGCGGCGGCGCGCGCCGGGGGGATCCCGGTCGTCTCCGACGTGGAGGAGCTGGCGGCGAGCGACGGGCCCACCCCGCCGTTGCCGCTCGAGTCCGACCTTGCCGCCGTCATGTACACGTCCGGATCGACCGGCGGCCCGAAGGGCGTGACGCTCACGCACCGCAACCTCTCCTTCGTCACCGGGTCGATCGTCGAGTACCTGGAGATGACCGCCGCCGACCGGGTGCTCTGCGTGATGCAGCTCTCGTTCGGGTACGGCCTCTCGCAGCTTCTGTCCTGCGTTCGGGTCGGCGCGACGCTGGCGCTCGAAGCCGGGATCGCGTTCCCGGGGCGGGTCGTCCAGGCGCTCGAGCGGCATCGGATCACCGGACTCCCCGGGGTGCCGACGATCTTCCAGGTGCTGACATCGCTGCGCGGGCTCGCCGATCGCGAGCTGCCCGACCTGCGCTTCCTCACCAATGCCGGAGCCTCGATGCCCGTGGCGACCGTGGAGGCGGTCCGACGCACCTTCCCTCAGGCGCGCCTCTATCTGATGTACGGGCTAACGGAGTGCATCCGCGTCTCCTACCTGCCGCCCGACCAGCTCGATGCGCGCCCGACCTCGTCGGGCATCCCGATCCCCGGGACCGAGGCCTGGATCGAGGGCGCGGACGGCAAGCCCGCGGAGGTCGGAGAGGTCGGCGAGCTGATGGTCAGGGGTCCGCACGTGATGCAGGGCTACTGGCGCGACCCGGAGCGGACCGCGGAGCGCATGCGCCCCGGGCGCTGGCCCTGGGAGCCGATGCTCGCGACCGGCGATCTGTTCCGGCGCGACGAGGACGGATACCTGCACTGGGTGGGGCGCACCGACGACCTGATCAAGTGCCGTGGCGAGAAGGTCTACCCGCGCGAGATCGAGGAGGTGCTGCATGGCGTCGAGGGAGTGCAGGAAGCCGCCGTCGTGGGAGTCCCGGACCGGCTGCTCGGAAGCGCGGTCCACGCCCATGTCGCGCCCGCCCGGGGGCAGACGCTCGACGACGGGGAGCTGCGGCGCCTGTGCGCCGAGCAGCTCGAGGACCACAAGGTGCCCCAGCGGGTGTTCGTTCACGAGCTGCTGCCGCGCAACGCGAGGGGCAAGGTCGATCGCCAGGCGCTGATCGCCGCCGCGACCGAGGAGCCCGCACCCTCGCCGCGCTGAGCGGCGGCCCGGGCGGCCGCGGCCGCGGCGACCACTAAGCTCGCCGCCGATGCTGGCGACGTACGGGTCGCTCCTGATCATCCTCGCCGCCTCGTGCCTCGTCGGACAGGGGCTGTTCGCGCTCTGCGGCAGGCGCCGCTGGTCCTGGCTCGCGCCGGCGGTCGGCCTCGCGATCCTGATCGCGCTCGCCTGGGGAACGGTGCGGCTGCCCGGCCACGGCAGCGCCGCGGCGATCGCGATCGTCGCCCTGTCGCTCGCCGCGCTCCTGCTCGTCTGGAGGACCATGGAGCGCTCTGGCGACGGCCTCGGCGTGGGGATCGCGGTGGGGCTGGCGGTCGCGCTGGCGGCGTCGATCCCGTTCTTCGTCGAGGGGAGGTTCGGGATCCTCGGGACCGGCCTCAACCCGGACATGTCGCAGCATCTGTTCGCGGCGGATCGTCTCGCGCACGGGGAGGGGGGGAGGCTTCTCGGCCAGGGCTATCCGCTCGGGCCGCACTCGCTCGTCGTCGCCGTCTCGGCGCCGACCGGCGCCAGCCTGGTGCACGGATTCGACGGCCTGATGCTGGCGATCGTGGTCTGCGCCGCGCTCGCGCCGCTGGCCGTGCTCGAGCGGCTCGGGACCTGGCGGCGGGTCGCCTGCGCCGCGCTCGTCGCGCTCCCCTACCTGGTCGCCTCGTATCTGATCCAGGGAGCGTTCAAGGAGATCGTCGAGGCCCTGTTCGTGCTCGCCTTCGCGGTCTGCCTGCACGAGCTGGGACGCGGGACGCTGATCGCGCGGGGCGGCGGCTCGGGCTCGTCCGTCCGGCGGGCGCTGGAGGCGGTTCCGCTGGCGGCGCTGGCGGTGGGGAGCGTGTACGCCTACAGCTTTCCCGGCCTTCTGTGGCTCGCCGGCGCGGTGGCGGTCTGGGGGGCGGTCGAGCTGGGAATCGCGTCCAGGGCGCGACCTCCGGGTGGGGCCGTCGCCCTCGTCCGCCGGGTGGTCCCGGCGGTCTCGGTGGCGGTCGGCCTGGTGCTGGTGGCCTCGGCGCCGGAGATCGGCAGGATGGTCGACTTCGCCAGCTTCGAGACCTTCGATCCCTCGGGACCCGGGCTCGGGAACCTGTTCAACCCGATCTCCCCGCTGGAGGCGCTCGGGATCTGGCCGTCGGGCGACTTTCGCCTCGATCCGGGCGACGGCGCCATGCCCGCGGCCGGCTTCTACCTCGGCGAGCTGCTCGGGCTGGTTGCGCTCGCCTATGGGCTCGCCTGGTGGCTGTGGCGGCGGGAGCGCGCCGTGCCGGCCGGGCTCGCCGGGGCGCTGGCGCTGTACGCGTACGCGCACTTCGCGGGGACGCCCTACCAGGCGGCGAAGTCGATCGTGATCGCGGCGCCGCTGGCGATGCTGATCGCCGCCCGGGCGCTGATCAGCCGCGAGCCGGCGATTCCCCTCGACGGGCTGAGGGGCGGGATCGCCCGCCGGCGAGGTGGGGCGGTGGGCGCGTGGGCACGCTGGGAGCCCCGGCTGCGCTCGCCCCTGGCGATTGCCTTCCTGGTGGCCGCCGCGGGTTCCAGCCTGCTGGCGCTCGCCAACGGGCCGGTCGGCCCGGCGATCTACTCGCCGCGGCTGACCGAGCTGCGGGGGAGCCTCGGCGACGGCTCGACCCTGGTGCTGGCCCCCGACAGGGTGCTGGCGGGCGAGCACGGCCGCGACTACCTCGTCTGGGAGCTCCGCGGCGGCCGGGTCTGCGTCGCCGCGCTGGGCGAGCCGTCCCCGTCTCGACCGCCGGAGGGGGTCGCCCACGTGATCGCGCAGGGCTCGGCGATCCCGCCGTACGGGCACCTGCTGCTCGAGCGTCGGGCGGGGCCGTACACGCTCTGGCGGGCTCGGCCGGCTCCCGCCGGCCACGGCTCGTGCCCGCTGATCGCGGTCGGGGGGCGCGCCAACCCGGCCGGCGACTGAGGCCGACTCGACCCGGGAGGCGATCCCACTTGCGCATCCATGCGGTGCACAACTGGGACCGGCTTGTCCTCAGTGTCGCCGGGCGCTCCCCGGTCCCAGGCGTCGGTCGGGGGCTGAGTAGCATGGCCGCCGATGACCGCGAAGCTCCCCGACGGGTCGGCGCTCGAGCTGGGCGAGGGCGCGACCGGCGCCGATGCGGCCGCCGCGATCGGTCCGCGGCTGGCCAGCGACGCGCTCGCCGTCAAGGTCGACGGCGAGCTGTGCGATCTCTCCGCGCCGCTCCCCGACGGCGCCGAGATCGAGATCGTCACCCCCGGCTCGGAGCCCGAGGCGCTCTGGCTGCTGCGGCACGACGCCGCCCACGTGATGGCGACCGCGGTGCTCGACCTCTGGCCCGGCACCAAGGTCTCGATCGGCCCCCCGATCGAGGACGGCTTCTACTACGACTTCGAGTTCCCGGACGGCTTTCGCCCCTCGGAGGCCGACCTGGAGCGAATCGAGGAGCGGATGGCGGCGCACATCGAGGCCGACGAGCCGTTCGAGCGAGCCGAGGCCAGCGCCGACGAGGCGATCGAGCGCTTCGGCTCCGAGGGCCAGCCGTACAAGGTCGAGCTGATCGAGGACCTGAAGGCCGACGAGGGAGTGGAGACGGTCTCGCTGTATCGGAACGGCCCCTTCCTCGACCTGTGCCGCGGGCCGCACGGTCCCTCGACCGGGCGGATCAAGGCGTTCAAGCTGAGCTCGGTGGCGGGCGCGTACTGGCGCGGCGACGAGGCCCGGCAGATGCTGACCCGGATCTACGGGACCGCGTTCTTCTCGAAGCGGGAGCTTGAGGAGCACCTCGAGCGCCTCGCCGAGGCGCGGGCCCGCGACCACCGACGCCTCGGGCCCGAGCTCGGCCTGTTCACGCTGAGGCCCGAGTCGCCGGGAATGCCGTTCTGGCTCCCCCAGGGGACCGTGCTCCTGCGGCTGATCGAGGGCCGGGTGCGCGAGCAGCTGGCGGCGCGGGGCTACGTCGAGATCAAGACCCCGCAGGTGCTCGACGAGGAGCTGTGGCGGCGCTCCGGGCACTGGGACAACTTCCGCGAGGAGATGTTCTTCACCGAGGCGGCCCACCGCGAGCGCGGAGCGGACCGCCGCTTCGCCCTCAAACCGATGAACTGCCCCGGCGCCTGCCTCGTCTATGCGTCGGAGCGCCGCTCCTATCGGGACCTGCCTCTGCGCCTCGCCGAGTTCGGCCTCGTGTCGCGCAACGAGCGCGAGGGGGTCCTCCACGGCCTGCTCCGGGTTCGCGCCTTCACCCAGGACGACGGGCACGTCTACTGTACCCCGGACCAGATCACCGAGGAGGTCGAGTCGATCTGCGAGGCGATCGACGAGCTCTACGCCCGCTTCGGATTCGAGCAGGTGCGGGTGGAGCTCTCGACGCGGCCCGACAAGTCGATCGGCAGCGACGAGCAGTGGGGGCGGGCCGAGAGCGCGCTGCGGGAGGTGCTCGAGCGCCAGCACCGCGACTACGAGGTCAGCCCGGGGGAGGGGACCTTCTACGGGCCGAAGATCGACTTCCACATCACCGACGCGCTCGGCCGCTCCTGGCAATGCGGCACCTGTCAGCTCGACTTCCAGTTCCCGGAACGCTTCGACCTCGCCTACCAGGGCGCCGACAACGCAGAGCACCGGCCGGTGATGATCCACCGGGCCCTGCTCGGCTCGATGGAGCGCTTCGTCGGCATCCTGATCGAGCACCACGCGGGGCGCTTTCCGGTCTGGCTGGCGCCGGTTCAGGCGGTGGTGCTGCCCGTCGCCGACCGCCACGGCGGCTACGCGGCCGAGGTCGCCGCGGAGTTGGCGGAGGCCGGCGTCCGGTGCCGCGTCGACGCCCGATCGGAGTCGGTCGGCAAGAAGATCCACGACGCCGAGGTCGCCAAATGCCCGTACATGCTCGTGGTCGGGGACCGCGAGCAGGACGCGAGGGCGGCGTCGGTTCGCTCGCACGAGGAGGGCGATCTCGGACAGATGGCGATCGGCGGGCTCGCGGCCCACCTGGCCGCCGCGGCCAGCTAGCAGATCCTCCGGGTGGCGCACGGCCGCACCACCCGCATCGCCTCCCACCGAACGCCCGAGCGGAGGACGAACCAGTACTCCGGGTAACGGTTGTGGATGTAGTTGACCGGCGGAAGGCCGAGCCGCTCGGCCAGGCCGGCGAGCGGATCCTGGTAGCCGAAGCTCATGTAGGTGGCGGCACCCTCGACGCTGAATCCCCACCAGTTCGGGTTCCCCGTCGTGTCGTCGACGTAAGCGCTGTATCGCTTCAGCGCCGAGGCGATCGCCCGCTTCCAGGGGGGCATGCGCCGAAGCTCGCGCGGGCTGACCCGAAGCTGAAGGCGCGCCCCGAGGTGGGGGGCGTCGCGGGAGGGGAGCCCCGCCCGCCCGCACGAGAGCGCCGTTCCGGTCGCCGGGTAGACGGCCTTCCCCCTCACGCACGGGACCTCGATCGTCAGGGCGTGGTCGATCCGGCCCGTGGCGAGCTCTTGGGCGCGGATCAGCCCCGCCAGGTTGCCGAACCCGGCGGCCACCCCGCCCGAGCCCAGGCCCTTGCCGTCGATCCTCGTCCTTCCGCCCCAGCCGAAGACCAGCGTTCCGCCGTCGGGCGACTTCTTGGTCACGTGCCAGAGGTCGTACTCCCACCCGGTCGCCTGGTCGATCACGGTCATGTGCGCATCGTGGTCGTTGCTGCGGGTGGCGAGCCCGCCGGTGGGCATCGCGCGGCCCGGAATCGCGATCCGCATGTCCTCGATCTCGCATCGTCCCCACGGCTCGGAGCAATGCAGCCGGTAGACGGGGTCGCCGAACTGCGAGTAGTAGGTCGGGCTGCCGCCGCTGTCGGGGTCCCCGGCGATCAGCGAGCTGACCCGACCCCCGTCGAGCAGGCGGCGGACGATCGCGTGCGAGTTGGACAGCCGGGGCGAATGGCGGGGGATCGCCTGGTTGAAGGGGCTGGCTTCCGAGTAGGGCCGCCAGCACGACGAGGGCCAATGGCCGACCCGGTAGGCGCCGAGCCTGTCGTCGCCCCCACACCGGGGGTGGCCCGCCGCGAGGCTGGGGTCTGGCGCCGCGGTTGCGGCCAGCGCGGCCAGCGTCAGCGCGGCCGCCCAGATCCTGGGACGGCGCGTCACGCCGACGGCCAGCACGATCGTCTCCTTCATCGGGATTCCGGCGGGCCTCGTCCTGCCTTGAACGGCCCGCTGCCTACCCGGTGTCTCGGCACCGCGCCCGGACCGGCGAGCGTGGGCGATCTCGCTGGACGGCTGTCCGAGCCAGGATGGATGGCTGGCCCGGTGGCCACCCCCCGGCGCCTGGCGCCTCTATACTGGTCGCCGATGAAGGGCACCCGCACCACGCGCCGCCGCTAGGCCCCGTGCTGCCGCTTCGCGTCCCTCTCGTCCGTCCGACCCCGTCCGAGCCTCGCTAGCTTGACGCCCTTCACCAACCTCTAGTGGCGAACCCGCGCTTCGACCGGTCGCCTCCCGAGCGTGACCCGACGCGGATCAACGAGCGAATCCGCGTCTCGGAGGTGAGGCTCATCGACGAGCAGGGAAACCAGGTGGGCATCGTGCCCACCGACCAGGCGCTGTCCCTGGCCTCCGAGCGCGACCTCGACCTGGTCGAGGTGGCGCCCGACGCCCGGCCGCCGGTCGCCCGCCTGCTCGACTACTCGAAGTACAAGTACGAGCAGGAGCAGAAGGCCAAGGCGGCCCGCAAGCATCAGCAGCAGATCAACGTGCGAGAGATCAAGCTGCGGCCGAAGATCGCCACCCACGACTACGAGACCAAGAAGGGTCACGTCGAACGGTTCCTGCGCCAACAGGACAAGGTCAAGGTGACGATCATGTTCCGGGGTCGCGAGCAGGCGCATCCGGAACGCGGGCGGGCGCTCCTTCAGCGGCTCTACGACGACATCGAGCAGCTGGCGACGATCGAGCAGGAGCCGCTGCAGGAAGGGCGCAACATGAGCATGCTGCTCGCCCCGGTCAGGGTCCAGGGGACCGACGCCGAGCGCTCGGCCGCCTGATCGCTCCGCCCCCCGTCTGCTTCAATAGCCGTCCGATGCCGAAGATGAGGACCCACTCCGGCACCAAGAAGCGGTTTCGCAAGACCGCCGGCGGCAAGCTGCGCGGGCGGCGCGCCTACTCGAGCCACATCCTCGAGAAGAAGTCGCCGAAGAGAAAGCGGCGGATGCGCCAGCCGACCGAGGTCGCACCCCCTGACCGCAAGCGGGTTCGGACCCTGCTCGCGGGGAAGGGCCGTTAGGGGTCGGGCGCGATGAGCCGGGCGACGAACGCGGTTGCGCGCAAGCGGCGCAAGAAGAAGGTGCTGCGGCAGGCGAAGGGCTATTGGGGGCGCAAGCACTCGAGCTATCGGCTCGCCCACGAGCAGGTGATGCGCTCGGGGCGCTACGCCTATCGGGACCGGCGCGCCCGCAAGCGGGACTTCCGCCGGCTCTGGATCGTTCGCATCAACGCCGCCGCCCGTCGAGAGGGTCTCAGCTATTTGGAGCTGATCCACGGCCTCGACGCGGCAGGCATCGAGGTCAACCGCAAGATGCTCGCCGAGGTCGCTGTCAACGACCCGGAGGCGTTTCGCCGATTTGCCGAGCTAGCCCGGGAGGCCGCCGCGGCCTAGACGCGACGGCTCATACGGAGACGGTTCCCGGGCGGCTTGGCGAGTACGAGCCGCCCTTTTCATTGCCGTGTCCAGCGAGGAAGCGATTGAGTGATAACAAGCGCCCACAACGAGAAGCTGAAACGGATCCGGCGGCTGCGCTCGCGGCGCGGGCGCGAGCGCAGCGGGGAGTTCGTGGTCGAGGGCGAGGATCTCGTCGAGGCGGCGGCGAGCGCCGGGGTCGAACCCGAGCTGGTGCTGGTCGCCGGCATCGACGTCGATGCGGCGCTGCTCGATGAGGTGAGCACCCTCGGCTCGGGGACGCGGGTGATCGCCGTCTACCGGCAGCGCTGGTCGCCGGCCCCGGGCGGGCAGGCGGCGAGCGGAGCGCCGGAGGCGGTGGCGCGGCTGTGCGTGTACCTGCACGGGGTCGGCGATCCGGGCAACGTCGGCACGATCATTCGCTCCGCCCACGCGCTGTGCGACGGCCCCGTGGTGCTCGGTCCGCGGTGCGCCGACCCCTACTCGCCCAAGGCGGTCCGCGCCAGCATGGGCTCGGTGTTCGCCCGCCCTCCGGCGCACGCCGCGCTCGCCGATCTCGGCGGCACGAAGGTTGCCCTGGACGCGGGCGCGGAGCTTGAGATCGGGGCGCTGGAGCTCGAGCCGCCGGTCGTGGTCTGCGTCGGCGCCGAGCGCTCGGGGCTGCCCGCCGAGATCCAACCCGGGGCCGATCTGAGGGCGACGATCCCGATGCGACCGGACGGGCCCGAATCGCTCAATGCCGCGGTTGCCGCCGCGGTGGCGATCCACGAGCTCGCCAATAGGATGGCCGGCCATGCCTGACGTCCGCGAACGGGTCGAGGAGCTTCGCCGCGAGGGCGAGGCGGCGATCGCCGCCGCATCCGACGTCGCGGCACTCGAGGAGCTCCGAGTCGGCTATCTGGGGCGCAAGGCCGAGCTGACCGCGATCCTGCGCGGGATCGCCGAGCTTCCAGCCGACCAGCGGGGGCCGGTCGGATCGGCCGGCAACGAGGCACGCCGGGCGCTGGAGCAGGTGCTCGAGGCCCGGCGGGTGGAGCTCGAGGCGGGCGAGCTCGAGCGGCGGCTCCGTGCTGACGCCGTCGACGTGACCCTGCCCGGGTTGCCCCCCGCGCCGGTCGGCTCCCGCAACCTCCTCCTCCGCACCATGCGCGAGGTCGAGGACGTGTTCGTCGGGCTGGGCTATCGCATCATGGAGGGCCCCGAGGTCGAGCTCGACTACTACAACTTCACCGCCCTGAACCATCCTCCCGGGCACGCCGCTCGGATGGCACAGGACACCTTCTACGTCGACCCCGAGAGCCTCGACCCCGAGCTGCGGCTCGAGCCCGCGCCGACCGAGCCCGGGGAGGGGGCGCCCGGGCCCGCCCTGCCGCCGGGTCCCGAGGACGTGGTGCTGCGAACCCACACCTCGCCGATGCAGGTGCGAGCGATGGAGGCCTCCGAGCCGCCGATCCTGATCGTGGTCCCGGGGCGCTGCTACCGCAGCGACCCGTTCGACGCCACGCACAGCCCGATCTTCCACCAGGTCGAGGGTCTGGCGGTCGCCGAGAGCATCACGTTGGCCGACCTCAAGGGGACCCTGGACGAGTTCGCGAGGGCGATCTTCGGGCCCGAGCGCAAGACGCGGTTTCGCCCCGGGTTCTTCCCGTTCACCGAGCCGAGCGTCGAGGTGGACGTCTCCTGCTTCCGCTGCGGGGGCTCGGGCGAGCTGCCCGATGGCTCCCGGGACCCGCTCTGCAAGGGGATCGGCTGGATCGAGATCCTGGGCTCCGGGATGGTGGACCCAAACGTCTACGGGTTCGTCAGCGATCGCGGCTACGACCCGGAGCGGGTTCAGGGGTTCGCATTCGGGATGGGGATCGAGCGGATCGCGATGCTGAAGCACGGAGTCCCCGACCTGCGCAAGTTCTACGACAACGACGTCCGCGTTCTGGGGCAGTTCCGATGAAGGTCCCCTGCTCGTGGCTGCGCGAGTACTGCGCTCCCGACCTGACGCCCGAGGAGTTGGCCGAGCTGCTCGCCCTGCGGACGACCGAGGTCGAGCGGATCTCGCGGGTCGGCCCGCCCGAGGCGAACGGCTTCGTGGTCGGACGGGTCGTCTCCGTCGAGCGACACCCGAACGCCGACCGGCTGAGCGTCTGCGAGGTCGATACCGGCTCCGGGACGCGGACGATCGTCTGCGGCGCCCCGAACGTAGCCGCGGGCCAGACCGTACCCGTAGCCCTGCCCGGCGCGATCATGCCCGGCGGGCAGGAGCTCGGGCGAGCCGAGCTGCGGGGTGTCACCTCCGACGGGATGATCCTCTCCGAGGCCGAGCTCCAGATCTCCGACGACGCCGATGGGATCGCGGTCCTCGAGGAACCGTTGGCCGCCGGCACGCCGCTCGCCGAGGCGCTGCCGCTCGCCGAGCCGGTGCTCGAGCTGGAGGTGGCCTCGAATCGGGTCGACTGCCTGGGCGTCTACGGGGTCGCCCGCGAGGTCCACGCGTTCAGCGAGGCTCCCCTGGCCGCCCCGCCGTGGGAGCGGGATGCCGAGGCCGTGGGGAGCGGCGAGGCCTCGGACTACGCGTCGGTGTCGGTCGAGGTCCCGCGCCTGTGTCCGCGGTTCACCGCCCGCGTGTTCACCGACGTGACGATCGGACCGTCCCCCCTGTGGCTCAGGGCCCGGCTCGTCGCCGCCGGCCAGCGGCCGATCAACAACCTCGTCGACATCACCAACTACGTGATGCTGCTCACCGCGCAGCCCCTGCACGCCTTCGACCTCGACCGGGTGCCCGGCGGGGCGCTGATCGTCCGCACGGCCGCCGACGGGGAGCGGATGACCACCCTCGACGGAGTGGAGCGGGTCTTCGACGCCGATTCGGTTCTCGTCTGCGACCGCGACGGGCCCTCCGGGATCGCCGGGATCATGGGGGGCCAGGCGTCGGAGGTCTCCGAGTCGACCACCCGCGTTCTGCTCGAGGTGGCGACCTGGAACGGGGTCAACATCCTGCGCACCTCGCGCCGGCTGGGGCTGCGCTCCGAGGCCTCCAACCGGTTCGAGAAGCAGCTCCACCCCGAGCTGGCGATGTACGCGCAACGGGTGGCGTCGCGGCTGATCGTGGAGCTCTGCGGAGCAAAGCTCGTCCCCGGGACGATCGACGCCGCCGCCGAGATGCCCCCGGCGCGCCGGGTACGGCTGCGCGCCGGGCGGGCCGAGGCGCTGCTCGGCATGCGGATCGAGCCCGAGCTCTGCGCCAGCTATCTGACCCGGCTCGGGTTCGGGGTGGAGCGCACCGATGACGTGCTGACGGCCGAGGTCCCCGCCCACCGCTATTACGACGTCAGCCGCGAGGCCGACCTGATCGAGGAGGTGGGGCGGATTCACGGCTACGAGGACCACCTCCCCGCCACCCTCCCGCAGGGGCGCGCCCAGGGTGGCCGATTGACGCGAGACCAGTCGCTGCGTCGCCGCGCCGAGGACGTGCTGCGTGACCTGGGCTTCGACGCGGTGGTGACGCTGAGCCTCGTCGACCCCGGCGTCGGAGGACGCCTGCGGCTGGATGCGGGCGCTGGCCCGAGCGCCCCGATCCGGGCCTCGAACCCGCTGTCGGCGGAGCATTCGGAGCTCAGGACGACGCTGTTGGGCTCGCTGCTCGACGTCGCGCGCTACAACCTCGCCCGCGGCTCAGAAAGGGTGTCGTTGTTCGAGTCCAGTCGCGTCTATCTGACCAGCGGGCAGTCGGCGGCCGGCGGTGCGCTCGGCGGCGAGTTCGCCGGCCGGCGAAGCCCACCCGCGTTCGAGCCCCACTGCGTCACGGCGCTCGCGGTGGGATCGCTCGCGCCGCCGAGCTGGGGCGCCGGTGCGCGGTCGGTCGACTTCTTCGCGCTCAAGGGCGTCCTCGAGGCCCTGGCCGCCCAACTCGGGGTGGCGCTCGACTACGAGCCCGGGGCGTACCCGTTCCTCCATCCGGGACGCGCGGCGCGGGTGACGCTGGGCGGCGTCGAGGCGGGATGGCTTGGCGAAGTGCACCCGCTCGTCTGCCGCGAGTGGGACCTCGATCGGGCGGCCGGCTTCGAGGTGCGGCTCGCCGAGCTTGTCGCGGCCTCGCCGGCGGCCCGGGAGCAGTACGAGGACGTCACAACCTATCCCTCTGTGCATCAGGACCTGGCGATCGTGGTCGCCGACGAGCTTCCGGCCGCCCAGGTGCGAGCGGCGGTTCTGGCGGGCGGCGGGGAACTGCTCCGGAGCGCCACCGTCTTCGACCTCTACCGCGGGGAGCAGGTCGGCGAAGGCCGCAAGAGCCTCGCCTTCCGGCTCGAGTTCCGGGCGCCCGACCGCACCCTCACCGACGCCGAGGTGGCCGAGCGACGGGAGGCGATCAAGCGGGCGCTGGGCGAGATCGGAGGGACCCTCCGTGAGTAGGGCCCCGGCGACGCGGGCGACGCCCGACGAGCAGCCCCTGGCCGCGGAGCCACGGGCGCGGGTGCTGGTCGCCGGCGCCTCGGGCTTCGCCGGGGCGCTGGCGGCGAGCCTGGTCTGGCGCCACCCCCGGCTCGAGCTGGCCGCGGCGACCTCCCGCGGGGACGCCGGGACGCGCCTCGACCGCCTCTACCCGCGCCACCGGGTCCCGATCGAGCTCCGGGAGCTCGACCTCGACGCCGCCGGCCCGTTGGACGCGGCGTTGGTCGCCTACCCGCACGGGGTGGCGGCGAAGCTCGTCCTCGAGCTGCGCCGCCGCGGGCTGACGGTCGTCGACATCTCCGCGGACTTCCGGCTTCACGACCTGGCGACCTACGAGCGGACCTACGGCGGTCACGGCGCGCCCGAGCTGCTGGCCGAGGCGGTCTACGGGCTGCCCGAGCTCCACCGCGAGCGGATCGCGGGCGCCCAGCTGGTCGCCAACCCGGGCTGCTATCCGACCGCGGCCGTGCTCGCCCTCGCGCCGCTCGCCGAGGCCGGGCTGATCGGCGACGCCGTGATCAGTGCCGCGTCGGGTGTCTCCGGGGCCGGGCGTGGCGGCGGCGATCGCCTTCACTACGTGAACGTGGACGAGAACTTCACCGCCTACGGGACCGGCGGTCACCGACACCGGCCCGAGATCGTCCAGGAGCTGGCCGAGCTCGGCTCGACCGGGCCGATGACCTTCGTGCCGCACCTGCTGCCCCTCGACCAGGGCCTGCTGGCGAGCTGCTACGTGCGGCTCTCCCGGGAGGTCTCCGAGGCCGAGGTCCGCTCTCTGTACGCAGAGCGCTACGCGCCCGAGCCCTTCGTGGAGGTGGTGGAGGACGCTCCGGGGGTCCGCGACGTGCGCGACACGAACGCATGCCGGGTGATGATCGCGCTCGATCGATCGGCTGGCAGGGCGCTGGCCTTCGCCGCGATCGACAACCTCTGGAAGGGGGCCGCCGGCCAGGCGATCCAGAACCTCAACCTGATGCTCGGCCTGCCCGAGACCGAGGGGTTGGGTTGATGGGCGGCTTCTTCAGATCCCGGTGGGTGCAGGCGCCGGCCGAGCTCGAGGAGCTCGATCCAGCCCAGCTGGCGCCTGGGTTTCGCGCCGCGGGGGTGGCCTGCGGGCTGAAGGGCGGAGGGGGCACCGACGTCGGGCTGCTGGCCTGCGAGGCCGAGGTGGCCTCGGCGCTGCTTCTGACCCGCAACGCCGCCGCGGCCGCACCGGTCAGGGTCTGCCGGGAGCGGACCGATCGCGCCGGGGTCAAGGCCGTGGTCGTCAACTCCGGCAACGCCAACGCGGCGACCGGCGCCCCTGGCTATCGCGACGCGCTCGAGATGCGCGACGCGGCCGCCGCGGCGCTCGACCTCGAGCCGCGCTCGGTGGCGGTGGCGGAGACGGGGACGATCGGCGTGCCGCTGGCGATCGACGCGGTCCGCGCCGGCATCGCCGATGCGGCGAAGGCGCTGTCGGTGGGCGGCGGCGAGGAGTTCGCGCGGGCGATCATGACGACCGATCGCGACCGCAAGAGCTGCGCGGTGCGGGCCGACGGCGTCACCATCTCGGCCCAGGCGAAGGGCGCTGGGATGATCCAGCCCGCGCTGGCGACCATGCTGTGCTTCATCCAGACCGATGCCCAGATCGACGACCCCGACGCGACCCTTCGCTCCGCCGTCTCCCGGTCGTTCGAGCGGATCACCGTCGACGGCCAGATGAGCACCAACGACACGATCGTGCTTCAGGCGACCGGGTCGTCCGGGCGCCCGCTGCCGGCGGGCCTCCTGGACGCGATCCTGCTGCAGCTCGCACTCGAGGTGGTCGCCGACGGCGAGGGCGCGACCAGGGTGGGACGGATCGGGGTCACCGGGGCCGCCTCCGCGGAGGAGGCCGAGCGGGTCGCCCGGGCGATCGCCAACTCGCCGCTGGTCAAGACGGCGCTGCACGGCCGCGACCCCAACTGGGGCCGGATCGCCCAGGCCGCGGGGATGGCCCTGGCGGGCGAGGAGCTCGACGAGATCGGACCGGAGGCGATCGAGGCCGCCGAGCTGAGCTCGGACGTCTTCGAGGCCGAGGTCTCCCTGCGCCTCGAGCGCGGCGACGGCGCCTCGCAGGTCTACTTCTCGGACCTCGGCGAGGCCTACGTGAAGCTGAACTCGGAGTACACGACGTGAGCGGGCAGCGAGAGCCGGATCCCAACGTCCGGGTTGAGACCCTGCTGGAGGCGCTGCCCTACATCCGGGACTTCCACGGCCGCACGGTGGTGATCAAGTACGGCGGCGCCGCGATGCGGGACGAGGCACTGCGGGAGGGCTTCGCGACCGACGTGGTGCTGCTCAAGTACGTCGGGCTCAACCCGGTGATCGTCCACGGTGGGGGCCCGGAGATCACGACCTACATGGAGCGTCTCGGGATGGAGGTCCGCTTCGTCGAGGGCGTGCGGGTCTCCGACCCCGAGACCGTTGAGGTCGCGAAGATGGTCCTGCTCGGCAAGGTGAACGCCGATATCGTCAGCCGATTGAACCGCCACGGCCAGCCGTCGGTGGGGCTATCGGGCGAGGACGGGACGCTGTTCGAGATCCGCCCCCATCCGGACGCCGAGCGGGTCGGCCTGGTCGGCGACGTCGAGCGCGTTCACGTCGATGTCCTCAACCACATCGCCGAGGACTACATCCCGGTGATCGCCTCCGCGGGCACCGACGGCGAAGGCAACTCCTACAACGTCAACGCGGACACCGCCGCCGGCAAGGTCGCGGCGGCGCTGCCCGCCCATAAGGCGATCTTTCTCACCGACATCGCCGGCTGGCTCGCCGATCCCGCCGATCCCGGGTCGCTGGTCTCGCGGGCGCGAGTCGACGAGGTGGCTGGCGCCCTCGACGGCGTCAGCGGCGGCATGCGGCCGAAGCTGGGCGCCTGCGTCGAGGCGATTCGGGGCGGCGTCTCCTCCGCCCACATCATCGACGGTTCCCAGCCGCATTCGCTGCTGCTCGAGCTGTTCACGGATGCCGGCATCGGAACAATGGTCGTGCCGTGAGCCTCGCCGAGCTGCAGGAGTTGGAGGAGCGGTATGCGATGCCGACCTATGCGCGAGCGCCGGTGGAGTTCGTGCGCGGCGAGGGCGCTCGGCTCTGGGACGCCGACGGTAGGGAGTACCTCGACTTCTTCGCGGGGCTCTCGGTCCACAACGCCGGTCACTGCCATCCGAGGATCGTGGCCGCGATCCGCGAGCAGGTGGGGCGCCTGGCGGGCGTCTCCAACCTCTACTACACGGAGCCCGGGATGCGGTTGTGCGAGCGCCTGGCGGAATCGAGCCTCGGGGGCAAGGTGTTCCTGTGTAACTCGGGGGCCGAGGCCAACGAGTGCGCGATCAAGCTGGCTCGCAAGCACGCCCACGGCCGCGGGATAGCGGCCCCGGAGATCGTCGTCCTCGACGGCGCCTTCCACGGCCGGACCCTGGGCACGCTCGCCGCGACCCCGCGGCTCGCCCGCGACGACCTCTTTGGACCGCTGCCGGCCGGCTACCTCGCCGTTCCGCGCGAGTCGCCGGCGGCGCTGCGCGACGCGGTCGGCGAGCGGACCGCGGCGGTGATGATCGAGCCGATTCAGGGCGAGGCCGGGGTGTTCCCGATCGGCGACGACGTCCTGGTCGCGGCGCGGGAGGCCTGCGCCGAGTCGGGGGCGCTGCTCGTCTTCGACGAGATCCAATCGGGGATGGGGCGAACGGGATCGCTGTGGGCCTACCAGCAGCTGCCGGTGGCCCCGGACCTGATCACGGCGGCGAAGGCGCTCGGCGGCGGCCTTCCGGTCGGCGCCTGCGTGACCTCCCCGGAGCTCGGCGACGTGCTGGAGCGCGGTGATCACGGCTCGACGTTCGCCGGCGCGCCCGTCGCCGGCGCGGCGGCGCTGGCGGCGATCAAGGTGATCGACGATCCGGAGCTCCTGCGACGCACCCGTGAGCTCGGCGCCCGCTTCATGGGGGGGCTGGCGGGCCTCGACCGGGTCGCCGAGGTCCGGGGTCGCGGCCTGATGGTCGGAGTCAGCCTGGCGGCCGGCACCGACGCCGCCGGAGCGGCTCGACGCGCCCTCGACGAGGGACTGGTGATCAACGTGCCCGGACCGGGCATGCTCCGCTTCCTGCCGCCGCTGACGATCGGCCCGGAGGAGGTCGACGAAGCGGGGGCGATCCTGGCTCGTGTCCTCGGCTGAGGGCCCACCGCCGCCGGCGGACCCGAGGCGGGTGCTAGCCGAGGGGCGGACGACCCCACCCCAGGCCACGCCGGCGCCTTCCGGCGGGCCGCCGTCGAGCCGACGGGTGAGGGTGGTGCTGGTCGTGGTCGCGGCGCTGGCCCTGGGCCTCGGCGTCGCGGTGGCGGCGATCGTCGCGTCGGGACCGGAGAAGAAGACGGTGATTCGGACCACGACCAGCGTCAGCACCAGCCGGCCGACGACGGTCACGACCGTGCTCACCACCGTTCCCACGATCACGACGACGATCACCAAGACCACCAAGACGGTCACCGAGCTGTCAACCGTGACCTCGACGGCGACCGTGACTAGGCAGGTTCCGGGGCCGACCGGGGGAGCCCCGAAGCGCGGCGGGGATTGACCTCGGCGGATTGACCGGGGGACCTCGGCCGCCGGTCGAGTAATACTGCAGGGCCTGTGCGCGCTTCGATCCTGGGGCTTCGCGATCTCTCGGACCAAGATCTGGAGCGGTGGAGGGCTTTGGCCGCGCAGGCCGCAGAGCCGAACCCCTTCTTCGAGCCCGAGTACGCGCTTCCCGCCGCGGAGCTGATCGGCGGGCGCCGCTTGGGCGTGGTGGTGGTGCGGGGGGCCGACGGCTGGTCGGCCTGCCTGCCGATCCACCGGCCGCGAAGCTGGCACCGGGTGCCGCTCGGGTGCGTCGCCACGTGGCAGCACAGGTACTGCTTCCTCGGCACGCCACTGGTCCGCTCCGACCGGGTCGAGGCGGCGATTCCCGCGATGGCTCGCGAGCTGATGCGCCAGCGCTGGGCCTCCTACGTGGGCCTCGACGCCCTGGCCGACGAGGGTCCGGTGCGGGAGGCCCTGCGGCTGGCGATCGAGCATCAGGGCGCCGACGAGCTGCCGGTCAATCAGCACCGGCGTGCCGTGCTGCGGCGCCGGGCGGCGGGGGAGGCGCCTCTCGCCGTGAAGGGCAAGCAAAGGCGCGAGCTGGAACGCAAGCGAAGGCGTTTCGAGGAGGAGCTCGGCGCCCCACTTGCGATGGTCGACCTGGCGGACGACGCCGGGGCCGTCGAGGGGTTCCTGGAGCTGGAGGCGTCGGGCTGGAAGGGGCGGAGCGGGACAGCCGTCGCCTCTCTTGCGCGAGACGCCGAGTTCTTCCGCGCGGTCTGCGCTTCCTTCCGCGAGCTCGGGCGCCTTCACCTCCTGTCGCTGCAGGCCGACGGCCAGCGGGTCGCGATGGCCTGCAACCTGCGCGCCGCCGACGGGATCTTCTGCCTCAAGATCGCCTTCGACGAACGCTGGCGCCGCTATTCCCCCGGCGCCCAGCTGGTGCTCGATCACCTGTCGTGGTTCGACCGCGACCAGGACGCCGCCTGGATGGACTCCTGCGTGCAGCCGGACAACGAGCTCGTCAACAGGTTGTGGCCGGACAGCAGGCCGATCGTCACCATGGCGATCCCGATGGCCTCGGCCGGTGGCCGACTCGCGGGGGCGGCGATCACCGGTGCCGTCCGCCTACGCCAGCGCCAGGCCAACCGCGGCTGAGCGGCGGGCTCGGCGAACCGGTTGGCGGCCCGGTCCGGCGCCGCGTTTGGCGCTTCTGGCGCCGCTACCGTTCGGGCGCGTGGTGAGCTCAGAGAGGCGATCTCGGAACGGCCGGCGGGCGGTGGCGGTGAGCGTCCTCATACCGACCCTGAACGAGGAGGTGCACATCGTCGAGACGGTGCGGTGCCTGCAGGCGCAGCGCCTCGACCAGAGGGTCGAGTTCCTGTTCATGGACGGACGTTCCGACGATGCCACCCGATCGGTGCTGGAGCGCCTCGCCGGCGACGACCCACGGATCCGGATCCTCGACAACCCGCACCGGGCGATCCCGTTCGCGCTCAACATCGGGCTCGAGAACGCTCGCGGCGAGTTCGTGGCCCGCATGGACGCCCACACCCTCTACCCGCGCGACTACCTCGCCCGCGGCCTCGAGCGCCTGCGCCGCGGCGACGTCCAGTGGGTGAGCGGCCCGCAGCTCCCGCACGGGGTCGGCAGGTGGTCGCGCCGGATCGCGCTCGCGCTCGGCACGCGGCTCGGGATCGGCGGGGCCGCCTTCCGCAACGCGCGGCACGAGATCGACGTCGACGCCGGCTACACGGGGATCTGGCGCCGGGAGACCCTGCTGCGCCACGGAGGCTGGGATCAACGTTGGCCGATCAACGAGGACGGCGAGCTGGCCGCCCGGATCCGCGAGGCAGGCGGGCGGATCGTCTGCATCCCCGAGATGGCGGCGCAGTACGCCCCCCGTGACAGCCTTCGAGCGCTCGTGCGCCAATACTGGCGCTACGGGATCTACCGGGCCAAGACCTGCCGCGCCCACCCCGAGAGCATGCGGCGCTCGCACCTGCTCCCACCGGCCTTGGTGCTGACGCTCCCGATCGCGGCGCTGCCCGGAGGGCGAGCGTCGCGGCTGGCCCGGGTGGGGATCGCGGCCTATCTCGCCGCTTTGGCCGCGACCGCTGCCTCTCGGCTTCGGGTCGGCGTCCGCGACGCATGCTGGCTGCCGATCGTGCTGGCCACCATGCACTTGAGCTGGGGGTGCGGATTCCTGGTCGGCGCGGGCCGCTTCGGAGCGCCGCTGCGGGCGGTGGCCCTGCTCGTCAGGCCGGGAGATCGGCGGGCCGAGCGGGAGCGCCCCGGCGGCGGCTAGACTCGCCCGCTGATGCACGAGGATCCCACCCGCCACATGGGTCCGCCCGACGGCCCGGGCCCGCCGCCGGCCGAGCAGCCGCCGTCGGGGGGCATGAGCCGCGGCGTCAAGTGGGCGATCGCCGTGCTGGTCGCCGTCGTGATCGGCCTCGGGGTCGCCCTGGCCCTGGTCGCCTCCTCCGACAGTGGGGGCGGCAGCACGAGCACGAGCTCGGTGACGACCTCGACCGTTCCCCCGACGACCACCGCGACTCAGCCGACCACGACCACCACCACCCCGACCACGACGACCTCGATCACCACCAGCACCGCGACCACCACCACGACGACCACGACGACCACGGGCGGCAGCGGGGGAACCCCAGGCCCGTAGCAGGTGGGACCAGGCCGCGGGCGTCTCGGCTCCGACGAGAGGAACGTTCCGCACCGTATAGGTGCTCAAGTGTCCTGTCGGCCGTGAACGACGTTCCAGCTAGCCGACGAGCTCCGGAAACGCCTCCGCCACCTCGGGCGGGGGCTCCCGGTACCAGAGGCGCCCGGCGAGGACGCGGCGCTTGATCCTGCCCAGGGCAAGTCGCATCCGCCTCAGCGCCGCGCGCCCGGGGGCCCCTCCGCTCAGCAGCTCGATCTGGCGGTCGGCCACCCGCAGCTGACCGGCGGCCGCGGCCCGCGCCTGGTCGGAGACGTCGTAGACGGACAGCAGCCGCTCGCAGACGGAGCGCACGCCCCGCGTGAGCTCGAGCTCGTCCTTCGACAGCGACCCGGGGCGATTGCGGATCACCGCGAGCGTCCCCGGCGCGGCGACGACCCGAAACCCCGCGATCGCGATCCGCACCCAGAGGTCGTAGTCCTCGGCCTGGTGAAGGTCGTCGTCGAGGTCCCCGGCGCGCTCGAGCGCGGCGCGGCTCGCCGTCTGCACGGCCCCGACGTAATTGCCGGACGCCAGCGCGACCACCGCCTCGGCGGGCTCGGCGGGCTCGGCGCTCGAACCGGTGACGTATCCGGGGGGAGGCCAGATCTCGCGCCTCACCCTGCCGCCGCCGGCGGCCTCGTCGAGCACCCACGCCCGGGCGTGGGCCAGGCCGACCCGCGGTTCCCTCGCGAACGCCGCTGCCATCGTCTCCAGGTACGGGGGCATCAGCAGGTCGTCGCTGTCGAGGAAGGTCAGGTAGTCGCCCGCCGCCCGGCCGATGGCGGCGTTGCGGGCGGCGCTCGGCCCGGCGTTTCGCTGGCGAACCACGGTGATCCGGTCGTCGTCGCCGGCCATCCGCTCCAGCAGCTCCGGCGTCGCGTCGCGCGAGCCGTCGTCGACCGCGATCACCTCGAAGCTGCTGGTGGTCTGGGCTTGGACGGAGCGGATCGCCTGCTCGATCGTGCCCTCCGCGTTGTACGCGGGGACGATCACCGTATGCGCGGGGTCAGACACCCTCACCCGTTCGGTCGAGGACATCGCTCCGGGGGTCGCCGCCGCCCCCGGGCCCCGGGCCGGCGCCCCCGCGGCGGCTGCGGGCGCGGCGGAGGATCATCGCCGGCAGTCTGACGATCGCGCGGCCGGTCGCCGGCGCGAGCAGCGAGAGCGAGGCCACGTAGAGGGCCACCCCCAGCAGGCCCTCGACCGCGAGCAGGCCGAGGCCGGCGAGCGTCCCGTGCTCGTCTGCATGGATGACCAGGTGCTCGACCGGATAGAGACAGGCCGCCATCACCACGGCGGCCAGCGCCGGCGCCCAGACCTGGGCCCAGATCCTGCCGATCGGCATCGAGACGATCCGCGAGAAGGAGAGCGCCGCGTAGACGCCACCGGCGACGGCGCCCACCGAGAGGCCGGCCGCGACGCCGTTCAGCCCCAGCGGCAGCAGCGCCACCATCGCCGCCACCGTGACCAGCACCATGAACAGGTGAACACGCGCCAGCACCGCGGGCCGTCCGTACGCCTTCGCGCCCTCCAGGCAGATCGACAGCAGCGAGTTGCCCGCCGCGAACAGGCACATCGCCATCAGCGCCTGCCCGGCCGGTCGCCACACGTCTCCGAACAGGACCACGGTGAGCGGCTCGCCAAGCGGGAGAAGGATCAGGGAGGCCGGCATCGCGGCGACCATCACCCAGCGGAGCGAGCGCAGGTAGGCCGAGCCGAGCCGTTCGCGGTCGTGGGAGATGCGCGCGAAGGCCGGGAACAGGACGTGGGAGGCGACCGAGAGCGTCGCCTCGAACGGGGCCATCGCCAAACGCAGGGCGTACTGGTACTGGCCCAGCGCGGCGGTGCCGACGAAGCGCCCAACCAGCACCCGATCGGCCTGCTCGCCGACCCGCTGCACGATCCCCGCGGCGATCACGTGCCTGCCGAAGCGAACCAGCTCTCGCCACATCCCGAGCGAGGCGAGGCGTGGCCGGGGCCGCCACCGGGCCAGCACCCAGGTGAGCACCGCGTCGACGGCGATCTGGACGTAGTTGCCGATCACCAGCCCCCAGACCCCGAGCCCGTTGGCCATCGCCACGATCGCCGCCGCCGCGAAGGCGATCGCCGCCAGGGGCTCGACCACGGTGCGCCGAAGAAAGGCGAGCTCGCGCTCCATCATCGCGTTGGGGACGACGGTCGCGGAGCGCAGGAAGAGCTGGCCGGAGATCGCCGCCGCGACCGCGCCAACCGTGTCACTTCGGAAGAAGTGGCCGATCAGGGGCGCGACGGCGAGCGCCAGCAGGCTGACGGCCACGCCGCTCGCCAGGGTCGAGATCAGCACCGTGTTGGCCGCCTCGGCGATCCGCTCGCGGCGCTGGATCAGCGCCGCGAGCATGCCCGATTCGGTGAACAGGAGCCCGACCCCGACCAGCACCGCCGCCTCCGCGTACTGGCCGAAGGCCAGCGGGGTCGTCAGGCGCGCGAGGACGAGGTAGGTCGCCAGCGTGATCAGC
The DNA here is from genome assembly GCA_023251935.1 of bacterium. GTDB lineage: Bacteria > Actinomycetota > Thermoleophilia > Solirubrobacterales > 70-9 > AC-56. The sequence goes on along the minus strand of JAHEXV010000001.1, from coordinate 55,159 downwards.
TGGGTCAGCGCGTAGCCCGAGCCGGCCAGCCCGACCCCCCGGAGCACGCGGCCGGTCAGGCTCTCGCCGCCCTGCTCAGTCATTCCTCACCACCCGACCCGGCGTGATCGGGCCGGGGAGCGTCGCGTCTCATGACCCCCACTTTCGAGAAACTAGAGCCTGATGGCGGCTCGGCCGCAAGAGGGGCGAAAGCTGCGTGTCGTGACCCTGATCGACCAGCTGGGGATCACCGGAGGGGCGGAGCGGGTCGCGACCGAGGTCGTCAGGCGCCTCGACCCGGACCGTTTCGAGCGGACCCTCTGCGTCAGCCGCTGGACTGCCGAGGAGGAGGCCGATCCCCTGATCGCGCCCAGGGCCCGCGCCCTGCGTGAAGCGGGGGTGAGGATCGTCGGGATCAAGCGCCACTCGAGGCTCGCGGTCTGGGCCTGGGCGCCGCTCCTCTCTCTGCTGCGCGCCGAACGGATCGACGTTCTCCACAGCCATCAGTTCGGGTCCAACTTCTGGGCATCGATCCTGGGCAGGATGGCCGGTACGCCGGTCGTGATCGCCCACGAGCACAACTGGTCCTTCGAGGGCCAGCGGCTGCGCCGCTTCGTGGACCGGCACGTGATCGCGAATCGCGCCGACACCTTCCTCGCCGTCTCCCGGGAGACCCGTCGGGGGATGATCGAGCTCGAGGGGATCGACCCGCAGCGGATTCGCTTCGTCCCGCTCGGGATCGCGACGCCGGCCGCGACTCCCGGGGCCGACGTCCGGACGGAGCTCGGGATCGAAGACGGGGCGCCGGTGATCGGCACCGCGTGCACGCTGCGGCCCGAGAAGGCGCTGGAGGTGCTGGTCCGGGCAGCCGCGGCGCTGGTCGAGAACTTCCCGGACCTCAGGGTGCTGATCGCCGGTGAGGGGCCCGACCGCGCGCGAGTGGAATCCGCGATCGACCAGCTCGGCCTGCGCGAGACGGTCACCCTGCTGGGGGGCAGGGGGGACATTCCCGACTTCCTGCGGGCACTCGACGTCGCCGTCTGCTCGTCGGACTGGGAGGGGAGCCCGCTGTCGGTGATGGAGTACATGGAGGCCGAGCTGCCCGTGGTGGCCACCCGCGTGGGGGGGATACCGGACATGATCTCCAGCGGGGTGGAGGGGGTGCTGGTGCCGCCGGGGGAGCCCGAGGCGATCGCCGCAGCGGTCGCCGAGCTGCTTCGCGACCCCGGTCGTGCCGCCGAGATGGGCCGCCGCGGCCGGCGGCGCCGGCGCGAGGAGTTCGACCTCGATGTCACCGCCCGCCGGATCGGCGAGCTCTACGAGGAGCTGTACGCAGCCGCCCGGCGAGGGGGCTGACGCCGTGCGCCTGCTCGTCTACGGCGACTACTCCTACCACCTCGAGAACGCGGAGCTGAGCGCCGAGGTCTCCTTCGCGCTGTTCGCCGCCAGGCTCGCGCGGGAGTTCGATCGCCTGGTCCTGATCGGGCGCCTCAGCCCCTCGCCGGAGCTCACCCCTTATCCGTGCGGCGACGGGGTCGAGTTCGTCCCGCTCCCGTACTACGAGAGCCTCGCCCACCCGGCCGGCGTCGTCCGCGCCGCCGCCGGTTCGCTGACGCGGTTCTGGCGGGCGCTCCGAGACGTCGAGGTGGTCTGGTTGCTGGGCCCCCATCCGCTCGCTGTGGCGTTCGCGGTCCTCGCCGCCGTGCGCCGCAGGCGCGTGGTGCTGGGCGTCCGCCAGGACCTGCCCGCGTACGTCCGAAACCGGCGTCCCGGTCGCCGGTTGATGAGCGCCGCGGCGACCGCGCTCGAGGCCGCGTTTCGGCTCCTCGCCCGGCGGCGCGGCGTGATCGTGGTCGGGCCCGAGCTGGCGCGCCGATACCGGGGTGCCAGGGCGCTGCTGGAGATCACCGTCTCGCTGATCGACGCCGACGACGTCGTCTCGCCCGAGGTGGCGGCCGCCCGCCCGTACGGCGGCGAGCTGACCCTGATCAGCGTCGGGCGGCTCGATCCGGAGAAGAACCCGTTGCTGATCGCTGACGTCTTCCGCCGATTGGTGGACGGCGGGCGTCCCTGGCGCCTGCTCGTCTGCGGCGACGGCTCGCTTCGAGATGCGCTCGCGGACCGACTGCGCGAGCTGGGCGTGGCCGAGCGGGCCGAGCTGCCCGGCTACGTGCCGTACGGGCCGCGGCTGGTGGAGCTCTACCGCTCGAGCCACGCGCTACTCCACACCTCCTGGACGGAGGGCCTGCCCCAGGTCCTGGTCGAGGGATTCGCGGCCGGGGTCCCGGTGGTGGCGACTGACGTCGGCGGGATCCGGGACGCGGTCGGGGAGGCCGCGCGCCTGGTACCCGCGGGCGACGCCGCGGCGGCGGCCGCCGAGCTCGAGGCGGTCGTCGCCGATCCGGATCTGCGGAGGCGGCTGGTCGAGGCCGGCCACGACTACGCGGCGCCGCGCACCGCCAGCGGCGAGGTGCGGCGGGTGGCCGATTTTCTGCGCGCTCGAGCCGGCCCGGCCTAGATTCCGGCCCCCGCCGCCTGGCCGGCGCTCAGGGAGCCTCGGAATCGGGCCGCCTGCTGGCGATCGCCAGCAGGGCGGGGCAGAGGGCGAGCAGCAGCCACAGCTGCTTGCTGAACTGGTCGGAGAGGAAGAAGTCCATCGCCAGCAGGGCGATGAGCGCCACCACCACGGCGCGGCTGAGCAGCTCCATGCTCGAGTCGCCGACCCGGGCGAACCGGCGCGCGGCCTGGACACCGGTGCCGATCGCCGCGCCGACCAGGGCGAGGAAGAGCGCCAGCCCCACCACCCCGAGCTCCGCGAGGATCTCGAGATAGACGTTGTGGGCGAAGCGGGGCTGGTCGATGATGAACTGGCTGTCCTCGATCGAGCCCGGCTCGGCGAGCACGTAGTGGGCTGACGAGTCGCGGAAGTTCCCGGCCCCGACGCCCCGCACGGGATTGGCCTCGGCCATCCTCCATCCGACTTTCCAGAGGTCGGTTCGCCCGTTGCCCCCGTCGGCGGTCGAGTACCTCTGCGCGACCCCGGGGTCGAACAGGCCCACGTAGACGACGCTCGCCGCCACCACCACGAGGGCGACGCCGATCGCGGCCCCACGACGCCCTCGCGCGAGGACGATCCCCGTTCCGAGCGCCGCGATCAGCCCGACCAGCCCGCCTCGAGAAGCCGTCAAGAAGACGCTCAAGAGCGCCAACCCGCCGGCGCTGATGAGCGCCACCCGCGCCGCTGGCGAGCTGGTCGTCACCGCCAGGGCGACGGCGAGGACGAAGGCCACCACCAGCACGGCGGCGAGCAGGTTCGGGTCGGCGATCGTGCCGCCGAGGCGATCGAGATCGGTCGCCGCGGTCGGGCTTCCGGCCAGGCTCGACAGGTTCGGAGAGGCGACGATCCCGTAGGCGGCCGCCACCGTGCCGCCCGCGACCAGGGCGGCGAGCAGCCCCTTGACGTGGGCCGGGGTGCGCACCGCCTCGAACACGATCACGAACAGCAGGGCGTCGAGGCCGTACTTGAGCAGGACGGCGGAGGTGTCGCCGGCGTTCTCGGCCCACAGCGAGCTCAGCGCCACCCAGGCCAGGAAGGCGACGGCGAGCCAGGAGATCGCCGGGTGCCGCGACCAGAAGAAGTCGGCCGGCGTGGCGCGGGTCGCGATCCGAGCCAGCCACGAGAGGGCGAGCACCAGGCTCGCCGCCTGGGCGCTGACGTAGGATCCGACCGCCCCTGGCGTGAGGGCGAAGTAGGCGAGCAGCGCGAAGACGATCAGCCCGGCGGTGAGGTCGGCGATCGCCAGGGCGAGGAACCCCAGCGCGAGCGCGCCGCCGATCGCCAGCTGCGGATTGAGGCCGGCGAGGACGCCGAAGACGAGGCAGACGGCGGCGAAGCCGAACGCCAGCAGGGATCGCTCGGTGTCCAGCCGGAGGGCGGCCACGGCCCCTCCTCGAGAGCCCTAACCCGGCGCGCCGGGTCGGGCTCCGGCCGGTGAGGCCTTTCGCTTTGGCTCCGGCACCCGGCCGTCGTCGGAACGGACGATCTTCGGCCGTCCCGCGTACTGGTGGTAGTCGGAGCGGGCGGCCTTCGGGGCGCTGACCACGGCGAACCCAGCCGGCTTGATCCCGTTCTCGGCCATCAGCTCACCGAGCTCGGTCAGCTGGCCCATCCGTGTCCTGCCGAGCTTGACGACGACCAGCACGGTGTTGACCGCCTCCGCCAGGGGCAGGGCGTCGATCACCTCGCTCAAGGGGGAGGAGTCGATGACCACGAAGTCGGCGCGCGACCGTGCCTCGTCCACGAGCGGCTGGGTGGTCGGCAGCGAGAAGATCTCGGAGGTCCAGGGGGCCGTCTGCTCGGCCAGCAGCAGCTTCAGGTTCGGCAGCTCGGGGGAGGCGACCAGAGCGTCGTCCAGGCTCGCCTCGCCGAGCAGGACGGCGACCAGGCCTTGGGGGCTCTCCACCCCCAGGGCCGGGCCCACCTCGGGCTTTCGAAGATCGCCGTCGATCAGGATCACGTTGCGCCCGGCGACGGCGAGCGACGCCGCCAGGTTGATCGCGGTGGTCGTCTTGCCCTCCGAGGCCGACGGACTGGTGACCAGGACCGCCTGGGCCCGCCCGTCGTTGGCGCGACCCTTGCCCAGCGAGGCACGCAGCGCGCGGTAGGCCTCGGTCGCTCCGGGCGACAGGCCCTCCGGGGAGATCGGCTGATTGCGCTGTGCCCGCGACTCCCTTGGGACCCGGGCCAGGATCGGCAGCCTGAATCGGGCGCGGAGCTGCTCCTCGCGGCTCAACCGGGGATCGAGCGCCTGGTAGGCGAAGGCCCCCCCGATTCCCAGCACCAGGCCGACCAGCAGCCCACCGGCGATGCTGAGCACGGGTCTCGGGGACGACGGGGAGGTCGGCGGCACCGCCTTGGTGGCCGCCTGGACGGTCGGATCGGGGCTGTTCTCGAGCCGGTTCAGCTGCGAGAGCTGGGCCTCGAGGCTCCTCGCGTCCGGAGGGTTCTGCTTCAGCTGGGCCTCGATCCCCTGGGCAGCGGTCGCGACCCGGTCATGGAGCTGGGCGGTCCGGTAGCTGATCGCCGAGCTGACGAAGACGTTCGCCAGCTCGGCGGCGTCGTCGGCGGTCGACGCCTTGGCGGTCACCGCGACGATGTTGCTGTCGGCGACCGGCTCGGTGCTGATGTGATCGAGCAGGTTCTGGGGGGTTTCCGCTGCCTCGGGGATCCCGGGGGGCATCTTCTTCTGGGCCTGCGCAGCGACCTCGTTGGTGTCGATGAACCGGGCGACGGTCTCGATCTCGCGCACCGGATCGGCGGATTGCTGGATCAGCCCCAGGCTTGACAGCAGATCGCTCTGCTGCGGCACCGGCGTCACCAGGATGTCCGACTCGGCCTCATAGGTCTTCGAGGCGGTGGCGACGTAGAGGATCGACGCCCCGGTCGTGACCACGACCGCGAGCACGATCAGCCAGAGGCGCTCGCGCAGGGTCTGCACGTAGCCCGCGAGGCCCTTCTCCTGCGCGGGCGGCTGCAGCCAGTCCGCACCGGATGGGCCCATGCCTCGCTGTGATTCGCGTTGCGCCAAAGCTCCTCGTGCGGGGTGATTGTGACAGTCGAGGAAACCCCGCGTGCGTCGTTTTCGGTCGTCCTGAATAGATCTCGGATCCGGCGCGGGCGGGCACGAGAACCGCAATCCGGCTTGCGAGCCGCGAGTAGAATCGCTCGCCACCCGTTGTTTCAGGGGAAGTGGCGATCTTCAACCGCGCAGAGCAGAGGACGGAGCCCGAACTCGGGGCCGAGCAGGCTGCCGCAAGCTCGCCGGCCCCGCCGGCGCGATCGCCGGGCGCCGGGTCGGGGTCGGAGCTGAAGCGGGTCGTGGACGCGGCGGCGCAGCGAGTCGACGAGATCGTCGACGGGGCCGAAAGGGTGGCCTCGGGAATCCTCGCCGAGGCCGAGGCCGATGCGGCGCGCTACGTGGACGGGCGCCGCGAGGAGGTCGAGCGGGCGATCGACGCCTGGAGCGCCGACCTCAAGGGGCTCGCGGAGCTCCTGGGCCAGCAGGAGGACCGGCTCAAGGAGCTCACCGAGGCGATGATCGCCGAGCTCGAGGAGATCGCCGCCGTGCTCGGGCGGATCCCGCCGGAGCTCGATCGCCGCCGGGAGCTGTCACCCGCCTCATCCCCGCAGGCGCCGCCGGCTTCCCCGGGGCCAACGCCCGAGCAGGGGGAGAGGGTCGAGCCCGGTCCCGGATCCGAGCAGCCCGATCGACCGGTCTCGGGCCAGGCCGAGGGCGCCGCGGCGCCCGATTCACCGCGGCGCTCGAGCTCGCACGGGCGCGAGACGGCGCTGCTGCGGGCGGCGCAGATGGCGGTCGCGGGGAGCTCGCGCGAGGAGATCGAGCGGGCGCTGGCGGCCGAGCTCGCGATACGCGACCCCGCCCCGATCGTCGACGAGCTCCTCGGCCCGCGGCGCTAGGCGGCCGCTGGGCCACGGCGGCCCTACCCGCCGGGGCCGGCCAAGACGTCGCTGACCCGCTGAAGCTTGGCGAACGCGGCGATCCGCTCGGACGCCGAGTACAGGGGATGGCAGGCCGTCAGCACGAGTCGGTCGTAGCTCACCCGGTGGATGATCCCGAGGTCGAAGGGGGCGACCACCCGGGTGCCCTGAACCCGATAGGTGAAGGTCGCGTACGGCATCTCGACCTCGATCGCGTCGCCGGCCCCGAGCTGATCGAGGTGACGGAAAGGGGCCAGATAGGTGGTGCGATGACCGGCGAACGCCGTCGTCCCCCCCTGGCCGGGAAACGGGGTCTCGGGGTAGTGGCCCGGGCCCTTCTGGAGGCTTGCGGTGTCGGTGCCCTGGACCGCGATCACGTCGAGGTCGATGCTCGGGATCACGATCCGGCCGATCGCCTGGCCCTCATGGACCCGGTTCGAGAACAGGTCCGCGAGCACCCCGACCTTGCGGTGTCGGCTCTTTACCGTCGCCGCCCTGCGGACGCCGGCCGAGCTCGGAAAGCTGGCCTCGAGGTCGGCGAGCTCGCTCGCCGCCTTGTGCTGCTGGATCGAGCCGTAGAGGCTCGAGACGGGCTCCCTCCAGCCCAGGGTGGCGGCCACGTCGGCGAGGATCACCACCCCGGCGGTGATCAGCGCCACGGACGCGACCCGAAGCAACCGGTGCATTCCGGGATCATGGCGCACGGCCTCGTCGTACCGCGCCCGTACGGGCGCCCACCGCATGCGAGACTTCGCCACCGCGATGAGCGACCGGCCACCCACGCAGCGGACCGCCTCCTACGAAGCCGACCCGGAGTGGGTCGGGCGGGTCCTGCTGCTCTACTCGGGCGGACTCGACACCTCGGTCATGCTGCACTGGATCCAGGAGCGGTACGGCGCCGAGGTGGTCACCCTGACCGTCGACCTCGGCCAGCCGGCGGAGGACTGGGACGTGGTGGTCGGCAAGGCGCGAGACCTCGGGGTCGTCGACGCGATCGTCGTCGATGCCCGCGAGGAGTTCGCCCGCGACTACGTGTCGCCGGCGATCAAGGCGAACGCCCTCTATGGCGGGGGCTACCCCCTGTTCACGGCGCTCGGGCGCCCCCTGATCGCCAAGCTCGCGGTCGAGCACGCCCGTGCGAAGGGGTGCGACACGGTCGCCCACGGTTGCACGGGCAAGGGCAACGACCAGGTGCGCATCGAGGCGACGGTGGCGACGCTCGACCCCGAGCTGAAGGTGATCGCGCCGGTCCGCGAGTGGCGGATGGGTCGCGAGGAGGAGATCACCTACGCGCGCGCCCACGGCATTCCGGTCAAGGGCGGGACGGAGGCCCCGCCCTACTCGATCGACGACAACCTCTGGGGACGCTCCTCGGAAGGAGGGGCGATCGAGGACCTCAACGCGCCGACGCCCGACGACGTCTTCCGTCTGGTCACCCTGCCGACCGAAGCCCCGGACGAGCCCGAGCTCGTCCGGGTCGGCTTCGAGCGAGGCTGCCCAGTGACCCTCGACGGCGCCGAGCTCGGGCTCGTCGAGCTGCTCGAGCGGGCCGCCGAGCTCGGCATGCGGCACGGAGTGGGGATCGTCGACCAGGTCGAGGACCGCATCGTCGGCCTGAAGATCCGGGACGTGTACGAGGTGCCCGCGGCTGCGATCATCCTGCCGGCCCATCGCGAGCTCGAGAAGCTGGTCTCGACGATTCACCAGAACAACTTCAAGCGCGCGCTCGAGGACAAGTGGGCGTACCTGTGCTACGCCGGGCTCTGGCATGAGCCGCTGCGCCTCGACCTCGACGCCTACATGGACTCGGCCAACCAGCTGGTCACCGGGGAGGTCGCGATGAGGCTCTACAAGGGGTCGGCGACGCCGGTGGCGCGGAGCTCCCCGCACGCGCTCTATGACCGCTCGCTGGCCTCGTTCGGCGAGTCCGAGGGCGAGTTCAGCCAGGCCGCGAGCCCCGGGTTCATCGAGCTGTTCACGCTCCAGAGCCGGATGGCGCACCGGATCCGGGCCCGAGCGAGCGATCACGGTCGGAAGGGGGAAGGCGAATGACGGCCGCCATCTACGAGCTGATTGGACGCCTGGTGATGCGGGTGATCCGGGGTCGCCTGCTCGGACGTCTCGTGGTCTGGTTCGTTCGGGTCCGCTACCGGCGACAGATCCGAATCGCGGCCGCGCTCGGCATCGCCGCCGCGGCGGTCGCAGGCTACGTGGCGATGACCCGCGAGCCGCCCGAGGGCTGAACCGGGCGCGCCCCCGCGCAGGCCGCCTCGGCGTGCCTGCAGGACCTCCTGCAAGGGCCCGCCGGCGGGCCCTGGATTCATAACTCGCTAACGATTCGCTAGGATGCCGCTCGCCTTTCACCGCCGAATCCTTTGGGCCCATCCCGAGGGAGCGGGGGAACCGCTGGGGCCAGGCACCGCTGACGCGGAGATGCCCCGGGGGCGAATCGCGGCCACCGCCGCGTAGCGCCAGTCCTTCGGCGCGAGCCCGACAGCTAACCCCGTAGGCATACGAAGGATGGAGTCGAAGAGCTACACGCGTTCGCCCAGTGGTCGCCGCCCGGCCAGGTTTCGGGGGGGCGTCGTCATGCTGCTCGCAGCTCTCGCGGCGGGCGCGGTCCTGGCCCTCGCGGCCGCCAGCGCCGGTGCGCAGAGCGTCACCGAGCTCAACTCGCAGATCTCCTCCGCCCAGTCGCAGGCACAGAGCCTGGCGGCGGACATCGACGCCAAGGCGGGCCAGGTCGCGGCGGCGCGCCAGCAGGCCGCGGCGGCCGCCCAACGAGAGGCCCAGCTCTCGGGCGTGCTCGCGCAGGGCGAGCAGCGCCAGGCCGAGCTCGAGGCCCGAGTCGCGCAGACCCAGGCGCGGCTGGCCAGGGCTCGGGCCAGCTTGCGCCGCGCGCTGACGGCCCTGTCGCAACGGTTGGTCTCGATCTACCAGGGCGACGCGCCCGACCTGACCGAGCTGCTGCTCAGCGCCAGGGGCTTCGACGATCTCGCCAACCGGGCGGAGCTGGTCGGCCGAATCGAGGACGCGGACGCGTCGCTCGCCGCCCGCGTGCGCCAGCTGCGCAACGTGGTCGCGGCCCAGCTCACCCAGGTCCGGCAGGCGAGGGCCGAGCAGATCGCGTTCAATCAGCGCATCGCCACCGCCCGCGACCAGATCGCCTCGGTCCGGGCCAACGCCGAGGCCCAGGCGGCCCAGCTCGACCAGGCCCGCCAGCAGGAGGCGGCCGCGGCCTCGAGCCTGCGCTCACAAGTCGCGGGGTGGGAGCAGCAGGTCACGCAGCTTCAGCAGATCCAGGCGCAGCAAAGCCAGCAGGCCGCCGCCGCCCAGGCGCAGCAGACGGTCTCCAGTTGGGTCGGCCAATGGGCGATCCCGCAGGCGATCGTGATGTGCGAGTCGGGCGGCAACTTCAACGCGGTCAACCCCTCCTCGGGGGCCGGTGGGGCCTACCAGATCCTGCCCTCGACCTGGCGCCTGTACGGAGGCAGCGGGGCGCCCCAGGACGCCTCGCCGCAGCAGCAGAGCCAGGTTGCCGCCCAGATCTGGGCGGATTCCGGGGCCAGCGCCTGGGAATGCGCCCAGTAGCGCCTGGGCTCCACGAACCAGCGCGCTATCCGGCCCACGATTGAGGCACTAGCGAACCGGCGCGGGTAGCGCCCGGGGCCACCAACCGCGTCCCCTCGTGTCCGGAGGACGGACGTACCGGGACTCAATTCGTTCGTCAGCGGAGGCTCGCTGCTCGCCGGGCGATCGGCTTGCACATCCGCCTCACGGTCAGCCGACGTGGGGTACCTCATTTGCGCAGCGACTACCTCATTTGCATATTCTCGTTCAAGTTTGAGCGCCGCTTCGATGCTATTTGCAAGTTTCACCCGGTTCGTGTAGCCTCCCGGCGGAATCAAGCGTTCCCGAATTGGCCAGGAGGCATCAATGGGCTTTCGCCGCGGTTAGTCAAGCGACGTAGACAGACCAGAGATGACTTGTTGCGCTCGGTCGCCAGGAGCGACCGGGCGCGTGGTCGTTCACGAAGGGGCGCCGCTCGGCGCCCCTTTCTTTGAGTCGCGGACCCGCCCCTAGAGCGGGAGTCTGGGGCTCGCGGTGGTGCCCCCGGTGACGTAGTCATGGATCCGCTTGTCGAGCGCCAGCTCGGCCTCGAAGTCGGCATCCTGTCCGTGCCGATAGGAGAACCCCTTGTCGGCCAGCATGTCGTTGAGGATCTCGACGAAGCCGCCATCGAGCTGGGTGCCCGAGACGCGCCGCAGTTCGGTGATCGCCTCGAATGAGCTCACCGGCTCGCGGTAGGAATCGCGGGCGGTGAGCACGTCGTAGGTGTCGGCCACCGCGATGATCCGCGCCAGGACCGGGATCTCGGCACCCTGGAGGCCGCGCGGGTAGCCGAGCCCGTCCATCCGCTCGTGGTGCGCGAGGACGATCTCGCCGACCGGCTGGTAGCCGTCGATCTGGGAGACGATTCGCGCACCCTCGTAGGGGTGCTTCTTGATCTCCTCCCAGTCGGACTCGGTGAGCTCGACATCGCCCTTCAGGATTCGGTCGGGGAGCACGAACTTTCCGATGTCGTGCAGCAGGCCGGCCGTGTGGACGAGCTCCTGATCGGGTTCGGGGAGTCCGGCGGCGGCGGCGATCTCGCGCGAGTAGCGGGCGACCGCCGCGCTGTGACGTGCCGTCATCCGATCGCGCAGGTCGAGGGTGCGGAGCAGCGCGCCTAGCAGGGCGACCTGGAAGCCGGCGAGCTGCTTGGCCTTGAGCTCGAGCTCGTCGGCGCGCTTCTGGGAGAGGACCAGGGCGCCGAGCAGGTACTGGAAGGTGATCAAGACGATCGCGAACAGGGCCACCGTCGCGAGGCCGATCTCGACATAGAGGTAGGCGATCCCGACCCCCAGCAGCGCCGAGGCGAGCTCGGAGGGGAGGACCGGGACGAGGACCCGCCGCACCTTGGTCGACAGCCGAGTCCCCTCCACGTAGGACGAGTAGGCGGCGATCAGGACGAAGTCGAGCAGCAAAGCAACGAGGAAGAGGCAGAAGACGAGCAGATAGAACGCGTCGTCCCCACGCCCCGTCGCGGTCGAGCTCATCACCGTGTCGAAGCCGATCCCGGCGAGCAGCGGGAACCAGGTGTAGGTGACGAGGTTGATCAGCAGGTCCTCGCGCGGGTAGCGAGAGCGTGCCCAGCCGATCATGATCGTCACCACCCCGATCAGCGCCGCCGGGGTTTCGCCGAGGAAGACGATCGCGGTGACGATCGCCAGGAAGCTGCTCGACGCCTTGACCCGGGTGGCGGACGTCTCGAGGGCGGTCACGTCCCCCGCGACCGATACCGCCAGCAGAAGTCCGAAGAGCGGCAGGTTCCAGTCGGTGCTGCCGTCCCAGTTGCGCCAGACCGCCACCGCCACCGCCAGCCCGAGCGCGACCAGTTCGAGGCCGATCACCCTCCTGCTGGGACGTGTGGGCATGGTCGGGGGCTAGCCGCGAGCGCCGGCGGCGCGACGTGTGTCGGCGGAGGGCTGTCTCATCGAGCGCATGAACTCGTCGAGGTCGCTGGTGGAGAAGCGGCGCTGGCCACCCGGCGTCCTATAGACGGGAACCAGCCCCTGGTTCGACCACTTGCGCAGCGAGGCGGCGCTGACTCCGAGGTACGCTGCCGCCTGGCCGACATTCAGAAGTTTCGTTCGTCCTTCCATTGGTTGATCCTGCATATGCGTCTCGACCCGAAGCCGCGAGAACTTGAGCGCGGCTTCCACTTCCTAGACCACTTGACGCCTGTGGTGCGCCGGCCGACGTGTTCCGTCCACCCCTTCGCAAGGGGGGGTGCGCCGGCCGCCAGACGTGTCGTGGAAAGCCGCTCATCCATACCTAGCTTCCGTACGCGATACCCAGTATGAAGCGAGGTTAGCGCCTGGGGGATGCCTCGGGGATAGTTGGCACGGTTGCCCACCGGGGCTCGCCGATGATCGAGTGGAGCTCTTCGCAACTAGAGGCCGCTTTTCGCAGCTTCGGCCAACTCTACGGGGAGCGGGAGCCGTTCCGGGCAGCGATCTGGACGGGCTCGCCGGCGGCCTTGGCGACGTCGAGCGCGTCGCCGGCGACCTCGAGCAGCCGGCTTGCGTCGTGGCCGTGCTCCGGGCAGGCGGAGACCCCGGCCGAGATCGCGATCCGAGGGCCGTCGGCGGCCTGGGAGGCCTCGACCACGCGCGCCAGGCGGTCCGCCATCCGGCGCAGGCGCCCGGCGTCCACGTTGGGGGCGAGCACGCAGAACCTGTCGTCGTCGACCCGGAACGCGTGGTCCACGATCCGGATCTGGCTGCGGATCACCGTGGTCGCGGCGGTCGACATCAACTCGCCCGACCGACGGCCGTGGGCCTCGACGATCGGCCCGAGGCCGTCGAGCTCGAGCAGGGCGACGGCGAACGGGCGCCCGTAGCGTCGATGCTCCGCGACCAGAACGGCGAGCCACCCTTCGAGGTCGGCGCTCCCCGGCGGCGCGGCCGGTCGCTCGGGAGAGTCGGCGAGATCACGCTCATGAACCAGCCCCTCGGCGACCGCCCCGTGCAGCGCGCCGAAGATCTCGGCGAGGCGCTGGACGGCGCGCCCGAAGTCAGACGACCGCCCCCCGGGGCCTCCGCGGTGCAGCGAGGTGATCAGCACCGACTGCAGCACGGCCAGGTCGCGCGGGACCTCGGCGCAGGCACGAGCGGCAGGCCGCAATCTGCCCAGCTCACGCGCTCGCCCGCTGGCATCGGGAGCCAGCTCGGGCGGGACGCGGCGGCCGGGGTCGAGGCCGTCGAGGATGGCGGCGATCAGCGGGGTCGCCTGGCTGGTCAAGACGTCGAGATCGAGCTCCGGGACCTGGTCGAGCGGCGTCCGCTCGATCACCCCGACGAGCCACGCCTTGGCGAGCTGGTCCGCGGAGGGATCGGAGCTCGTCGCGGTCGCCACTGGGTGCACGCGCCGAAACGTAGCCTACGCCCCAGTCGCCACCGCGGATACACTCGCGCACTACGACGATGGTCGATCCGGAGGCAGAGGGAGCGGCCCCGGAGCGGGCCGCGCCCCCAGATGAGCTGGGCGAGCCCGCCGAGGGCGACCCGATCCTCGGCGCGACGATCGATGCCCTCAAGCGGGCGGCTCACGGGGTGGAGATCGAGCGCGAAGTGGCGGAGACTCTGCAGCGGAGCCTGCTTCCGAAGCTACCCGCCATCCCGGGCCTTCAGCTTGCGGCTCGCTACCGGCCGGGAAGCGCCGAGACCCGGATCGGCGGCGACTGGTACGACGCGATCCCGCTGCGGGGCGGCAAGGTGGGGATCGCGATCGGGGACGTGGTCGGCCGGGGGGTCGAGGCCGCGGCGCGGATGGCCCACCTGCAGAGCGCGCTGCGCGCATACGCGCTCGAGGCCCTGCGACCGGAGTTGGTGCTCGAGCGGATGAACAGCTTCGTGCTCGAAGGGGAGAAGGGCGGGATGGTCACCCTGCTGTACGCGATCGTCGATCCGGACGCCTCCACCCTGCAGGTCGCGACCGCCGGCCACCCGCCGCCGCTGGTCCTGCGCCCGGAGGACGGCCCCACCTTCGCCGAGGCTCCCGCGGGGAGCCCGCTCGGCGTCAACCGCTTTCCCTCCTACGCGGAGAGCATGGCGACGCTCGACCCTTGGTCGACCGTGCTCCTGTACACGGACGGGCTCGTTGAGGCTCCCGATCTGCCACTCGGCGAGGGGCTGGACGGCCTCCGTAGCGCCGCCGAGGACTGCCCGCCCGAGCCCGAGGGACTGTGTCGGGCCCTGCTGGCCACCGTCGACTCGAGGGGTGGGTCTCGAGACGATCTCGCCCTGCTGGCGATCCAGCTCACCCCCCCCGGCGAGGTCCTCTCCCTGGCTCTGCCGGCGAAGCCGTCGTCGCTCGCCTCGATGCGCCGGGCGGTGGCGCAGTGGCTCCGGCTCTCCGGGGCCAGCGAGGCGGAGGTCTACGAGATGCTGGTCGCCTGCGGGGAGGCTAGCGCCAATGCCGTCGCCCATGCCCACTCGGCGATCTCCGACTCGCAGTTCGAGGTCAGGGCGGAGCGCGACGGGCCACAGATCCAGATCGTCGTCAGCGACGGTGGCAGCTGGCGCCCCCCGGCCGAGCAGGGGCGCGGCCGGGGCCTGCCGTTGATGCGGGAGCTGATGGACGAGGTGAAGATCGAGCCCGGCGCCGAGGGCACGACGGTGACCATGCGACGACGACTCCGGGAGGGTGGCGAGCGATGAGGGATCCGCTGGTCCAGCTCAGCTTCGACGAGATCGACAGCGTCCTGGTCGGGCGGATCGAGGGCGAGATCGAGAGCGTCAACGCCCACCAGCTGCGGGGTGCGCTCGCGCAGCGACTCACCAACGACAGCCCCGGGCTGGTGCTCGACCTCACCGACGCCGCGTACCTCGACAGCGCTGGAGTTGAGCTGCTGTTCGATCTCGCGCGCCGGTTGCGGTCCCACCGGCAGCGGCTCCGGCTGGTGGTTCCGGCTCAGGCGCCGATGCGGCGGGTGCTGGATCTGTGCGACATCGAGGAAGTCGCCCCGATGGACGCCACCGTCGAGGCCGCGGTAGAGGTGCTGCGCGACCCCGGCGAGTAGGCCGCCGGCGGCTGGGGCGGACCGCCGGGGCTAGCCGGAGCCGCTGGCCGATGACCAGGCGGTCCGGAAGCGCTGCAGCGAGTCCCTCAGGGGCCCCTCGTCGGAGCTCCCGCCGACCAGGATCTCGCCGACCCGGTTCGAGAACGCCTGTAGCAAGAGCAGCTCCGTGCGCCCGGTCAGCCGGCTCGGTCGGGTGGTGAGGTAGATCACGCCGACCAGCTTCCCCGCGGTGACCATCGGCGCGCAGATCGACGTTCTGCCGAGGTTGGCGCCCTGCGATCCCGAGCTGTGAACGAGCTGCGCTCGGCGCTCGAGCGCCGCCCGCCCCAGGGCGCCCTCGCCAACCGCGATCCGCTCGGGCGCCTGCACGCCGTCCGGCTCGTCCTCCTCGCCCATGACGGCGGCGCGCCTCATCGCCAGCCCGTCCTCGTCGGCGAGGAAGATCATCCCGCCCTCGACGTCGTACAGGGATACCAACCCGCCGAGGAGGGCGGCCAGCATCGCATCCGACTCTCCCGCGGCGAGGGCCGCGCGAGCCCGGGCCCGGGCGCTGCCCGCCGCAGGGGCCGGAGCCGGGGCGGCGTGCGGCTGTCCGTCGGCGACCTCGGCGTGCGGCTCGATCTCCTGGCGCTTCACCGCGAGGGCCACCGCCTGGGCCCGGCTCGAGGCGCCCAGCTTCGCCATCGCGTTGCGAATGTGCGTGCGCACGGTCTCGGGCGAGAGCACGAGGCTCTCCGCGATCTGGGCGCCGCTCACCCCGCCGGCGAGCAGGCCGAGGATCTCGCGCTCACGCGTGGACAGCGGCGCGCCGGCCACCCGACGTCCGCCGGGCCGAGCATCGCGGTCTTCGGATGCCACCCCGGATGGACCACCACGGCCGCGAGTGGATCGGTTCTCGTTCTCGTTCACAGTCTGAGTCTCGCGGCTCCGCTCGTCCATGAGCTTAGTCGTTTGCGAGGCTAGCACTACCCGCATTGCGGTAATGCAGCAACGATTTCTGGGTATTCCCAGCCCTGAATCCTTGACTTTCGCTAGTGGTCAGGCAGAGTGGCGACGTCCCGAAAACAAGTTGGGTCGGCCCAGGTCGGGTTGGCCCGGCCACACGACCCGGTCGTATCCGGGTCCCTTTGATCCGGGGCGACAGGGTCGTGTGGCGTACAGCCGTTTGCATAGCGGCAGGAGCAATCATCTCAATGATCAACCGGCACTTTGGTTCGTCCAGACGACGTCGTCCCGCCGTGTGGCTCGCCGCCGGGCTGCTTGTCCTTGCGCTTGCGGCTCCGTCGATGGCCACGGCCGCATCGCCCAGCCACGCCCAGTATGAGCCCCAGAACCACCAGATCTCTGTGGGCGGAGGCGGCGGCAGCGGGCCCTCCGCGCCGAGTCGCAGCACGATCGGCAATCTGCCCTTCACCGGGCTCGACATCGGCGTCCTGGCGCTCGCGGCGGCCGCCCTGCTCGGCGCTGGCTTCGCCCTGCGACGCCTGTCCGATCCGGCAAAGCGTTCGTCTTCCTAGCCCAAGGCCACCAGATCACGGCAACCGCGAACGAGACCAGACCCGAGGAGCAGATCGTGTCCGCCAGGGAAGGCGTAATCGCTGACACCAACGGTTATCCGTTGGCCGACGATCGGCCCCCCCGCGCGCTGCGCGCGCTCGAGGCCCAGCGCCTTCTCGACCTGATCGCGCTGAAGGTGATGCCGGCCCTGGCCGCCGGGGTGATCGCCTATCTGCACCTGGGGCAAGTCGGTTACGCGGTGGTGCTGGCGGCCGCGATGCTGGTCACGCTGCAGCTGGTGGAGCGCTGCGCGCTGCCGCTCGACCTGATGCCGGCGGCGCGAATCGCGCTCGCCCTGGTGGCGCCCGTTCTTGGCGCCTTGCTGGCTTTGGTGCTCGAGCTGGGCGCCGGCGACCACGTGGCTCTGGGACCCCTGGAGCCGTCGGTCATCGGCGCCTGGCTCGTATTGGCGCTCGGGGCATGGATGACGGTGCATTTCCAGGAGGGTCGCCCGGCGCGGGTGGCGGTGGTCGGATCGGCAGGGTTCGCGTCCGACCTCGCGGCCGAGCTCCGGGCGGCCGGGATTCGGGGGTACGAGGTGGTCGGATGGTTCGGCGCCGCCGCGCCTGCCGAGCACTCGAGCGGGCTCGAGTGCCTCGGCACGCTCGATGGGGTCCGCGCGGCGGTGATCGCGCGGAGGATCGAGTTGCTCGTCTGGGCCCGGGAGGAGCCCAGCGAGCAGCGCGGCGGCGCCGACGGGGGTGTCGATCCCTGCGCGCTGATCGCCGATGCCTGCCTCGACCTGCCGGTGAGGATGATCGAGGCTTCTCAGCTGTACGAGGAGGCGCTCGGTCACGTGCCGCTCGGGACGATCGACTCGGCGTGGTTCCGCTACATGATGCACCCGCGCTTCCGGCCGACCTCCCCGCTTTGGAAGCGCGCCTCCGACCTCGCGATCGCCTTGCCGTCCGCGATCCTGGCGCTTCCCTTCGTCGCCGTGCTGGCGATCGCGATCAAGCTCACGGATTCGGGCCCGGTGCTCTATCGGCAGCGGCGGGTCGGGGAGCGGGGGCGCGAGTTCTACGTCCTCAAGCTGCGGACGATGGTGCCTGACGCAGAGGCCGCCGGTCCGCAGTGGTGCGCGCCGGGCGACGAGCGGGTGACCCGGCTCGGGAGGATGCTGCGCAGGACGCATCTCGACGAGATCCCCCAGCTCTGGAACGTCCTGCGGGGGGAGATGACCCTGGTCGGCCCACGGCCCGAACGGCCCGAGATCGTCACCGATCTCGAGCGGCGCTTTCCTCACTACACGCGCCGCCACCTCGTCAAGCCCGGGATCACCGGCTGGGCGCAGCTGCGCTGCGGCTACGCGGGATCCGAGCTCGGCACGGCGTGGAAGCTGTGCCACGACCTCTTCTATGTCAAGCGCCGGTCCGTGCTCGCGGACTGGCTGATCATCGTCGAGACCCTCTTCGAGGCGGGTCGCGACGCTCATCGAGCGCTGCGGGCGCCGGAACGGAGGTTCATTGTCGGCGAGGCCAGTGACTAGGCGGGGCGCCAGTTCAAGCGGCGGCGGGGCGATGGCCGGGGTGCCGGCCCAGCTCGCGATCATGGTCGTCGACGACGATCGCCGGTGCCTGGAGGCGAACCTGGCGGCGTGCCGCCTGCTGGGACTGCCGCGCAGGGCGGTGGTCGGCCGGACCTTCGACGACTTCCTTGCCACGGGCATGCGCTCGCGGGTCGACCACGTCTGGCGGGCCTTCCGCGAAGGCGGCGGGCACGCGGGGCCGTTCGAGCTCAGCTCGCAGGCCGCCGCCACCGACGAGGTCCACATCACCGTGACCGCCAACGTGCTGCCAGGGCGCCACCTGCTGATCCTCTCGCCCGGCGGGGCCAGGATCAGCGAGCCCGAGGCCCAGCCGGAGCCGAATCGCAAGAGCCAGCCCGCCAACCACGTGTCGCGCTTCACTCGCGGTGGCCCGACCTCGCGGGAGCGCGAGGTGCTCGCGCTGCTCGCCGCGGGGGCCACCGACGAGCAGATCGCGGGGATGCTCGAGCTTTCGCCCGCCACCGTCCAGACGCACGTTCGCAACGCGAAGGCGAAGCTCGGCGCGCGCACCCGGGCGCAGGCGGTGGCGCTCGCGCTCCAGGGCGGGATGATCGACATCGCCTGAGGGCGGCTGCGCTGGCCACGGGCACGAGCGCGATCGAATTGCTTAGGGCTGGGTAGGGGAGCGAGGCTGCGTAGGCCTCGCCGAGGGCCGAGTTGCGTTCGTCTAGTCGACGCAACTCGGCCATCGATGGTGCGAAAGCGCCGGGGCGCGCCCGCCAACCGAACCGTGTCCCGTTGCGTCCGTCCACCGGACACGCCGCGCCACAATTCGGCCAGCGATCCGAACTGCGTCCCCGTCGCGTCCGTCCACCGGACACGATCCGCCGCAGTTCCCCGGCACCTCCTCCCTCATTGCCTCGCATTGTCGGGGGAACTGGAACGCAGCTTGTCGGCCAGCGCCGCGACCTCGGCGTTGTGGGGATCGCGGGCCCGCGCTGCGGCCAGCTCGCGGCGCGCCAGCGCCGGATCCCCGCGCTCGTGGAGCACCGCGAGCAGGTAGTACGACACCCACTCCTCGGGGCGCTTCGCGATCGCATCGCGGAAAGCGTCGATGGCGCGCTCGCGATCCCCGTTGGCGCGGGCGATCGCGCCCTCGGCGAGCAGCGGATCGACGCTCAGGGGGTTGAGCGAGCGCGCTCGGTCGAGGTCGTCGTAGGCACGGGCGGGATCCGACCGCCAGGTGTCGTAGGCGTCGTCGACGTAGCGCTGGCTGAGGAACGGGGGCACGGTCGACACCGCCAGCGCGATCGCCCCGGCGGCCGCGATCAGGCGCCATCGGCCCCGCCCGGGAGCGGGCCGATCGGCCCCCACCGCAGGCGCGCAGGCCGAGCCGAGCAGGGCGAAGACCGGCGCGGTCACCGCCGGATAGGGCCAGAACCAGTCGAGCGAAGAGTGGGCCAGCCAGTAGGCGCCGGCGGTGAGCGCGAACGCCGACACCCAGGCCGCGGCCGGGCCGATCCTCCGGGCCCGGACGGCCCCGGCCCCGGCCCCGGCGATCGCGCTCGCGAACAGGGCCAGCCCCACGATCCCGAGCTCGGACAGGTTCTCGAGCTCGACGCTGTGGGCATCGCGAACCGCCGGCGGTGCATCCGCCCGCCGTTCCCGCAGATAGGTGTAGCGGTACCCGCCGGCGCCGTCGCCGAGCACCGGGTGGTGTCGGAAGTTGAGCAGCGCGATCCGCCACAGCTCGCCTCGGCCGGTGCGAGCGTTGAGGGTGAACCGGCTTGCCTTGCCGATCGGCTGCGAGGACTCCCCGGCGCGAAACTCGGATGCCCTCCGGCCGAGCCAGTCGAGCGGGTCGCCGACGACGGCGACGAAGGTGATCGACCCGCCGAGGACGATCGCGACCAGGCCCCCGAGCGCGATCCGATCGGCGGCCCTGCCGGCCCGCGCGGAGGCCGGGAGGCGCGTCTCGAGCCAGGCCAGCGCCGCCCCGACGACCAGCGCGACCGCGGTGCTCAAGGCCGCCGCGTTCGCGGCGCGCCGAAGCTCCCCGCCGAGCGAGTGGAGCGGGGCGCCGCCGTTCGCCGCCTGATAGAGGTCGGTCAGCGCCGGGAGGACGATCAACGCTGGGAGCACCGCCGCGGCCAGCCAGGCGAGGCGCCGGGCCCGGTCGCGCGAGAAGGCCACATACACGCAGAGGGCGAGCGCCCCGGCGATCATCGACCCGCGGCTCTGGCTCAGCATCCCCATGCAGAGGCAGAGGGTGGCGCTCGCCAGCGCCGCGGCGCGCCCGATCACGAGCCCGCCGCGACGCGCCGCGAGACCGAGCGCCGGCCACAGCGCGATCAAGAAGAAGGCGGCGTTCGCGTTCCGATAGCCGAACGGGAACTCGAGCGTCCCGTCGGTGTCCAGGTAGTGACCCGGGTTGTCGCCGCCGTGCATGCCGATCACGGCGATCGCTCCAGCGAGCATCCCCGCGACCGTCAGCGGGACGAGCGCCAGGTGGACGCGGCCACCCAGCAGGTCGCCGAGGCCGAGGCCGAGGCCGAAGGCGACCGCGTAGGCGAGGATGCGCTGCGCATCGGCGATCGCGATCTCGGGAGCCGGGCTCCAGGCGGCCGAGAGGGCGGCCCACCCGCCGAGCGCGATCAGCGCTCCCGCGGCCACCGCCACCGCCGGCGAGGCGCGCAGGTTGCCCCGCCAGGGGGCGATCCAGGCGAGCAGGGCGAGCGTCGCGCAGAGGACCACCGTGCCCGGGAGCAGCACGGTGCCGAAGAACCCGCCCGACTTGGCGCTCCACCAGCACCACACGACGGTCAGGACGACCAGCGGCAGCAGCGCGGCCGGCTCGAGCCGAGCGGACCGCCGAGCGCTGCCTTCGCCGGGGGCGCCGCTGGGGGCGTCGGGGAGCGCGCGCACCGGCTCAAGCTAGCGTTCGGACGGGCGGAGGAGCGACGGGACCTCGCCCGCTTCGGGCCGACCGATGCGTATAGGACCATTCGCGGGCCGTGGGCGACGAGAAGCGCGAGCCGTTCGAGCCCGGCGAGGGGTCAGGAGGGGCCGACGATCGCCTGCGCGACAGGGTCGCCGCCGCGCGGACGTCGATCGGCGAGATGCTGCGCGAGGCGATGGAGCGACTCGAGCAGCAGGAGCGGGCCGCCCTGCGCGCCGCCGAGGACCGGCTCAGCCGGATCGCCGCCGAGCGGGTCGACGACGCCCTGATCCGGCTGGGTGTCGAGAAGGGGCAGCTCCAGGGCGAGGTCGAGCGGCGCCTCGAGATGGCGATCGAGCGCCTCGCCGCCGAGGTCGGAGAGCGGCTGGGCGCGGCCCAGGTCCAGCTCGAAGAGCTGGCCGGCCGATCCGCCGGGCCGGGCGTCGACGCCGGTGCCCAGCGCGATCTCCTCGAACGCGCCGTGGGGGATGCGCTCGCCTCGATCCGGGAAGCCGAGTCGAGGGCGGTTCGGTTCATCTCCGAGGCGACCGAGACGCTCGCCGGGACCGAGCGCCACACGGAGGATGCCGTGGCCAGAGTCGAGCAGGCGACCGCGCGGATCGAGCGCGCGATCGCCGAGGTTGGCGAGACCGAGCGTCGGGTGCGGGGGGTCGAGGAGCGGGCCGCCCGGATGGAGGGGCGGATGGCGGAGGCCGCGGAGACCGCCGCCCGCGCCGTCGACTGGGAGGCGCGGATGACCGCCGCCGCCCGGACCGAGGCCGAGGTCGCTCGCCGGATCCAGGATGCCGAGCGCCGGCTCCTCGGGCTAGCGGAGCCGGACGACGAGTCGGCCGGCGGGCCGCTCAGCTAGCGGTCGCGAACGATGCCGCCGTAGTCCGGAGGCCGTCGACGAGCGCGGTGCGCGCGCTCCAGCCGAAGTCGGCCGCGGCCCGGCTTGAGTCGATCGCGATCCGCTGGACCTCGCCCGCCCGCGCGGGCGCCAGCTCGGGCTCGAACGGGCGCTCGCAGACGCCGCCGATCAGCTCGCCGAGCTCGAGCACACTGGTCTCGACTCCGGTGCCCACGTTGTAGGTCCCGGACGCCTCGGATGCGCCCGCGGCCAGGAATGCCTCGACCACGTCGCCGACGTAGATGTAGTCCCGGGTCTGGTGGCCGTCGCCGAACACGCGGGGGGTGCCGTCGGTGAGCAGTGCCCCGCAGAAGATCGCCACCACCCCGGCCTCCCCGAGGGGATCCTGGCGCGGCCCGTACACGTTGCCGAGCCGAAGCGCGGTGGCTCGCAGTCCGTACAGGCGCCCGAACAGCGAGGCGTAGCCCTCGGCCGCGAACTTGCTCTGCCCGTAGGGCGCGTCGGGCCGGCACGCGGCGCTCTCGTCGAGGGGCAGCGCGAGGCCGGCGCCCTCGCCGTAGACCGCGCCTCCGGTGGAGGCCAGCAAGAACCCCCGGGCGCCCGTCGTCCGTGCCGCCTCGAGCAGGTTGAGCGTCCCCCCGACGTTGACGTTCAGGTCGAAGACCGGATCGGTGACCGAGCGTCGCACATCGATCTGGGCGGCGAGGTGGAAGACCAGCTCCGGGCCCCGGCGCTCGAACGTGTCCGCGATCGCGGCCGCGTCGGTGACGTCAACCTCGACCAGCTCGGCCCGCCGGCCGGTGGGGGTCTCGAGGTTCTCCCGTCGCCCGGTCGAGAGGTCGTCGACCACGGTCACCTGGTCTCCTCGCTCCACCAGCGCGTCGACCAGGTGGGAGCCGATGAAACCCGCTCCGCCGCTGACCAGGGCCTTCATGGGGCGGGCAGCTTAGTGGTCGCGAGACGGGGCTCGACCGATCGCACCGAATCCTCCCACGCTGCGAGATCCCGGGCCGGTGGCATCTGAGCGGATTGACATGATCAGGCGACGATGCCGAGCCCCGGGGCCGTCCACCTCCATGTCCACAGCGAGTACTCGCTGCTCGACGGCGCCTGCAAGATCAGGTCGATGGCGGCGCGGGCCGCGGAGCTCGAGATGCCGGCTCTGGGGCTGACCGACCACGGGGTCATGAACGGGGCCGTCGAGCACTACAAGGCCTGCAAAGCGAACGGGATCAAGCCGATCGTCGGCCTCGAGGCCTACCTGGTCGACGACCGCCGCGCCGACCCTCCCGGCGAGCGCAACCATCTCACCCTCCTCGCGGCCAGCGAGGCCGGGTTTCGAAACCTGGTCAAGCTCACCTCGCTGGGCTTCCTGGAGGGGTTCGCGCGCGGGAAACCAAGCGTCGATCCCGAGCTCCTCGACCGCCACTCCGATGGCGTGATCGCGCTCACCGGGTGCCTGCAGTCGCGATTCTGCCAGCGGCTGATCTCGGCTCGCCCGAAGGATGCGCGCGCCCATCTCGACGAGCTGGTCGGCATCTTCGGCGTCGACAACGTCTACTTCGAGATCCAGGCCAACGGGCTGCCGGAACAGGAGAAGGCGAACGAGGGGATCGTCCGGATCGCGGGCGAGCTCGGCCGGCCCCTGGTGGCCACCGCCGACGTTCACTATCTGCGCCGCGAGGACTACTCGAACCACGCCGCGCTGCTCTGCGTGCAGACGAAGTCGACGGTCGAGCGGCCAAAGCTCCGCTTCGAAACCAACGAGTTCTTCCTCAAGAGCTCGGACGAGATGGCGGAGTCGTTCTCGCGCTGGCCGGAGTCGGTTGCGACGACGCTCGAGATCGCTGATCGCTGCGAGGTCGAGGTCGAGCTCGGCCAGCTGCTGCTGCCCAGCTTCCCGACTCCGGAGGGAGAGGAGCCGGGCGCGCTGCTCCGGCGGCTGGCCACCGAGGGCCTGCGACGCCTCTACGGCGATCCCCCGCCGGCCGAGGCGGTGGAGAGGCTCGAGTTCGAGCTCGGGGTGATCGACGAGATGGGGTTCGAGTCCTACTTCCTGATCGTCTGGGACTTCGTCAAGTACGCGAAGGACAACGGGATCGCGGTCGGCCCCGGGCGCGGATCGGCGGCGGGCTCGATCGTCGCCTACTGCCTCAACATCACCGACCTCGACCCGCTCGCCAACGGGCTGCTCTTCGAGCGCTTCCTGAACCCCGCCCGCAAGTCGATGCCCGACATCGACATCGACTTCTCGGTCCGCGGGCGGGAGCGGGTGATCCGCTACGTGGCGGACAAGTACGGGCGCGAGTCGGTGGCCCAGATCATCACCTTCGGGAAGATGGCGCCGCGGGCCGCCACCCGCGACGCGGCCCGGGTGCTCGGCTTCGACTACGCGACCGGCGACCGAATCGCGAAGCAGATCCCGGAGCCCGTGCTGGGCAGGAACCCGAGCTTCACGGAGTGCCTGAAGGACGGCGAGGAGCTGAAGCGCACCTACGACTCGGATGCCGACGCGAGGCGCATCCTCGACGTCGCCCAGGGGCTCGAGGGCATCGTCCGCAACAACTCGATCCACGCGGCGGCGGTGGTGATCGCCGACCGACCGCTGGCGGAGATCGTCCCGCTCCAGCTGGCCGAGGATCGCGCCACCGGGGGCGAGCGCGGGGCCAATGGCAAGCCCGAGCGCTCCTACAAGATCGTCACCCAGTACTCGATGGGCCCGATCGAGGAGATCGGCCTCCTGAAGATGGACTTCCTCGGGCTGCGGAACCTCGACGTGATCGAGGACGCGGTCGCGATCATCGAGCGTTCTCGGGGAGCCTCGGTCGACATCGAGGGCATCCCGCTGGACGATCCGAAGACCTTCGAGATGCTCGCCCGCGGGGACTCGATCGGGGTCTTCCAGCTCGAGTCCGACGGGATGCGCGACGCGCTTCGCCGGGTGCGCCCGACCGACTTCAACGACATCGTCGCGCTCGTCTCGCTGTACAGGCCGGGCGCGATGCGGTTCATCGACGACTACGCGAGCGGCAAGCGCGACCCGACCTCGGTCAGGTACGCGGACCCTCGCCTGCGCCCGATCACCGAGTCCACGTACGGCTGCTGCATCTACCAGGAGCAGCTGATGGAGATCGCCAAGCAGATGGCCGGGTTCAGCCCCGCCGAGGCCGACGACCTGCGCAAGGCGGTGGGGAAGAAGAAGCGCGACCTGATGGCCCAGATGAAGGACAAGTTCCTCGCCGGCCTCGCCGAGTCCGGGACCGATCGGCGCGTCGCTCAGGACCTGTGGTCGCTGATGACCGCGGCGGCCGACTACTCCTTCAACCGCTCGCACGCCGCCTGCTACGCGCTGATCGCCTACCGCACCGCCTACCTTCGAGCCAACTTCCCGGCCGAGTACATGGCGGCGGTGATCTCCTCCGTGATGTCGACCAAGGACAAGGTGCCGTTCTTCGTCAATCGGTGCGAGGAGATGGGGATTGAGGTCCTGCCTCCGGACGTCAGCTCCTCCGACCACGGTTTCGTGGTCAGTGGCAAGTCGATCCGGTTCGGGCTGGACGCGGTCAAGAACGTTGGCCACGCGGCGGTCGAGGCGATCATCGCGGCGCGGGATCGCGGCGGCCCGTTCTCCTCGATCTGGGACTTCTGCGAGCGGGTCGACGCTCGAGCCGTGAACAAGCGCGCCGTCGAGTGCCTGGTCAAGTGCGGCGCCCTGGACTCCACTGGCGATGGCCGCAAGGGGATGCTCGAGGTGCTCTCCGCGGCCCAGGCGAGCGCCTCCAAGTCGCAAGAGGATGCCCGCAACGGCCAGGGCTCGATCTTCGACCTGGGTGGCGAGCAGCCGGTTGACGCTCCCCAGGGCGAGGCGCTGGGCGTCCACCGCCCCTCGATCCCCGCCGACGAGTTCGACCAGCGTGAGCTGCTCCGGCTCGAGAAGGAGACGCTCGGGACCTTCCTGTCCGCCCACCCGCTGGGCGAGGTCCGCGACGCGCTTCGGGAGCGGGTCGACTGCAGCCTCGCCGAGGTGGCGTCCAGGGAGGACGGCGCCTGGGTGACCGTCGGCGGGATCGTCAGCGAGGCCAAGCGGGTCCGAACCCGGAGCGGCGCCTACGTGATGTTCGCCACCCTCGATGACCTGGAGGGAAGGGCCGAGCTGTTCGTGCGCGACGCGGCGAGCGAGGCGGCCGAGCAGGTCCAGCTCGATCGGGTGATCCTGGTCCGGGGCCGGGTCGACCACAAGGGGCGCGGTGAGATGAGTCTCGTGGTCGCCGAGGCGGAGTCGTTCGAGCCGGGCGAGGACGAGCTGGCGGCGGCGCGCGCGAAGGCGAAGACTCGCGAGCCGGAGCGGATCCTGCTCCGTGTCCGAGCCGCCGAGTTCGGCCCTCAGCTGGTCGAGGAGCTGAGGTCGCTGTTCGAGTCCTTCCCCGGCGACTGCGAGGTCCTGCTCGAGATGGAGACCCGCGAGGGGACGCGGCGACTCCGGTTCGGCGACGAGCACCGCGTCACGCCGTCGGCGGCGCTGCGGGCCGAGCTCGACCAGCTGCTCGGCCCTCGGGCTTTGGCGGCCTGAGCGGGTCTAGACTTCTCCGCATGCCGCTCGCCGAGCGAGGAGAGCCCGGGTCCGCGGTCGGCGAGTGCCGGCAGTGCCGCACCTTCTGCGATCGGCTCGTCGAGCCCCGCGGATGCCTCGAGCTTCGGTGCTCCTACCTCTACAGCTACGTCGACCCGTTCCGCGGCGGCCTCTACATGGGCTGCATGCGCAAGGTGTTTCGGGCCGAGATCGACGTGGCGATGTTCGAAGCCCAGGAGCGAAACGGCGGCTATGGCGGAATCAAGATGACCGGCGAGCCGCTGCCGCAGTGCCAGTTCCGGGTCGAGCCCGCCTACGAGCGCGCCGAGCCCGGCCACGAGTGCGTCAACCCGGGCTTCTTCGACGCCGAGGACGGGCGGGAGCCCGCCTTCGACCTCCGCGACGCCCTCGCGTAGGTTCCCTAGCTGAGTCGCTTGATCCCCTCGCGGCGGAGGCGCTTCGCCGTCCGGACCTCCTTGCGGTCCGGGCCCCTGCCGTCCGGCCCGGGCGTCTCGATCAGCGCCGGGAGTCCCTCGAAGCGCCTCTCGGACAGGAAGACGCGCAGGCCCCTGGGCCCGAGCTCGCCTCGGCCGAGATTGGCGTGGCGGTCGCGGTTGGCCCCCAGTGGGACCTTTGAGTCGTTGACATGGATGCACTGAAGGCGCTCCAGCCCGACCTTGGCGTCGAAGTCGTCGATCACCTCGCCGAGCGCCTCGCCCGAGCGGATCTCGAATCCCGCCGCGAGCAGGTGGCAGCAGTCCAGACAGGCCCCGAGTCGCTCGCCGCCCCCGGCGGCGTGGATCAGCTCGGCGAGCTCGTCGAAGTCGCGGCCGAGGGGCCCCTGGGTGCCGGCGGTGTTCTCGAGCAGCAGCGAACAGCGCTCCGAGCGCCCGAGCGCCTCACGGATCAGCTTTCCGGCCCGCCTCACCGACGGCGCGTACGGCTCCCCCTTGCGGGCCCCGGCGTGCAGGACGACCCCGTCCGCGCCGATCCCGTCGCCGACCCGAAGCGCCTGCTCGAGTGAGGCCAGCGACTTACGACGAATCGCCGACTCCTTGCTCGCGCAGTTGATCAGGTAGACGGCGTGGATGACCACCGATTCGATCCGCGAGCGGTCGATGGCTTCGCGGAAGGCCTCGAAGTCGCCGGGGCCGTAGGCGGTCGGCCGCCACATCCGCGGGCTCTGGTGGAAGATCTGGATCGCGTCGCAATCGCGCTCGACCCCGCGCTCGACCGCCTTCGCCAGCCCACCCGCCGTCGAGACATGGGCGCCGATCAGCATGGGGCCGCCCGTTTCCGGCATTCCCAAGCCATTCGCGGCACTCTATTGTTGGTATCCGCAACCCGCGACCGTGAACGCCCCCTCGCCGCCTCGATTTCGCTTCGCGCCCTCGCCGACCGGTGCCCTGCACATCGGGGGCGCCAGGACGGCGCTTTACAACTGGCTGCTGGCGAGGGGGTCGGGCGGCGCGCTGGTGCTGCGGATCGAGGACACCGATCGGGAGCGCTCGACGCCCGAGAACACGGAGCAGATCCTCGACGCCCTTCGCTGGCTGGAGCTCGACTGGGACGAGGGGCCGGTCAGCCAGTACGAGTGCCGCGAGCGCCACACCCAGCGTCTCGCGGAGCTGGTCGAGGCCGGTCACGCCTACCACGATCCGGCGACCGCCGCCGACGTCCGCGCCTGGAAGAAGAGCCATGGCGGGATCGGCTACCGGGGCCAGCCAAGCGAGGAGCCCGGCGCCGCCGTCCGCCTCCGCGTCCCCGACCGGGGCGAGATGGTGGTCGACGACTTGATCCGGGGCGAGGTGCGGTTCGCGAACGACACCCAGGACGACTTCGTGATCGCTCGCGGGGACGGCACCCCCCTGTACAACCTCGCGGTCGCGGTGGACGACGCGGAGATGGGGATCACCGACGTCGTCCGGGGCGACGATCATCTCTCCAACACGCCGAAGCAGCTGCTGGTCCTGGAGGCCCTCGGGGTCCGGCCACCTCGCTACGCGCACCTGCCGCTCCTGCACGGCCCCGATGGGCGCAAGCTGTCGAAGCGCGACCGCGCCGCCTCGGTCCAAGAGCTCCGTGACCTCGGGTACCTGCCCGCGGCGGTCCGCAACTACCTCGCCCTGCTCGGCTGGGGGACGGTGGACGACGAGACGATCCTCGCCACGGATGAACTCGTGGATCGGTTCTCGATCGAGCGGGTGGGTCGCTCCGCGGCGATCTTCGACGAGCGGAAGCTGCGCTGGATGAACGGCCGCTTCATGCGCGCCCTGCCGCTCTCCGAGTACGAGGCCCGGCTCGCCGATCATCTGCGGCAGCGGTCGCCCGACGAGGCGGACGCCTTCGCCGCCGCGGCGCCTGCGCGCCGCCGCGCCGCCTGCGAGATCGTCCGGGACAAGGCCCAGACCCTCGACGAGATCTGGCCGCTGGTCCGGTTCCTGTTCGTCGAGCCGGCTCGGGATCCCGCGGCCTGGGGGAAGGTGATGAAGGGTGACGCCGGCCCGGCGCTGGCCGAGGGGCTGGAGGCGTTGCGTGCCCTGGACGGCTTCGACGTCGCCTCGATCGAGGCCGCGCTGACGGCGGCGGTCGAGCGCTCGGGCCGCAGGCCGAAGGACGTCTACCAGCCGATCAGGGTGGCGATCACCGGCACCACCATCTCGCCCGGGATCTTCGATTCGCTTGCCGCGCTGGGGCGCGAGACGTCGGTGACGCGCATCGAGCGCGCCCTGGCGGAGCTGGCCGGCTGAGCGCCGGCGGCCGGCGCCTCCGCGCCCAGCGGGGATGCGATTTGCGTGGCGGAGCTAAATCCGCGGCTTCCCCGTGCCGATCATCTACTCGGGTAGGGACACCCATGAGCCAGGTCGCCACCAAGTCACGCACCCGAAAGCGGAGCCGTCGCGCCGTCAAGTCGCGGCGCCCCGCGGCCAGGAAGGCGAGCCGCGGCACGGCGGGCTCGAAGCAGGCGGCGACCGCGGAGCAGCGCATCGGGCAGGGAGGGCGCCGACTCTCGGACGCGTTCGACGCCGTCTCCAGCATGCCGGTGCTGGCGGAGTCCCGCCGGCGCCTGCTGCTCGCCTGCGAGGGCGGGAGGCCACCGGCCGGCGAGGTCGCCGACGCGGTCGAATCCGATGTCGCGCTGACGATCGCGGTGATGCGGGCCGCCGGCGACGGCGGCGAACCCGCCGACGGCGGGGGGGTGCGTCAGGCGGTCGAGACGTTGGGCCCGGCGGGCCTGCGGGCGGTCGGGGCGTCGATCGAGAGCTACGACCCGTTGGCGGCGCCGACCGCCTGGGCGGAGCGCCAGGAGCGGTTCCGGCGCCACGCGGTCGGGACCCGTCACGCCGCCGACCGGATCGCCGAGCTGGCCCGCCTGACCGCCCGCGACGAGCTGGCGGTGGCCGCGCTCCTCCACGACGTGGGCCGCCGTGTACTCGCCGAGCTCTACGGGGACTTCGAGCTGGACGACCACGACGCGACGCCCGACGAGCGGATCCGCCGAGAGCGGCGCGAGCTCGGCATCGATCACGCCCTGGTCGGCGCGGTTCTGGTGCGTCGCTGGGGGATGTCGTCGAGCATCGCGATGGCGGTCGAGCGCCATCACTCGCCGCAGGCCCAGGGACACGCCGCCGCGATCCGGCTCGCCGACCTGGTGGTCCACTACACGAGCGGCGAGCCGGCCCCGACGGAGGCGCTGATCCGCGCCGCCGACGGGATCGGGCTCGATCGCGATCGGTTGGCGCCGCTTCTGTACGAGTTCCCCCACTCGAGCACGCCGCGCCGGCGCGCCTCGGACCCCTGCCCGCTCTCGGTGCGCGAGGTGGACGCGCTGCGCGGCTTGGCCGAGGGCAAGGTGTACAAGCAGATCGCCCAGGAGCTGTCGCTCTCGGTGAGCACGATCCGCACCCACCTGCACAACGTCTACCGCAAGATCGGCGCCGTGGATCGCGCCCAGGCCGTCCTGATCGCGCGCGATCACGGCTGGATCTGAGGTCGCCTACTCGATCAAGGACGACCGGAGGGCGATCGCGACGGCGTGGGCGCGGTCGCGAGCGCTCAATCGGGCGAGGACCCCCTTGGTGTGCGTCCGGATGGTCTCGGCGCTGAGGCCGAGCCGCCTGGCGACCGTCGCCGTCGACTGGCCGTCGGCGTAGAGCTGGAGGATCTGGCGCTGGCGCCGGGTCAGCGCCGCACGCCCCCGGGCCCGCTCCCTGGCGGCGGGATCGACAAACCGCTCCGAGTCAGCGGCGGCGTCCACCGCCTCGCTGAGCGCCTCAACCGGCGAGCTCTTGACCACGTAGGCCGTGGCGCCCGCCCGCATCGCCTCGGTCGCGGCATGCTGCTGGGCGTGAGGTCCGTGGGCGACGATCCCGATCCCTGGCTGTACCTTGCGCAGCGCCTGGATCGTCCCCGTGCCGCGGAGACCGTCCGGGTCGTTGCCGTTCCCGCGGCACAGGTCGACGACGACGACGTCGAAGTCGCCGATCGAGGTCAAGAGCTCGAGCGCGCCGCTCCCGTCCTCGGCCTCCTCGACCTCATAGCGGTTGGCAAGCGCCTCGCGCACCCCGAGACGAACGGTGGGGTGCGGGTCTATCACCAGGCAGCGTCGGCCCTCGTTCACTTCTCTCGATCCGGACGCGGTTCCCCGGTGCGGTACGGCCTCGTGCGCCCCGGTGCACGATATTGACCAGTCCGAGCCGGCCGGTCGCATCCTAGCGGCGCCGCCGAGGTCCGGTGGGGCGTTGGGCGGAAACAGCGAGCTTTTCCGTCGCCGCCGAGTCCGATACAACAGACGGCGATGATCTCCGTCACCTCGAAGTCCCGCTACGCGGTGGTCGCGATGGCCGAGCTGGCCCGCTCCGGCGAGCGCCCGGTCCCGATCGCCCAGATTGCCGAGCGCCGGCGGATGCCGGTGCAGTTCCTGGAGCAGCTGTTCACGACCCTGCGCCGCGACGGGCTCCTCCAGAGCCATCGCGGCGTCAAGGGCGGCTACACGCTGGCGCGCCCCGCCGCCGAGATCAACGTGCTCGAGGTGGTGCAGTCGCTCGACGGCAGGCTGGGGCAGGAGGGCAAGGAGGCGGGCGGGATCTGGGCAGAGGGAGTCGAGTCGCTGCGCGATGTATTTCGCTCGACGACGATCGCCGACATCGCCCGCCGCGAGTCGGAGGAGGCAGGCGCGGGCATGTACCACATCTAAGAGCCACGCACGGCCGCGGCCGCGCAGGCACGAAATACCCCTCTGGGGGCCCCTGGAACCCGGTTGTTACTGGCGCGGACTGGCGCATTACTGGCGCATCCGGTTGCGCGGCGTCGAACCCGTGCCACCCCTCCCGGCAGAATCGCGCGGGTGGCGGCTTCACACTTCCTGTACCCGGTTAGGAGCAGACCGACCCGAGCAACAGAGAGGCAAATCGTGGCGAGATCCCGATCTCATTCCCATCCCGTCGCGCACGCGCAGGGCGCCCACCCCTTCGCGGCGCGGGCGGCCGGGGGTAAGGACCCTACCCCTGACACGCTATTGCCGGTCTGTGTAGCTCCACAGGGATTGCTATACGCCGGGGTCGGGCGGTAGGGTCGGTCCAACCAACGAAGGAGTCGGGAATGAAGCGAGCGATCTCGATCTTGTTTGTCGCCGCCGTCGTCGGAATCCTCGGGGTTGCCACGGCGAGTGCGCGAACGTCCTTTCCGACCAAGATCACCCACGACGGCTCGGTGACGCTGCCCGGAGGCGAAACCATCGTCAGCGGCCACGTGACGTCGTCGTATCGCCTCTGTTCTCTGCTCCGGGCTATGAAGCTGATCGGCCACTACCCGGATGGGAGTGCGCAACTGCTCGATGCCGCTCTCACGAGCATACGTGGCGCTTGGGCGACGAAGGCGGACCTTTCGGGGGCAGACCGCGTCAAGGCGGTAGTCACCAAGAGCGCGTTCCGCATCCATCATCGCCGCAAAGTCTGCGAGCCGGCAGCCGTCGTCTGGGCGCTGCCATAGCTCGATGGAGCGTCTCGCGTAGCTCACGCGGAGACTTCGCCGAGATACTGCGCGGGCGATGTCGCAGGACCACCCCTACCCGCCTCTCAAGCTCGCGGACCGCGTGTGCTCCCTCGAGGGCCGTGGTGATCCGTTCACCGCCTACGAACAGCTCGGCGCCGAGACCAGGACTGCGCTGGTTGGGCTCCTGCCCGATCAGTGGTCGTTCGAGGGAAAGCGCGCCCTTGACTTCGGCTGCGGCGCCGGTCGCACGCTGCGGCATTTTCTGTCGGAGGCCGAGGCCGGGGAGCTCTGGGGCGCTGACATCGACGCCGCAAGCATCGATTGGCTCCAAGAGGCCCTCTGCCCGCCGCTTCACGTCCTGCGGTGCGAGGTCGACCCGCCGCTCGGATTGGAGCACGGCTCCTTCGACCTCATCTGGGCGCTTTCGGTGTTCACCCATCTGACCGACAACTCGATCCCGTGGCTTCTGGAGCTTCACCGCCTCCTCAAGCCGAAGGGCCTGTTGATCGCCACCTACATGGGCCGCTGGACCTCCGAGGCGCTCGCGGGCGAGCCGTGGGACGAGGATCGGGTAGGAATGAACGTCCTGCGGCACGACCAGGACTGGAGCCTGGGAGGCCCGGTAGCCCTGATGTCTGACTGGTGGGTCCGCGCCCACTGGGGACGAGCCTTCGAGATCCTCGAGGTCGAGCCGCTGATCCATGGCCAGAGTTGGGCGCTGATGCGAAAGCGCGACATCGAGCTCACGACCGAGGAGCTGGAGCGGCCGGAGGACGGCCCGCGAGAGTTCGCGGCCCTTCGCCACAACCTCCGTCAGGTCCAGCGCGAGATTGAGCTCGAGCAGCAAGCCCACGAGCAGTCCCTGAAAGCCCACGAGCAGTCCCTGAGTTGGAGGGTCACCCGACCACTGCGGGCGGCAGGGCGAGTGGCCCGCTCGTTTCGCTCGCGCTAAGACGGACAAGCCCTCGAAGCCCCGGGCTGCAGAAGTAGGCGCCGTCGCGAGAGTACCCTCGACTCATGGCCCCGCAGGAGTGGCGGCGAAAGGTGATCCCGAGCTGCCTCGGCCAGGCGCAAGAGGCGGTGGCGCAGTTGCGATCGCGGGGTATCCTCGCCGACCTCCAACGCGACGGCTGGCTCGTATTCGACCTCAGGCTGGACGCAAGTGCGGACCCGGACGCGGTGGTCGCCGAGGCGCTTGATCGGGTCTGGCCGGCCTGGCGTCAGTGCGTCACGGACTAGCCGCGTGACACGGCGCGGGATACTGCGCTGGCGATGTCGCCCGCCAGGCCGTCCCCGATGGGTCCCAGACGACGCAGCTCCCGCAGGAATCGCCGGACCCTGGCGAGGTTGACTAGGGCCCGCTCGGACCGCCCTGGAACTAGCCCGCCTGCTGGAGCCGCTCGCCGGCCCGGGTCACGGCCAGCCGAGGTTAGGGTCAGAGTTGAGCCCGCCGCGCCCCACATTGGTTGTTAATCGGTCGAGAAACCTCGCCGCCGGGGGTTGACGCGACCGCCCCCGAGTGAGACAGTGGGCGCGAGATGGAGGATGTGCTCAACGGAGGTCGGCGTGATGGAAATTGCACGGAGCAGAAGTCGGCGCAATTTGGCGGTTGCAACTGCGCTTGTGGGGCTCGGCGTCGCGGCCTGGCTTCTCTTCGGCCCCTCCGGCGGGGGGGGCGGCGGTAGCGCCGCACACGCGGCGCCCGCCAAGCCGCTCGACCACTTCCTCTGCTACCAGGGCGCTTTCAAGCCCTCGACCGCGGTCGGGGCCTCCATCACCCTCAAGGACGAGTTCTCGACCCGGCCGGTGGCGCACAAGGTCGGCCCACCCCGGTGGTTCTGCAACCCGGCCGAGAAGCAGCACCCCGGCGTCGGAACCTTCCCGATCGTCCACCCCAACAACCACCTGACCGCCTACGGGCTCGACGGCAGGGTCCCGCCGCGGAAGCTGCGGGTCAACAACCAGTTCCAGAAGGCCCCGGCGAGCGGTGCCCCGAACCTGGTCACCGACCCCGGGACGGCTGTGTACCCGAACCACCCGCTGGTCCTGGTCCCGACTCAGAAGGGCTCACTGCCGCCGCCCACCGACATCAATCACTTCAAGTGCTACAAGACGAAGCCGGTGGCGATCGACCAGCAGGTCATTGTGCAGGACCAGTGGTCCGGTGGCCCCGTCGTGGTCCAGAAGGCCGTCCTGATCTGCAACCCGGCGGCGAAGAAGCGGGGGATGCAGACGTTCCCGATCCTGCACTTGAACCAGCACCTGGTCTGCTACACGATCTCGCCGTTCCGTTTCCCAGCCGGCCACGGCCCGGTGGTTTCGCTCCTGAACCAGTTCGGCCGGCGGCAGTTCACCGCCGTTGAGCGGTTCCTGCTCTGCGTCCCGTCGAGGAAGTCGATCGTTCAATAACTCATCCTGCAATAGCCACCGAACACAACGAGAATGTGCTCGAGGCCGACTGGGCGTAAACCGCATCGCGGAGCCGGTTCCGACTCGCTAGCCCGTGTCGGGTGGTGTCCCGTGGTGACACTCCTCGGGACGTACCACATTTAGGGCTAGGCTGAAGCGGCGATGACCGGCTGGGCGCCACGCTGGCTTCCTCAAACCCTGCTCATCGTTCTGCTGCTGCTCGCCATCGCCGTGCTCGCGCTGATCCTGCTCGTGTTGATCGACGTGTGGTCGATCACGCACGACCTTGCAGGCACTGGCGGGGGCGATTAGGCCCGCTCTAAGCCAAAGCGGCGAGCGCCGTGACTCCTCAGAGGAGCGTTTCGGTCGCGATCGCCGTGATGCTCAGCTCGACCCTGCTTACGCCTTGACGCGGCGGCGCTCGCCGACTACTTGTTGGCGCAGGTGAGGCCGGCCTTGAAGGCCGCGTTGGTGACCGCCTTCGGAACCTGACCGGAGACGGTCGCCTCGATCTGGGAGTCGGGGAGGGTCTTGTGGAGCTCGTCCAGGACGCAGTTGGCCTGCGCGGTGCTGAGGTTCTGCTGCTGGACGAGGTTCTGGCGAAGGGCAGTGTCGAAGGCGTTCCGCAGGTCGCTCGTGGTGGTGGCGCCCGAGGAGGTTGCCGTCGAGGAGGTCGTGGTGCTTGTGGTCGGGGTCGTGGTCGGCGCGGTGGTCGTCGTCGGGGCGGTGGTGGCGCCGGTGGTGACCACGGTCGTGGTGTTATCGCCGCAGGCCGCCAGGGTGAGCGTGGCGGTCGCGAGGAGCAGCGCGGTCAGCGTCAGGCGCGGATTGAGCCTGCCTGTGAGCCGGGACAAGAGCATGAGACGGAACCTCCCTTGAACAACACGATGCGCGACGATCGCGCCGCAGCCTATACCTTGGCCTTGACGTGGACCCAGAGGGACGAGCAACCCAGGGCCGCCCGGCGGTGGCCCAGCAGGCCTCGGGCGCCGTGGGCGACACGCCGTTGGTCGCCATCCGGCGGATGGGGGAGGAGCTGGGAGCCGGGGTGGTCGCCAAGCTCGAGTACCTGAACCCGGGCGGCTCGGTCAAGGATCGGATCGGGGTGGCGATGATCGACGCCGCGGAGCGCGACGGGTTGATCGAGCCCGGAAGCTCGTTGATCGTCGAGCCGACCAGCGGCAACACCGGGATCGCCCTGGCCATGGTCTGCGCGGCGCGGGGCTACGAGCTGGTGTTGACGCTGCCCGAGGGGATGACCCGTGAGCGAACCTCGCTGCTCCGCACCTACGGCGCCGAGGTCCACGAGACGCCGTCCCTAGGGGGGATGAACGAGGCGGTGGAGCTCGCCGAGCGCATCGTCGCCGAGCGCGGGGGGTTCATGCCCCAACAGTTCAACAACCCGGCCAACCCTGAGATCCATCGACGCACCACCGCCGAGGAGATCTGGCGTGACCTCGATGGCGAGGTGGATTGCCTGGTCTGCGGGGTGGGCACGGGTGGCACGATCACCGGCGTCGGGCAGGTGCTCAAGGAGCGTCGCCCGGGGGTGCGGGTGGTGGCGGTCGAGC
Organism: bacterium; assembly: GCA_023251935.1. GTDB lineage: Bacteria > Actinomycetota > Thermoleophilia > Solirubrobacterales > 70-9 > AC-56. The sequence continues at coordinate 18,656 of JAHEXV010000001.1, read as the reverse complement.
CCGCGGCCTCCGCCGTCCTCTCCGGCGGGCTCCCCGGGCCGCACAAGATCCAGGGGATCGGGGCCGGGTTCGTGCCCAAGGTGCTCGACCGCGAGGTGATCGACGAGGTGATCGCCGTCGACGACGAGACGGCGCTGGCCCGCGCCAGGGAGGCGGCGGCGCGGGAGGGGCTCCTGGTCGGGATCTCGGCCGGCGCCGCGATCGAGGCCGCGCTCGAGCTCGCCGCTCGGCCGGAGCTGGCCGGAAAGCGAATCGTGGTGATCGTCCCCGACTGCGGGGAGCGCTACATGTCGCTCCCGTTCTTCGCCCCGGAATGAACAACTTCGCCGACATCCTCCGCTTCGCGTCCGGGGGCGGCGGGTCAGGGCCTGTTACGTAACGGCAGGTCGTACTCGCCCTTACCAGGACTTCGTCCTTACCCCGTACGCTTTGGCCATGGCCGGATTCGACACCCTCCGGCGCGTCGCCCGAGAGATCAGGTCGGACATCGCGTCGGCGCGAGATCGAGACCCCGCGGCCCGCGGGGTGGGCAGCCTCGAGATCCTGATCAACTGGGGGGGCGTCCAGGCGATCCTCGCCTACCGGGTCGCCCACGCGCTCCAGGAGGCCGGGGTTCCGGTGGCGCCGATGGCGCTGTCGTACGCGAGTCGGGCGGTGACCGGGGTCGAGATCCACCCCGCGGCCCAGATCGGCGAGGACTTCTTCATCGACCACGGCTCCGGGGTCGTGATCGGCGAGACGGCCGAGATTGGCGATCGGGTGACGCTCTACCAGGGGGTGACCCTGGGGGGGACGGGGTTCGCGCGCGGCAAGCGACACCCGACGATCGAGGACGACGTCACGATCGGCTCGGGCGCCAAGCTCCTCGGCCCGGTCACGGTCGGCCACTGCGCCAAGGTGGGAGCGAACACCGTGGTGATCGACGACGTGCCGATGGACTCGACCGTGGTCGGCAACCCCGGCCACCCAGTCCGGGTCGAGGGCCGGCGGGTCGAGGGCCCGGACGCGGACTGGATCCACCTGCCGGACCCGGTCGCCGACGCGATCAAGGGCCTCGCCGAGCGAATCGCCGCGCTGGAGACCCGGATCGCCGAGCTGGACGGCAAGCCGACCGAAGGCGACGTGCGCGAGCTGCGCCCGAAGCAGGGACCCTCCTCGGCCGGCGGCTGAGGCGCTTCGGGCCGCCCCCGAGCCTGGCCGGGGCCGCAGCTATGCTCGACCGGTGACGCCTGAGACCGAGCTCAGGCCGGTTCAGCCCGGCGCGACCCAGGTCGAGCGCCTGCTTGCCGACCTCAACCCGCCGCAGCGGGAGGCGGTCAGGCACGGCGAGGGGCCGCTGCTGGTGCTCGCCGGCGCGGGCTCGGGGAAGACCCGCGTGCTCACCTATCGGATCGCCTACCTGCTGGCGACCGGGCAGGCGCTCCCCTCAGAGGTCCTCGCGATCACCTTCACCAACAAGGCCGCGGGCGAGATGCGCGAGCGGGTCGAGCGACTGATCGGGGGCGCGTCGCGCGCCATGTGGGTGATGACCTTCCACTCGGCCTGCGCCCGGATCCTTCGTGCCGACGCCCAGCGCCTCGGCTACAAGCGCGCCTTCACGATCTACGACGAGGCCGACTCGCTGCGGATGGTGAAGCGCTGCGCCGAGGAGCTCGGCGTCGACCCGAAGCGCTTTCCGCCGCGGGCCGTGCGCGCCCAGATCTCGGCCGCCAAGAACCAGCTGCTCGACGCGGACGCCTACTCGGAGGCGAGCGGGGCCCCCGGACGCGGAGCGCAAGCCGGGCCGGGCTACTTCGAGGAGACGGTGACGGACGTCTTCCGGCTCTACGAGCGGCGGATGCTGGAGGCGAGCGCGATGGACTTCGACGACCTGCTCGTCCGCACCGTCAACCTGCTGGAGCTGTTCGAGGATGTCCGCGAGCGCTACCGCCGCTCCTTCCGCTGGGTGCTGGTCGACGAGTACCAGGACACCAACCGTGCCCAGTACCGGCTCCTGCAGCTCCTCTCCGAGGAGCACGGCAACCTGTTCGTGGTCGGCGACGACTTCCAGTCGATCTACTCGTTCCGGAGCGCCGACATCCGCAACATCCTCGAGTTCGAGCGCGATTTCACGCAGACGACGGTGGTCAAGCTCGAGCAGAACTATCGCTCCACCCAGACGATTCTCGACGCCGCGAACGGGATCATCGCCAACAATCGCGGGCAGAAGCCCAAGCACCTGTGGACGGATGCCGGGCGGGGGGAGCCCGTGACCCTGGCCGAGTTCGACGACGAGCACGCCGAGGCCCGCTACGTCGCCTCGGAGATCGAGCGCTTGACGAGCGAGGAGGGAATCCCGAGGGACGGGATCGCGGTCTTCTACCGGGTCAACGCGCAGAGCCGAGTGCTCGAGGACACCCTGGTGCGGTTCGACCTCCCCTATCAGGTGATCGGCGGCACGAAGTTCTACGAGCGCGCCGAGATCAAGGACGCGATCGCCTACCTGAGCCTGCTCGTCAACCCGGCCGACGCGGTGTCGTTCGCGCGGATCGTAAACTCGCCGCGTCGCGGGATCGGCGAGACGACGCAGGCGCGGCTGCTGTCGCATGCCAACACCACCGGCGAGGACATCTGGGAGGTCTTCTCGGGGGCCGACCGGACCCCGGGCCTCGGGTCCTCGGCGATGCGCTCCGTCGCTCGGTTCGCGGAGCTGATGCGAGGCCTGCGCGAGCGCGCCGAGGCCGACCCCCCGGCGCCGGTCGCAGAGCTGCTGCGGGCGACGCTCACCGAGAGCGGATACCTGGAGGCCCTGAACGCGGAGCGGACCGTGGAGGCCGAGGGGAGGATCGAGAACCTCGAGGAGCTGATCAGCGTCGCCGGCGAGTTCGACGCCAACCGCGAGCTGGAGGGCGACAGCGAGCTGCGGCCGCTGGAGGAGTTTCTCGCCCAGGTCTCGCTGTACACCGACCAGGACTCGCTGCGCGCCACCGACAGCCTCTGCACCCTGATGACGCTGCACAACGCCAAGGGCCTCGAGTACGACGCCGTGTTCATGATCGGCTGCGAGGAGGGGGTGTTCCCGCACATGCGCTCCCTCGAGGAGGGCAACCTCGAGGAGGAGCGCCGCCTCTGCTACGTCGGCGTCACCAGGGCCAGGCAGCGCCTCTGCATGAGCTTCGCGCGGCGGCGAAGCCTGCATGGGGGTCGCGGATACAACCTCCCCTCCCGATTCGTGGGCGAGATCCCCGAGGAGCTGGTCGAGCGTCATCTCTCCACGTCGGCGACCGGATGGGCGCCCTCGGCGCCGGGCGCGGGGGCCGTGGGCTTCGAGCGGCGCTCCCCGCACGCTTCGCCGCTCGAGTTCGAGCTCGGCGACGACGTCGTCCACGCCACCTTCGGGGAGGGGGTGGTGACCGGGGTCGAGCCCGGCAACGTGCTGGCGGTGCGGTTCGCCGGCGAGGCCGCGGAGCGCAAGCTGATGGCGGACTACGCGCCGTTGCGCAAGGCGAGCTAGGTGCGGGCCGCGAGGCGCGGGGCGCTCACCGCCCGAGGGCGAGGATGAGCGCGGTCGTGATCGACGGCAGGGCGGTCGCCGCCGAGGTGCGGGAGCGCGTCGCCCACGAGGTTCGTGAGCTCGCGGCCGCCGACCACGGCCGGGTCCCGGGGCTGGCCACCGTCCTGGTCGGGGACGACCCCGCCTCCGAGGTCTACGTGGCCAACAAGCGAAAGGGCACCGAGGAGGTCGGGATGCACTCGATCCATCACGGGCTCGGCGCCTCGGCGACCGAACCGGAGCTCGTCGATCTGGTCGCCGACTTGAACGCCGACGACGAGGTGGACGGCATCCTGGTCCAGCTTCCGCTGCCCGAGCAGATCGACCAGGACGCGGTGATCGCCGCGATCGATCCAGCCAAAGACGTCGACGGGCTGACCGTGGGCAGCGCCGGCCTGCTTGCCCAGGGCCGCCCGGGCCTCGTTCCCTGCACGCCGCAGGGGGTGATGGAGCTCCTCGCTCATGCGGGGGCCGACCCCGACGGCGCCGAGGCGGTGGTCGTCGGGCGCTCGATCCTGGTCGGCAGGCCGCTCGCCAGCCTGCTGCTGAACGCCAACGCCACCGTCACCGTCTGCCACTCGCGGACCGCCGACCTCGCCGCGGTCTGTCGCCGGGCCGACATCCTGGTGGCCGCGGTCGGCTCGCCCCGGCTGGTCCGCGCGGACTGGGTGAAGCCCCGGGCGGCGGTGATCGACGTCGGCATGAACCGAACTGACGACGGCCTGGTCGGCGACGTCGACTTCGCCGCCGTAAGCGAGGTCGCCGGGGCGATCACGCCGGTCCCCGGCGGTGTCGGCCCGATGACGATCGCGATGCTGCTTCAGAACACGGTCCGAGCCGCCCGCGGGCGACGGGCTTGAGCAGCAGGGCGCATCTGTCGATAGCCGTTCCATCCGACGGATCTGCGATACAGGCGCAGCGAACAGCGGAAGTCACCCATAAGAGGAGGGTCTATGGACTTCACCAGACTCAGTCAGGGCGAGAAGGTCGCGGGTGTATCCGGGATCCTCCTGATCCTGTTCATGTTCATCTTCAAGTGGTTCGGTCTCAAGATCAGCGGCGGCGCGGGCACGTTTGCCGTCTCGGTCGAGGGCTCACAGAACGCATGGGGCTCGTACGGCTTCATCGACATCGTGCTGTTCATCACCGCGCTGGCCGCGATCGGGCTGGCGCTTCTGGCTGCCTCCGAGAGCGAGATGGGGCTGCCGGTTGCCGCGAGCGCGATCGTCGCCGGCCTCGGCATCCTCTCGGTCGTCCTGGTGATCATCAGCATCATCAGCCCGCCCGACTGGGGAGCCGATCTGTCCGGCACCGGGATCGAGCACACTCGCAAAATCGGGGTCTTCCTCGGATTGATCGCGGCGGCGGGAGTGGCCATAGGCGGCTACATGGCGATGCAGGAGGAGGGGACCTCGTTCGGCGGCGAGGCTGGCCGCTTCGGCGGCGGTGGCGACGCGGGCGCCGGCTCACCGCCTCCTCCGCCTCCTCCACCCACCTCCAGCGCGCCCCCGCCGTCCAGCCCACCGCCCTCGAACCCATAGGACCGGCTCGGGGCATCGGCCCCGACACCCTGCAAGCGACGGCCGCCCCTGAGGCGGCCGTCGCGCTTCCTTCTCCGCTATAGGCTGCGCGCCATGGACTTCGCCAGACTCGGTCAGGGCGAGAGGGTCGCGGGTGTATCCGGGGTCCTCCTGGTCGTGTTCATGTTCGCCTTCAACTGGTTCGGCCTCAAGCTCGAGGCTGGAGTGGTCGCGCTGCCGAACGAGATCACCGGCGACGCTTGGGGCTCATACGACTTCACGGACATCGTGCTGTTCATCTCCGCGCTTGCCGCGATCGGGCTGGCGCTTCTGGCTGCCTCCGAGCGCGAGGTGCGGCTGCCGGCCGCGAGCGCGATCGTCGCCGGCCTCGGCCTCCTCTCGGTTCTCCTGGTGGTCATCAGCATCATCAGCCCGCCCAACCTGGGCGGCGTCGACGTCTCCGGCCCCGGCATCGACCACGAGCGAAAGATCGGCGTGTGGCTGGGGCTGATCGCGGCCGCGGGGGTGGCCGCCGGCGGCTACATGGCGATGCGGGAGGAGGAAACGTCGTCCGGCCCGTCCCCTCCAACCCCGTGAGCTAGTTGAGGCGATCCGCGAGCTGGCGGGCGACGCGGGAGGTCATCGCGATGATCGTCATCATCGGGTTGACGCCGAGCGAGCTGGGGAGGAGGCTTCCGTCGGCGATGTAAAGGCCGTCGACGCCGTGGACGGCGCCGTCGATGCCGACAACGCCCGCCGCCGGGTCGGCATCCATGCGCGCCGTCCCCATCGGGTGAAAGGCCTCCAGGCGCAGCGCCGAGGTGCTCGGCGGCGAGGCCTCGAGCTCCGCGATCCGGTCCCTCGGGATGGTGGGGATTCCGGCGATCTGCGGGTACACCTCCAGGGCGCCGGCCGCGTAGAAGAGCTCCGCGGCGCGAGCGATGCCGTACGCCAGCCGGGCCCCGTCGTCGTCCGTCAGCCGGTAGGTGATCCGCAGCGAGCCGTCCCGGGCGAGCCCGACGCGACCGCTGGAGCGGTCGGAGAGGTGAACGCCGGTCGAGGCGATCCGGTCATAGGCCAGCACCCTCTCCTGATGCTCGACCCCGGTGCCGGGGAGCCATTGGGCGCCGAACGCCAGCGGGGTGAAGGTCGCCTCGAGCAGCAGTCCCCGGTCCTCCCACTCGCGCACCGCGTAGCTCTGCATCACGCCATCCCAGCCGCGCACCTGTTCGGCGAACCGCGCCCCGACCCAGCAGGCGGGGTGGATCCGCAGGTTGCGGCCGAGCGCCCCGCCGGACGAGCTAAAGCCCGAGCGCAGGAGCAGCTCGGGGGTTCCGAACGCTCCACCCGCGAGCACCACCGCGCGCCTCGCACGGACCTGAAAGGCGCGCGTCCTGCCGTCGACCCGGACGACGCAGTCGAGCCCCGTCGCGCTGCCGCGCCGAAACGCGATCCGGCGCGCCTCGGTCTCGGCGCGTAGCCGGGCCCCCGCGGCCACGGCACGGGGCAGGTAGGAGACGTGCATCGCCCGCTTGGCGTCGAGGCGACACCCGGCGGGGCAGGAGCTGCATTGAAAGCAGCGGCCGGCGTTCCTGCTCAGCGGCTCGTGGCGAGCCCTCAGGGCCTCGGCGCCCTCCCGCAGGAGCTGGCCGTTGCGGCCCATCCGCTCGGGGTCGACCGGCTGCACGTCGAGCATCTCCTCGGCCTCCGCGTAGTCGCCCTCGAGCTCCGTCGCCCACCCGATCCCGTGCTCGGAGCTCCAACCGGCGAGGACGGTGTCCGGCGCCCGGAAGCAGGTGCCCGAGTTGATGACCGTCGTCCCGCCGACCGCGCGACCGACTGGCGTCGGGATCGCCGGACGGCCTTCGGCGATCGTCAGGCCGCCGTCGCGGTAAAGGGCGCCGAGCGCCGCGAGCGGCTCCTCCGGGTAGCTGCGGTGGTCGAGGTGGCGACCCGCTTCGAGCACCACGACCTCGAGCCCCGCCTCGGCCAGAAGCGCGGCCGCCACGGCGCCGCCAGCGCCCGAGCCGACGATCGCCACGTCGCACTCCTCACCGCCGACCGGCGGCCGCATGTCGCCGAGGTCGCTCGGCGCCCGGTCGCTCACCGGCGCCGGCTCGGAGACCTCGCAGCGCATCTCATAGCCGACCGCGGCCCGCACCCGGGGGTCGCTCCCGTAGCCAAGCCCGGCGAGGACCTTCAGGAACAGCAGCAGGTCGCCGGCGAGGCGGAGATTGGAGCCCTCGAGGCGGCGCAGGAAGTCCTGACGGGCGTCGAGGCTCGCGCGGCTGAACCGCCACGGGAAGGGGAGCCAGTCGAGCGCCCGGAGCGCGAGGCGAACCTGCCTCAGGCTTCGCTTCGGCAGGTTGGCCAGGAAGCCGTCGAGCGGCTCCGCGACATCGACCGCGTCGAGGCGTCGGGGACTCCCCGGGCGATCGGGCCCGGCGGCCGGCGGCAGGGCGCCGAAGCCGGGCGCCATCGCCTCGGCGAAGGCGCGCAGAATCCGCGTCTCACCGGCGCTGAGGGCGGATCGGCGGGCAGGCGCGACCGCGAGCTCGGCGGCACCGAGCCCCGGCGGGGCCCTTCAGGACGGAGCGGCGGGCGCTCCGATCCGGCCGGCGACCGACCAGAGCAGCAGGGACACGCCGACCAGGAAGCCGTCGACCAGGAAGTTGAGCAGGTAGATGAAGACGTCGGAGTCGAAGACGTAGAAGCCGAGCGCGGCCAGCGAGGAGGCGGTCTTGCCGGCGGCGAGCACCAGGAGCAGGGGCCGGTAGCGGAGCACGTCCGCCTGTACGACGAGGCAGATCCCAGTGATCACCACCATGTAGGCGAAGGCGAGCGCCAGCCACAGCTTCTCGACCGTCTCCGGTGCGGTGGTGAAGCTGCCGATCTCGTCCCCGAGGTCGCTGATCACGTCGAGCACCCCGTTCGGCACCGCGATGAACAGGACCCCGACGACGGCGAAGCTCGCCGCCAGCAGACGGAGGTTGAGGACGACGAACCGCTCCGCGCGCGCTCCGGTCATTGGCGGGGTGATCCTAACCGCCGTCTGCCGCTCGGCCCGCTGTACCTATGATCAGGGAGTGATCGATCGCGACCAGGTCCTGCACGTCGCCCGGCTCGCGCGCCTGGCGCTCACCGACGAGGAGATCGAGCGGATGTCGGGGGAGCTGCCCGCGATCCTCGAGCACGTGGAGCGCATGAACGAGCTCGACCTCGACGGCGTCGAGCCCACCTCCCACGTGGTGGCGCTCGAGAACGTGCTGCGCGCCGACGAGCCACGGCCGAGCTGGGAGCGAGACCGGATCCTCGACGGCGCGCCCGATCCCTCCGGGGGCGCCTTCCGCGTGCCGTCTCCGCAGGCTTAGCGCAGGGCGATGACGGACGTGCTGGAGCTCACCGCCGCTCAGGCCGCTCGCCAGATCGAGGCCGGCGAGCTCGGCGCCGACGAGTACCTCGACGCCTACGCCGAGGCGGCGGCAGGTGAAGAGCTGAACGCCTACCTGTGGCGGGAGGATCCAAACGGTGGGCGGGGGGGAGGGCGCGATCGCCCGGCCGACGCGCCGCTGGGAGGAGTTCCCGTCGCGGTCAAGGACCTGTTCTGCACCGAGGACGTCCCGACCACCGCAGGGTCGAGGATCCTGGAGGGCTACCGGCCTCCGTACACCGCCACCGCGGTCCGCAAGCTGACCGATGCCGGCGCCCTGGTGCTCGGAAAGACGAACCTGGACGAGTTCGGGATGGGCTCCTCGAACGAGAACTCCGGCTACGGCCCGGTCCTCAACCCGTGGGATCGCCGGCGTGTGCCCGGGGGGTCCTCGGGGGGCTCGGCGGCGGCGGTCGCGGCTCGGCTGGCGCCCTGCGCGATCGGCACCGACACCGGTGGCTCGGTCCGCCAGCCCGCCTCGCTGTGCGGGATCGTCGGCCTCAAGCCCACCTACGGCGCGATCTCGCGCCAGGGGATGATCGCCTTCGCCTCCTCGCTCGACCAATGCGGAACGTTGACCCGCGACGTCGCCGACGCCGCCCTGCTGCTGCGCGCGATGGAGGGTCGCGACCGCTGCGACTCGACCTCGGTCGGGATCGAAGGGGGGGTCGAGCTCCCCTCGCGCGAGGACCTGGAGGGGCTCCGCTTCGGTGTCCCGCGCGAGCTGTCGGCCGACGCCGAGGGTCTGGAGGCGGGTGTCTCGGCGGCCTTCGAGCGGGCGCTCGGCCTGATTCGCGAGCTTGGCGGCGAGGTCGACGAGTGCGAGCTCCCGCACGCGGCCCACGGCCTGTCCGCCTACTACGTGCTCGCCCCGGCGGAGGCATCCGCCAATCTCGCCCGCTACGACGGGGTGCGGTTCGGCCTGCGGGCCGACGGCGACGCCGACCTCCTCAACATGTACGAGCGCACTCGGGACGCGGGGTTCGGCGCCGAGGTCAAGCGGCGGATCATGCTCGGCACCTACGCTCTCTCGTCGGGCTACTACGAGGCTTACTATGGTCGCGCCCAGCGAGTGCGGACCAGGATCGTCGAGGACTTCGCGGGCGCCTTCGGTCGGTTCGACTACCTGGTCACGCCGACCTCGCCGACGGTGGCCTTCGAGCTCGGCGCCAGGACAGACAGCCCGCTGGCCATGTACCTGTCCGACTACTGCACGGTGCCGATGTCGCTGGCCGGGATCCCGACGATCTCGATCCCCGCCGGACTCGCCGAGCCGGACGGCGGAGGGCCAGAGCTCCCGGTCGGCCTGCAGATCGCCGCTCCCGCGTTCGCCGAGTCGCGCCTGCTCGACGCGGCGCACGCGATCGAGGGCGCGATCGGATTCGACGCGACGCCAGGGCTCGGTGGCGGATGAGCGTTCCGAGCGGATACGAGGCGGTGATCGGGCTCGAGATCCACGTCCAGCTGAGCACTCAGACGAAGATGTTCTGCGGCTGCGCCCTCTCGTTCGGCGACCAGCCGAACGTCCACACCTGTCCGGTCTGTCTCGCCCACCCGGGAACCCTGCCGGTCGTCAACGAGCGGGCGGTCCGGTACGCGCTTCAGATCGCCCTGGCGCTCGGCTGTGAGGTCGCCCCGCGGTCGATCTTCCACCGCAAGAACTACTTCTACCCCGACAGCCCGAAGGGCTACCAGATCAGCCAGTACGACATCCCGCTGGCCGCCAACGGGAGCCTGGCGGGGGTCCGCATCCACCGCGTCCACCTCGAGGAGGACGCCGCGAAGATGGTCCACCTCGGCGAGTCCGGCCGCATCCACGGCTCGGCCGCCTCGCTGGTCGACTTCAATCGCGGCGGCACCCCGCTGGTGGAGATCGTCACCGAGCCCGACCTGCACGACCCGGGCGAGGCCCGGCAGTGGGCGCAGCTGCTGCGGACCACGGTCGAGCAGCTCGGCGTCTCCGACGTGAACATGGAGGAGGGGAGCCTGCGCTGCGACGCCAACGTCTCGATCCGGCCGCCGGGCGCCGAGGAGCTCGGGACGAAGACCGAGCTCAAGAACATGAACAGCTTCCGCTTCCTCGAACGGGGCATCGCCGCCGAGCTCGAGCGTCAGGCCTCGGTACTCGAGGCGGGGGGCGAGGTGGCCCAGGAGACCTTCCACTTCGACCCCCGGACTGGATCGCTGACGCCGCTTCGCTCGAAGGAGTACGCGCACGACTACCGCTACCTCCCCGAGCCCGACCTGGTGCCGCTGGCGCCGACCGAGCAGATGCTGCGCGAGGCCCGCGAGGCCCTGCCCGAGCTCCCCGATCAACGGCGACGGCGCTACGAGGCCGAGTTCGGCGTTCCCGAGGTCACCGCCCGCCAGCTCGCCTTCGACGCCGAGCTCGGGACCTACTTCGAGGGGGCGCTGGAGGCCGGCGACGGAGTGGAGCCGAGCGTGATCGCCAACTGGGTGACCGGCGACCTCGCCGCGGCCCGCCGCCACTTCGGCGCCGACGGACGGGAGGTCGCCCCCGCGCACCTGGTCGCGGTGGCGCGGATGGTGGTCGAGAAGCGGATCACCCACGCCAGCGGCCGTGAGGTGCTCGACGCACTGGTCGACCCGGGCTCGTCGATCGGCGACCCGGAGGAGGTCGTCGAGAGCCGTCAACTGGCGGCGGTCTCGGACTCCAGCGAGCTCGAGGCGATCGTCGAGCGGGCGATCGAGGCCGAGCCGGCGGCGGCCGAGAAGGTCAGGTCGGGCAACCCGAAGGCGATCGGCCCGATCGTCGGCGCGGTGATGCGCGAGACCAAGGGCCGTGCGGACGGTGGCGAGGTGACGCGGCTGATCCGAGAGAAGCTCGGCGCCGCTTAGCACGGGACGCACTTGTAACAAACTGTTACAAGGTGTAATACTGGGCCCGTGGCCTGGAACGTGGTGATCGTCGGTGGCGGGTTTGCCGGGGCGTCGGCGGCCCGGAAGCTCGAGCGGCTGATCCCGCGGCAGGCGGCCCGGCTGGTGCTCGTCAACGACGTCAACTTCCTGCTCTACACGCCGTTTCTCCCCGAGGCGGCGGCGGGGACGCTCGAGCCGCGGCACGTCGTCACCCCGCTGCGCGACATCCTGCACCGCACCTACCTGCGCCTGGGCGCCGTCACCGGGCACGACCCGGCGGCCCGCACCGTGCAGCTGACCAGCCACGAGGACGAGGTCGAGGAGCTGCGCTACGACCAGCTCCTGCTGGCGCTCGGGTCGGTGTCGCGGCTGCTGCCGGTGCCGGGACTGGCGGAGCACGCGGTCGGCTTCAAGAGCCTCGCGGACGCGATCTGGCTGCGGAACCACATCGTCGAGACGCTCGAGGCCGCGAACGCCAGCGAGCATCCCGCCCGACGCGAGGAGCTGCTGACCTACGTATTCGTCGGTGGCGGATACGCCGGCCTCGAAGCGCTGGCCGAGCTTCAGGACTTCGCCGTCGACGCGATCGAGCGATACCCGCGGGCGCGCCTGCACGGGATGCACTGGATCCTGGTCGAGGCGACCGACCGGGTGCTGCCCGAGATCGATCCCGACCTCGCCGACTACGCGGCGACGGAGCTGCGGGCGCGGGGGATCGACATCCGCCTCGGCACCCGGCTCGAGGAGGCGGGGGCGGACGGCGTGCGCCTCTCGACCGGCGAGTGGATCCCCACCCGCACGATCGTCTGGACCACCGGGGTGATCCCGCATCCCAGCCTCTCGTCGCTCGGCCTTCCGCTCGACGGGCGGGGCCGGGTGCTGGTCGACAGCCACCTCCGGGTGGAGGGGATGGACGGCGTCTGGGCGGTCGGCGACTGTGCCGCGGTGCCCGACCCCCGAACCGGGGGGAAGGCGCCCAGCCCGCCCACCGCCCAGCACGCGGTCCGCCAGGGGCCGCTGGCGGCGCGCAACATCGCCGCCGAGCTCGGGATCGGCACCGCGAAGCCGTTTCGGTACCGGACTCGGGTCGCGTTCGTCAACCTCGGCCGCCACAAGGCGGTCGGCCGTCTCGGACCGCAGAAGTTCCGCGGCTTCGTGGCCTGGTGGATGGCGCGCACCTACCACATGAGCCGGATCCCGGGCCTGGCGCGAAAGATCCGCGCGGTCGCCGATTGGACCGTCGGGCTTCCGTTCCGGCGCGACGTGGCCGAGGTCGGATCGATCGGCCATCCTCGGCCCCTGCGCGCGGAGGAGTATGCGCGCGGTGGGACCCACCGCCCGCTGGACTGATCGAGCGTCACAATTCGGCCATGTCCGGCGCCCCCTACGTAGTGATCGCGCTCAGCTTTGGGATCGCCACGGGGATCATCGGGCGCGCCAAGGGCAGCTCCTTCTTCATCTGGCTGCTGGTCGGCTCGGTCCTGCCGGTGATCGGCCTGGTCGCCGTGATCTTCTATCGGGGCGAGACCGAGGAGCCCGAGCGCCGCTGCCCCCGCTGCGGCAAGGTCCACAAGCTCTACGTCCAGGTCTGCACCCGCTGCGGCACCGACCTCTACCTGCCCGACCCCTCCGAGGTCCGCCAGCCGAGCGCGGCTGGCCCGCAGAAGGCTGGGTAAGGGGATGGTGCTGGCGGTCCAGCGTTGGGGAGTCCAGGTAGTCGAGGGGACGCATATGCACCTATGCCATGCACAAAGTTCCTCTCGGCGGAATTCGCGTACGGAACGCACCCGGCGGCGCGCGGAGTCGTGAATCGGCCCTGGGCGTGATCGCCTTCCCCTACCCAGCCATCACCTGAGCCACGTCCGGACGATCGCGTTCGCGAACCCGAGGCCGTAGCGGACGACGGCGGGCTTCTTCGAGTGCCCGTGGCGGCGGTTCGCGACCGTCACGGGGACCTCCTTGGCGGGGATGCCGCGCTTGATCGCCTCGATCAGGAACTCCGAGGTGTGGAACTGCTCCTGGCGCAGGACGAGCTGCGGCAGCACGTCGCTGCGCACGGCCCGGTAGCCGTTCGAGCAGTCGCTGACCTTGGTCCGGGTGATCAACGACACCGTTCGGTTGAAGAAGACGATCCCCAGCTCGCGGGAGTAGTGGTTGGGGTCAGCCCTGCCCAGCACGCGGGACCCGTGGGCGACCGCGACCTCCCCCGAGACGACTGGCTCGACGAGGCGCTCCATCTCGGAGGGCAGATGCTGACCGTCCGCGTCCAGGGTGACGACCACCGTCGCCCCCGAGTCGGCGAGCAGCCGGTAGCCGGTCCGCAGGGCGGCGCCGCCCCCTCGGTTGATCACGTGGCGGGCCACGACGGCGCCGCGTTCGGCCGCCATCTCGCCGGTCGCGTCGCGCGAGCCGTCGTCGACCACCAGCACCGCGGTTTCGACGTCGCACACCCGCGCCGGGATCCGATCGAGCACCCAGCCGATGCTCTCCGCCTCGTTGTAGGCGGGCACCAGGACGCCGATCCGGCCCCGGAACCGCTCCGGGTGCCCGCTGGCCTTGAACTGCTCCCAGGCGAGCCCCTCGAGCACCTCGGAGAGCTCGCGGGTGATCCGCGATCCCTGCGCGAGGGCGCGGACGACGAGCAGGAACAGGATCAGGATCGCGAACACCGCGACGCCGACGATCCGGGTTCCGTTGGAGCGCTTGAACGAGAAGGCGCTGAGGATCGTGTCGAGGAGCTGGGTGCCGGAGACGATCGCCAAGCCGAGGGCGATCACGAGCAGGATCAGGACGTCGGCGTTGCGCAGCGATCGCCGCCGCCAGATCGCGAAGGCGGCGATCAGCACGGCGAGGCCGAGGCCGACCGCGCGGATCGCGGTCAGCTCGGGGGGAAGGAGATTCGCCTGCAAGATCGCCGATTCCACGGCCGCAAGAGAATAGATGGGGGGTCGGTCCGCTACCCTCGCGCGATCATGCGGATCCTGATCCTCGGGGGTGACGGATACCTGGGCTGGCCCACCGCGATGCGGCTCTCGGCGCGGGGCCACGAGGTCTCCGTCGTCGACAACTTCTCGCGGCGGCGCTGGCACGTCCAGCACTCGACCGACTCGCTGATCCCGGTTCGCCCCCTCGCCGAGCGGATCGACGCCTGGCGGGAGGTCTCCGGCAACGAGATCTCGAGCTTCGTCGGCAGCATCGAGGACGCCGAGTTCATCGACGCGGTGCTCACCGACACCGCGCCGGAGACGATCGTCCACTACGGCGAGCAGCCATCGGCGCCGTTCTCGATGATCTCGCGCAAGCATGCGCTCGAGACCCAGCGCACCAACGTGCTCGGGACGCTCAACCTGCTGTTCGGGATCCGCGACAAGGTCCCCGACTGCCACCTGGTCAAGCTCGGGACGATGGGCGAGTACGGCACCCCCGAGATCGACATCGAGGAGGGGTTCATCGAGATCGAGCACAAGGGACGCAAGGACACGCTTCCGTTCCCGAAGATGCCCGGCTCGCTGTACCACCTGTCCAAGGTCCACGACTCGCACAACATCCACTTCGCCTGCCGGATCTGGGGCCTGCGCTCCACCGACCTCAACCAGGGCGTCGTCTACGGCGTGGAGACCGACGAGACGGCCCTCGACGAGCGGCTCACCACCCGGTTCGACTACGACGAGGTGTTCGGGACGGTGCTCAACCGCTTCTGCGTCCAGGCGGTGATCGGCCATCCGCTGACCGTCTACGGGGAGGGTGGCCAGACGCGCGGCTTCCTCAACATCCGCGACACGCTTCAGTGCGTCGAGCTCGCGATCGGCAACCCTCCGGAACTCGGCGAGTACCGGGTCTTCAACCAGTTCACCGAGCAGTTCAGCGTCTCGGAGCTCGCCGAGCTCGTCCGTCGCAGCGCCGCCGAGGTCGGCTACGAGGTCGAGGTCCGCAAGTACCCGAACCCCAGGGTCGAGGCCGAGCAGCACTACTACAACGCGGTCAACACGAAGCTGCTCGACCTGGGGTTGAAGCCGCACCATCTGGGTGAGGAGCTGGTTCGCTCGATGCTCGAGACGATCGAGCGCCATCGGGATCGGGTGATCGAGCGGGCGATCCTCCCCAGCACGCAGTGGAAGCCGGGCGAGCTCGAGGTGCCCGAGATCGCCGCTCTTCGAGCCCCGCGTCCCCGCTAGCGACCCCGAAAAGACCCGCTCGGATGGGGCCCTACAATCTCTGCCATGCGGGCCGCGGATGCATTGTGTGAAGCGCTGAAGGCAGAGGGGGTCGAACACGTCTTCGGCATCCCCGGCGGCGCCAACCTGCCGACCTACGACGCGATCTACGATGCCGAGTTCACCCACATCCAGGCGCGCCACGAGCAGGGCGCCGGTCACGCCGCCGAGGGCTACGCCAAGGCCTCGGGGCGGGTGGGGGTCGCCTTCGCGACCTCGGGACCCGGGGCGACCAACCTGGTCACGGCGATCACCGACGCGATGCTGGACTCGGTCCCGACCGTGTTCATCACTGGCCAGGTGCGCACCGACCTGATCGGCACCGACGGCTTCCAGGAGGCCGACGTGACCGGGATCACGCTGCCGATCGTCAAGCACTCCTTCCTGGTCACCGATCCCCGCCAGATCCCCGAGTACATCCACGCGGCCTTCCACATCGCCTCCACCGGCCGCCCCGGCCCGGTGCTGGTCGACGTCCCGCAGGACCTCTCGCGCGCCGACATCGAGTACGAACCGGCCGAAGGTCGCCCCAACCTGCCCGGATACAAGCCCCCGACCGAGGGCAACATCAAGCAGATCCGCCTCGCCGCAAAGGCGCTGGCCAACGCGCAGCGGCCGGTGGTCTACGCCGGCGGCGGGATCGTCAACGCCGACGCGTCAGCGGAGCTGATCGAGTTCGCGACCTCGGACAAGCTCCCCGTGACCCTGACGGTGATGGGGCTCGGCGCCTTCCCGGCGCCGCACGACCAGTGGCTCGGGATGCTCGGCATGCACGGCACCCGAACCGCCAACTACGCGATGGACAACGCTGACCTGATCCTCGCGATCGGCGCCCGCTTCGACGACCGGATCACCGGCAAGCTGTCGGAGTTCGCGCCGCGGGCGAAGTTCGTCCACGTCGACATCGACCCGGCCGAGATCTCCAAGAACGTCCCCGCCCACATCCCGATCGTCGGCGACGCCAGGGACGTGCTCGCGAAGCTGACCCGCGAGTACCGGGCGCTGAAGGCCGACTCGGCGCGACTCGACGACTGGTGGAAGCAGATTCGCGCCTGGCAGGCGGAATACCCGCTGGGCTACGAGGACTCGAGCGACTCGGAGATCAAGCCGCAGTTCATGATCGAGGCGATGTACGAGGCGACCGAGGGCGAGGCGATCATCACCTCCGACGTCGGCCAGCACCAGATGTGGGCGGCGCAGTACTACCACTTCTCGCGGCCGCGCCAGTGGATCAACTCAGGAGGTCTCGGGACGATGGGCTTCGGCCTGCCGGCGGCGATCGGCGCCAAGGTCGCGCGCCCGGACGACACGGTCGTCTGCCTGGCCGGCGACGGCAGCCTGGTGATGGTCTGCCAGGAGTTCGCCACCGCCGCCGTGCACGACATCCCGGTGAAGGTGTTCCTGATGAACAACGGCCACTTCGGCATGGTCCGCCAGTGGCAGGAGCTGTTCTGGGACGGGCGCTACTCATCGGTCGAGATGGGCGACAGCCCGGACTGGGTGAAACTGGCCGAGGCCTTCGGGTGGACCGGGATGCGCTGCGCCGACAAGCGCCAGCTCAAGGACGCGATGCGCGCGACCCTCGATGCGGAGGGCCCGGCGCTGCTCGACGTCCAGGTGTCGAAAACGGAGAACTGCTTCCCGATGATCCCGGCCGGCGCCGCCGCCCGGGACATGGTGGGTTGAGGGAAGGAGCGGGTAGAGATGGAAGCCGGAACACCAGAGCTCGTCAAGCTCGAGGACCTCGAGGCGTCGCGCGCCCTGACCGGGCGCAAGCACGTGCTCTCGCTGCTGGTCGAGAACAAGCCGGGCGTGCTGGCCCGAATCGCCGGCCTGTTCAGCCGCCGTGGCTTCAATATCGACACCCTCGCGGTCGGGCCGACCGACGACCCCGATGTCTCCAGGATCACCCTGACCCTGGACGGGGCGGTGCATCCGATCGACCAGGTCACCAAGCAGCTCCACAAGCTGGTCAATGTGCTCAAGATCCGCGACATGGAGCCGGATCAGACGATCTCCCGGGAGATGGCCCTGTTCCGGGTCCAGGCGGCGGTCGACGGCCGCGCCGAGATCATGCACTTCGCGGAGATCTTCCGGGCCAAGATCGTCGACGTCTCCCGGCGCACGCTGACCATCGAGGTGACCGGGTCGAACGACAAGATCGACGCCTTCGAGCGGATGGTTCGCCCCCACGGCCTGATCGAGATGGCCAGGACCGGCGAAGTCGCCATCGCCCGCTCCCGCCCCGACCAGTAGGAATCCAACCGGCGGCTGCTCCGAATCCAACCGGCGGCTGCTCCGCTTCGCGTCCGCTGCCGCCGGGCTAGGGTTCCGGCGTGGCGGCAGGTCGGACACCTCCTAACCGCGACGTCGTCGCTAGCTCGGACGAGGCTCCTTGATCGACTCGTCTGTAACAGCTGCGCTGCTTGACTCGGTCGAGGCGCTGCTCATCGAGGCGGGGGGGAGGCGGCGGCTGGTCAGTGCCACGGCGTCGGTCGAGCCGGGGGATCCGAGCGCGGCGGTCTTTGGCTCGCGGCTCGCCGGGGATCGGTGGTTCTGCTGGGAGCAGCCGGATCGCGACGGGTTCGCGATCGCGGCGCTCGGCAGCGCCCACGAGGTGGTCTCGCGGGGAGGGGGGCGTTTTCGTGACGTCGCCGGGGCCTGCGCCGAGGTGACCCGGGACCGGCTGGCGGCGGAGCCGCCAAGCCTGCCTGCCGGCGCCGGGCCCGTGTGGGTCGGCGGGTTCTCGTTCGATGCCGAGGGCGCTCGGGAGCCGCAGTGGTCCTCGTTTCCGCCGGCGCTCCTGGTGATGCCCGAGCTGGTCCTCCACCGAGCCGATGGCCGCACCCATCTGACGCTCTGCGCGATCGCTGGCCCGGGAACCGACGCCGCGGTCACGGCGACCCGCCTGAGGGCCCGGCTGGGCGCCCTGCGGGAGGGGGCGCTGCCGCTCGCCGACCCGCACCCCACCGCAGAGGCCCGGATCGCCAGCGCGCTACCCCCCGAGCGGTTTGAGCGCTCCGTCGCACTGGGGGTGGGCCGGATCCGGGCCGGGGAGCTCGAGAAGGGGGTGCTGGCCA